>JANQIO010000059.1 GCA_028282105.1 Halieaceae bacterium | reverse complement strand
GCCATCTTCTTCGTGATCTTCGACCTGGAGACCGTGTTCATCTTTGCCTGGGCCATCGCCTTCTTTGAACTGGGCTGGCAAGGCTATGCCGCCA
Organism: Halieaceae bacterium; assembly: GCA_028282105.1. Lineage (GTDB taxonomy): Bacteria > Pseudomonadota > Gammaproteobacteria > Pseudomonadales > Halieaceae > JANQIO01. The sequence continues at coordinate 2,000 of JANQIO010000059.1, read as the reverse complement.
TCATGGTGTTCATCGTGGTACTCGCAGTCGCACTGGTGTACGAGTGGCGCTCCGGCGCACTGGACTGGGGACAGAAGACCCGCCTCGGGCTGGAGGGCGCGCCGCCTATTGGGGAAGTGCCCTGATGGAGTGGAGCCTCAGCCGTCCGGAAGACGTCATCGCCAACAGCCCCGGCAGCGCTGACATCGAGCAGTACGTCAAGCGCAACGTGATGTTTGCCCGCCTCGAAGACCTGATCGCCTGGGGCCGGGCGCACTCCCTGTGGCCTTTCAATTTCGGCCTCTCCTGCTGCTACGTGGAGATGGCTACCTCGTTTACCAGCCGCCACGATATCGCGCGCTTTGGCTCGGAAGTGATCCGCGCCACCCCCCGCCAGGCGGACCTGATGGTGATTTCCGGCACCTGTTTCCGCAAGATGGCGCCGGTGGTCCAGCACCTCTACGACCAGTTACTGGAGCCGCGCTGGATTATCTCCATGGGATCCTGTGCCAACTCCGGCGGCATGTATGACATCTACAGCGTGGTGCAGGGTGTCGACAAGTTTATTCCCGTGGACGTCTACGTCCCCGGATGTCCCCCGCGACCGGAAGCCCTGATGCAGGGGCTGATGATGTTGCAGGACGCAGTGAAACAAGAGAGGCGGCCGCTGAGCTGGGTGGTGGGTGACCAGACGGTTATCAAGCCCGAGTTGCCCAGTCAGCGTGATCGCCTCCTCGAGGAGCGAAGCCAACAAACAGAACTCAGGAGTCCGGATCACATCTAGGGGAGTGCCGAACCACATTTCGCAGTAACACGCAGCGAGGCCCGTATGCTTGGCGCAGGCTTGAATGACAGCGCAGGCACAGCTGAAGACGTCGCAAAGACGCGCTTTGGCGCGGACCGGTTCGCGCGCCAGGACTGCCCCGACGGCACCCCCACCTACTGGGTGCCGGGAGATGAGCTGCTCAGCGTGCTGCGCGAGCTCAAGCCCGACTACCCCATGCTCTTCGACCTGTTCGGGATCGACGAACGGCTGCGCGAGCACCGGGACGGTCACCCCGCCGCCGATTTCACGGTGGTCTACCATCTGCTGAGCCTGACACCCTTTGCCGAGCTGCGCATCAAGGTTGCCGTGGTCGAACCGGCGGAGGTGCCCAGCGCAGTGGACCTGTGGCCCAACGCCAACTGGTACGAGCGCGAAACCTGGGACATGTTCGGCATCCGCTTCTCCGGCCACCCACACCTGCGGCGTATCCTGCTGCCCCCCACCTGGGAAGGCCATGCCCTGCGCAAGGAGCACCCGGCCCGCGCCACCGAGATGGAACCCTTCAGCCTCGATGCCGACCGCCAGGACCGCGAGCAGGATGCGCTGCTGTTCCGCCCCGAGGAATGGGGCATGGAGCGGGCCACCGAGGACACCGAGTTCATGTTCCTCAACCTGGGACCCAACCACCCCAGTGTGCACGGTGTATTCCGCATTGCCCTGCAACTGGATGGGGAGGTCGTGGTCGACGCGGTACCGGACATCGGCTACCACCACCGGGGCGCTGAGAAAATGGGTGAGCGTCAGACCTGGCACTCCTACATTCCCTACACCGATCGCATCGACTACCTGGGCGGTGTGATGAACAACCTTGCCTACCTGCAAACGGTGGAGACCCTGGCCGGTGTCAGCGTACCGCCACGTGCCCAGGTTATTCGCATCATGCTGGCCGAGTTGTTCCGCATCTCCAGCCACCTGGTGTTCTACGGCACCTTCGCCCAGGACGTCGGCCAGATGTCGCCGGTGTTCTACATGTTTGCCGACCGGGAGCGCCTGTTCGGCATTGTCGAGGCGATTACCGGCGGGCGCATGCACCCGGCCTGGTTCCGCATCGGCGGCGTCGCCCAGGACCTGCCCGAGGGCTGGGACACCATGGTGCGGGAGTTTATCGACAGCATGCCGGCGCGGCTCGACCACTACGAGAAAATGGCCATGCAGAACTCCATCCTCAAGCAGCGCACCGTCGGCATCGGCCGCT
>JANQIO010000055.1 GCA_028282105.1 Halieaceae bacterium | reverse complement strand
ACCAGCCCATGACCGGCGAGGTGCGCATTGCCGGTTTCCTGGCCGCGGGCGCCGAGGACACCAAAGCCTTCCTGCAGGCCAAGGCCGACGCCAATCCCGAGCCTCCCTTCCAGACCCTGCCGCGCTTCGCACCGGTAGTGCTGTTTCCCTAGTGCAGGATGGCTACCGCGTGAGCGGGAGGCAAGGATCAATCACCTGCTTGCGAATCATCTGAAGGCTGCTTCAAGACTACAAACTCGATGATCGTGCCGATCGTTATCGCGATAAGAATGGCCCATAGCGGCACTCCGAAGAAATAGCCCAGCCATGCGATGGCTGCGGTAGCGATTATTCCTATCCAAGAACCTAACATGGTTTGGCCCCCCCGCTTCTCAGCTAGCGGCTGCGTCTGGATCAACGGCCCTCGGTCACGCCCCTCATTCGGTACACCTGGCGCCGTACGGTAGCGCAGACCAGGGGCTCTGGCGCAGCTTAACGGTGCTCGTCGTTTCCAGTGTACCTCTTACCCCCGCCACCGTAGGACCGCGCCACCTCAAATACTGCATAACCGAGACCGTAGCGAGCTGCCAGCCCACCGACAAGGCTTCGGGCAGTGAAGTGCCCAATGCCCGCCGCGACCAGGCCTATGATTGGAGCGACACCTCCACTGATAGCGCTGGCGTCTGTGTGATCGATTTCGTCGATACTGCGACTTCCTTCCGAGAAGTATTTCATCGTTGCCTCCCTGGCACTGTTCTCTTCAATGGGCGTTACCCTTCATGTTATTGCGGTTTTACTGCGATAGTTGAAGGGGTATGTTCAGTCTACGAAAGCGGAGTTTTTCTGCGCGCTTTTTCCTCATCAAATCTGCTTCATCTAGCGCTGCTGAGCAGAAGCAGCGGTAGCCCCTCCTAAGAAAGGTGCCTGTTTTGGCAACGCTTGATAGGATCAGGGCACAATAAGAATTTGGAGCTGTACATGTCCCCCGACCAGATCTATTCCATCATCAATGTCGCCGTGCTGCCCGCCTGGCTGTTACTGGCGGTGCTGCCGCATCACAAGGTCACACAGTATGCGGTCCACGCGGTGTGGATTCCGCTGCTGCTCGGTCCGCTGTACACCTGGGCGCTGTTCTTCGGGCCGCCGCCGGCGGAGGGCGCTGGCTTTGCCGACCTGGAGTCGCTGATGAAGATGTTCCAGAGCCCCTGGGCGGTGATCGCCGGCTGGGTGCACTACCTGGTGTTTGATCTATTTATTGGTGCCTGGATTGTGCGCGATGCCAAGCGCCAGGGCATCAACCACTGGCTGACCCTGCCGTTTCTGTTCGCCACCATGATGGCGGGGCCCCTGGGCCTGATGCTCTACCTGCTGCTGCGCACCGGTGTGTCGCGCTCGGTGCGCTTTGATGAGGCCCTGGCATGAGTGCCGTTGTGAACCAGCGTTGGCAGATCGGCGAGGTGACCATCACCAAGCTTCTGGAGATGGAAACCGTGGGTGGCGGCGAGTGGATTCTGCCCGAGGCGAAACCGGAAAACGTACGCCCCATTGAGTGGCTCTATCCGGATTTCATGGACGAGCAGGGACGGCTGCGTTTCAGCATTCACGCGCTGGTGCTGGAAACCCCCTCGCTGACCATCGTGGTGGATACCTGCGTGGGCAACGATAAGGACCGCTTGCCCTACAAGGCCTGGCACCAGCTACAAACCGAATTCCTGGCAGATTTCGCGGCCGCGGGTTTCGACCGCAAGGCGGTGGATGTGGTGCTGTGCACCCACCTGCACGTCGACCACGTGGGCTGGAACACCATGCGGGTGAACGACGCCTGGGTGCCCACCTTTCCCAATGCCCGCTACCTGTTGGCCCGGGACGAGTTCGAGCACTACCGCGATACCGACGAGGAGTTCAGCGCCGCGGTATTCGCCGACTCGGTGCAGCCGGTATTCGACGCCGGGCTGGTGGACCAGGTGGAGACCAGCCACCAGGTCTGCGAGGAAGTTCGCCTGGTGCCCACCGTCGGTCACACCCCGGGCCATGTCAGCATACAGGTCGACTCCGGCGGCGCGCGGGCACTGATTACCGGGGATATCGTGCACCACCCCTGCCAGCTCTCCCGCCTGCATTGGGAGAGTGCCGCTGATCATCACCCGCAACAGGCCGAAACCACCCGGCGCGCCGTCTTCGCGGAGCACGCAGATACGCCAACCCTGGTAATAGGCACCCACTTTGCGGGCTATACCGGTGGCCACGTGGTCAGCGACGGCGATAGTTATCGACTCGTAAAACCCCAATAGATAGCTAAATTGCTGCCAAGTTCGGTTAAAAGTGGATAATTTCCCTGATTTTCAGGTCAGTGCATTTACCTCGAGAGTGTGACCTGGGCCGGGTTTAGTAAATCTGAGATGGTTTAAGCTGTCCCGCATGTCTAGAGGGAGTCGCTGCATAGGCCGGGTGGTTCGATGCCTGGCGTCGCCCCTGGCGCTGTTTGCACTGCTGTGGGCGGGGCCGACCGCCGCCAGCGATGAGCCCTGTCTGCTCGACGGGCAGGGTAGCCAGCGGGACTTCCGCTGCTGGACCCTGGAGCATTCCATCACCCTGGATGGCAATTGGCAGGTGCGACCCGGTGCGCTGCCTGAGGTCGTCAGCGCCGCCTTCCTCACCGAACCCGACTGGGATCTGCTGCCCGTCACTCGCGCTCTGCAGCAGCTCGACCTGCCGCCGCTGGGCTCGCAGTTGAGCTACCAACTGGAACTCGAACTGCCCGGCGCCGACCTGCCGATCTACCTGCGCCTCGGTGAGAGTTACAGCAACCTGCAGGTGTGGGTTGTGGATGCCACCGGTGAACTGCAGTTGATTCACCACAGCCACGAGGTCGCCACCGACCGGGTATTGCGCCTGCCAGCCCTGGCCGACACCACCACCCTGGTGTTTCACGTGGAAAACACCCTGCACCCGACGCTGGGTGGGATTACCCGCCCGCCGGAGTTGGGCACCCAGGATATTCTTGAGAGCCGCATCCGCGCCGAGGTCATGTTCGGGGCATTCTCCTGCGGCGCGCTGGTGCTGTTGGCGCTTATCAACTGGAGCCTGTGGAGCGCGCGCAAGCACGACACGGCGCCGCTGTATATTGCGTTGGCGGCATTGGTGATGTGTGCGCGCATGCTGGATAGCGCCCGTCTGCTGCCCCTGCTGCTGCCTGACACGCCATACTTCCTGCAGTGGCAGTTCGGCTGGTACACCATGGAACTGTTTATCCTGATCTGGGTGCTGTTTGTGCGCGCCCTGGCGCCCGCCGACGTACCCGCCTGGCTGGTGTCGCTGACCGGCGCCCTGTGTTTTACGGTGATTGCCGGCAGTGTAGTGAATGGTGACGCGGCCTCGATGATTCGCTGGGGCACGGTGAGCCGCGGCTATGGCCTCTTCGTCCTCATGCTGACGGGTTGGTACCTGATCAAGCTGGTGCGCGAGCGCCAGGCTGTAACCCGTTCGCTGTTCGCCAGTCTGTTGATCGCGGTGAGTGCGATGGCCTTTGATGTGGCCTTGCTGGCACTGCGCATTACCACCGTGCCCTCCATGTCAAACTACGCCTTCCTGCTGTTCGCCCTGCTGCAGACCATCGATATGAACCGGCGCTACCTGACCGCGCTGGCCGAGAGCGAGGCATTGACCTATCGCCTGGAAGAGCGGGTGCAGGAGCGCACCGAGGAACTCACCCGGGCCAATGAACGCCTCGCCCAGCAGGCCACCACCGACGGTCTCACCGGGCTTAAGAACCGGCGCGCCTTTAACGAGGTGTTCAGCAAGGAAATCGAGCGTCTCAAGCGCGGTGGCGACGGCCTGTGTCTGGCGCTGCTGGATATCGACTTCTTCAAGTCGATTAACGACAGTCACGGCCACGACGGCGGCGACCAGGTGCTGAAGAACGTGGCCCGCTTGCTGGAGCAGGAGCTGCGCGCGACCGACACCGTGGCGCGGATCGGCGGAGAGGAGTTCGCCGTGCTGTTGCCCACCCAGCAGGTGAGCGGCGCCCGGGCCCGGCTCGAGGAACTGCGCCAGCGTATCGCCAACTCGCCGCTGGAAGATGAAGACAAGCAGATTTCGGTCACGGTGAGCATTGGCCTGACCCGGGTGACTGCAGAAGACAGCATCAAGAAGGCCAGCAAGCGCGCCGACGATGCGCTGTATGCAGCCAAACGCGGTGGCCGCAACCAGCTGCAACTGGCCAGCGGCTAGCGCGGCTTACAGTACCCGCTGGGAAATCACCCGGGAAATCTCGGTCATATTGGTCTTGCCGTTAAACTCGAACTTCACTTTGCCGATGGCGGAGAAGTACAACTGTAGCTCGCAGTCGAGGTCCAGGGCACCGGCGGTTTCGATGGAGTAGGCAATGATCTGGCTGAAGCACCGGCCCCTGTGCGGGATATTACGTATGCTATAGCGCTCTATCCAGCGCTGCCAGGATGCGCTCCACCTCTTGCAGGCTGTTGTAGTGCAGCAGTGAAATGCGCACCACACCGTCGGCGGGGTCGATGTCCATCGCTTCCAGTGCCCGCGGGGCATAGAAATCCCCGTTCTCGGTGCCGATGCCGTCGGCCTGCAGGGCAGCGGCCACGGCGGCAGAGCTGTGGGCCACCGGTCGGAAGGCGATGGTGGGGGCGCGGTCGCCGTCACGGCAGTGGGTCTTACCCAATAGCTGCACCTTGCCGGAGCTATCCAGGAAATCGAGCAGCGGCTCCGCCAGCGCCCGTTCCTGTTGGGTGATCAGGTCGTACAGGGCCGCGCTGCGCCGCGCGCCGTCATCCGCGGTGCTGCCGCCGTGCCGCACGTGCAGGGCCTCGAGGTAGTCCAGCACCCCCTGGCAGGCGGCGATCTGCCCGTGCTGGGGGCCGGCCGGGTTGTAGCGCTTGGCCGGATCGTCACGATTGAAGTAGTGGCCCTGGCCGGCCAGTTCCTCCGACAGCTCAGCCCTTACATACAGCAGCCCCTGGTGGGGACCGTACACCTTGTAGAGGCTGAACATATACATATCCACGCCGAGCGCTTTCACATCGGGGATGTGGTGGGGGGCGTAGGACACCGCGTCCACGCACACCCTGGCCGGGGATCGGGCGTGAATCTGTCGGGTGATTTCGGCTACCGGGTTTACCGTGCCCATCAGGTTGGAGCAGTGGGTGAAGAACACCCAGCGGGTGTTGTCATTCAGTAGTCGGTACAGGTCCTCCGGGTCCAGCAGGCCAGTGGCGGGATCCACCGCCCACTCGCATACCGTCGCCCCCTGTTCCTCGGCCTTGCGTGCCCAGGCGCCGATATTGGCCTCGTGGTCCTGCTGGCAGATGATGATCTCGTCCCGCGGGCCCCAGTCCTGGCCCAGCGCCTGGGCCATCACGTAGCTGTTGGCGGAGGTGGAGGGGCCCAGGGTCAGCTCCTTCGCCTCCACATTCAGGGCCGCGGCCCAGTTGGCCCTGGCCTTGTCCATGGCCTCACCGGCCTCCCGGGAGGGGGTGAAAGGGGAGTAGGGCTGCACCCGGGTATGGGTGTTGTAGTGGTTGAGCAGCTCGATAACCGGAGCCGCCACAAAGCTGCCGCCGGCATTGCTGCAGAACACTACCTCGGGGTAGTCGGCACACTGGGGAAACTGGGAGCGAACGTACTCAAGGTCGAGTGGCATGGGCTTAGGGTCCGTACGGCATTGGCCGGAAAGATACCACCAACCCCCCAAAAAGGGGTCAGAGCCCTTTTCTTCCCGCACTTTCACTACACTTATCTTGATGATTCTCAAGAATCCGCCACTTACAAAAAGGGGTCAGAGCCCTTTTTGAAGATCTCGCGGCGTGACATGGATGGCAAAAAGGGCTCTGACCCCTTTTTGGTAGGCGGGGGCGATGGCGCTTCGGAATCAGCTTTTCAATAGGGCCAGTGTGGCCGCCCTGGTGGTGCTGCGGTTGCTGGATCGCTACGTCAGCGGCAGCAATATGGGCCGGACGATCGAGGAGGCGCGCCGCGACCCGCACCCGGGCTATCGCCATCTGCGCCAGCTTGGGCCGGTGGTGCGCTCCTATGCCAGCCGCGGCTGGCTGGTGACGCAATTCGAGGCGGTGCAGGCCGCCTCCCGCGACCCGCGCTTCGGCAACGATATGCGCAAGAACCGCTTTCTCTCCACGGTGCTGCGCGCCGCCGCTGACGGTCGCCCGGTGCCGGTGCTGGATAGCCCCTCCATGATTGTGCTGGACCCGCCGGACCACACCCGCCTGCGCCGCCTGGTGAGCCAGGGCTTCACCAACCGCTATGTGCAGACCCTGGCGCCGAGGATCGAGCGCATCGTCGCGCAATGCCTGGACGGTCTCGAAGGTGGGGGTGAGAGAGAGGGTGAGGTAGAGGGAGAGGTGGATATTGTCGAGCATCTGGCGCGGCCGCTGCCCGCCATCGTCATCGCTGAGATGCTGGGGCTGCCGGAAGCCGACCGCGAACAGTTCCGAATCTGGGCGCAGCAAATGCTGGGTATTACCGCCGTGGGCGAGCCCGAGCTGATCGAGCAGGCCACCATCGCCAACGAAGAACTGGTGGACTATCTGCAGGGCATCATCGAGCAGAAACGCCGTCAGCCTGACGACGACATCATCAGCCAGCTCATCGCCGCGGAAGAGGAGGGCGACCGGCTCTCCGCTGAGGAGATGTACTCCACCTGCACCCTGCTGCTGAACGCCGGCCACCTCACCACCACCAGCCTGATCGGCTCCGGCCTGTGGCTGTTGCTGCGCCACCCGGAGCAGTTGGAGAAGCTGCGCGCCGACCGGAGCCTGATGGACAATGCCATCGAAGAAATGCTGCGCTTTGAGGCCCCGGTGCAGTTCACCCCGCGTTTTGCGCTGGAAGATATGACCTTCTACGGCCAGCGCATCCGCAAGAACCAGCTGGTGCTGTTGATGGTGGCCTGCGCCAATCGCGACGAGGCCGCCAACCCCAACCCGGGCCTGTTCGATATCACCCGCGAGGAGATCAACCACGTGGCCTTCGGCCACGGCATCCACCTGTGCCTGGGCCTGGCGCTCGCCAGGCTGGAAGCGAAGATTGCCTTTAACGCCATCCTCGACCACTTCGAGTCACTGGAGCTGATCGACCGCGACCCACCCTGGGCCCAGAACGCCCTCGTACGCGGGCCGGACCGTCTGATGGTTCGTTACCGGGTGGGGAACAGCGGATCACTGCCCCAGGCGGCCACTAGTTGATCGCCATACCATCGTATGGGTCCGGTCCGCCGGCGGCGATCCAGTCATCCAGTTCATCTTCCAGCACCCACAGCGGGACTGAACGCAGGCCGAGAATCTTGTCGTGGAAGTAGCGCTGGTCGAAGCCGGTGCCGAGTGTGTCCTCCGCCTTGGCGCGTTTCTCGCGGATCAGCATTTCCCCCAGCTTGTAGGCCAGGGCCTGGCCGGGCCAGGAAATGTAGCGGTCGATCTCGGTGGTGAT
>JANQIO010000043.1 GCA_028282105.1 Halieaceae bacterium | reverse complement strand
GCTGGTGATTATCGACGCCGCGTGATAATTTTCCAAATCAATCATCTTCATTGTAAGCATTCAGTCAGTGAATATTCAGCGCGTCGATCTCAACCTGCTGGTCTACCTGGACGTGCTGCTGCGAGAGCGCAACGTCACCCAGGCGGCGAATCAGCTCAACCTCTCACAGCCCGCGATGAGCAACGGCCTGCGGCGCCTGCGCGAGGTGTTCAACGACCCGCTGCTGGTGCGCACCAGTGACGGCATGACACCCACCGAGCGCGCCCTGGAACTGGAGCCACTGGTGCGCGATATTCTCGGCAAGGTAGACCAGGCCTTGCAGCCCACCGCGGATTTCGACCCCGGCAGCGCCGAGCGCGTGTTCCGCATCATGGCCAGCGACTATGCCGAGAGCACCCTGCTGCCGGCCCTGCTGGCCAAGCTGCGCAAGGAAGCGCCCGGTATCAGCCTGGACATCATGACACCCAGTGATGTGAGCTTTCTGGACGTTGAACGCGGCAAGGTGGACCTTGTCATCAACCGCTTCGACTCCATGCCGCAGTCCTTTCACCAGAACACCGTGTGGACCGACAGTTTTTCCTGCCTGCTCAGTGCCGACAATCCGCTGCTCAAGGATTTCACCCTGGAAAACTACCTCCAGGCCCAGCACGTCTGGGTTAGCAAGACCGGTATGGGCGTGGGCGTGGGCGTGAACCCGGAAGACGTGCAGCGCCTGGGTTGGGTAGACAACGCCCTGGCCAAGCTCGGCAAGAAGCGCCATATCACCGTGTTCACCCGCCATTACCAGGCGGCCATGATACTTGCCGAGCGCAACGACCTGGTGGTGACGCTGCCGAGCCTGGCCGCCCAGCTCCAGCACGACAATCCGCGGCTGGTCATCAAGACCCCGCCATTGGAGATTCCGCCACTGGAGCTGAAGCTGGCCTGGAGCCCCCTGCTGCAACACAACCCGGCCAACCGCTGGCTACGCCAACTCATCGTCGAAACCGGCCGCGAAGTCAGCTGGGACCACTAGTGCCTGCGGCCTGGTAGAAAGCGCCTGCGGCCTTGTAGAAAGCCCCTGCGGCGGTCTCCCAGAGCAATGCCCCCAGATCATCCATTCAGCACTTTTATGGTGGCGATAAGGTGTATTGATTGGATAAATTTTGGTCTCACCCTACACTAGCGCCAAATCACTCGCTTTAACGATTCCCATGTCCGAACGAATTCCGCAAGCCGGCCTCCAGGTCGCACCCGAGATACAGCACGTTGTCGATGAGATCCTGCCGATTACCGGGCTGGACGCCGACAGCTTCTGGGGCGGCGTCGCCGCCATCTTCAACGATCTCACCCCGCGCAATCGCGAGCTGCTGGCCGTGCGCGACGAGATGCAGGCAAAAGTCGACGACTGGCACCGGCAGCATCCCGGCGCTGATTATGACCGCGACGCCTACCGCGCATTCCTGGAGGAAATCGGCTACCTGCTGCCCGACCCCGGAGAGGTCAGCATCTGCACCGAAAACGTCGACCCGGAAATAGCCACGACTGCCGGCCCGCAGCTGGTCGTTCCGGTGATGAACGCCCGCTATGCCCTGAATGCCGCCAATGCGCGCTGGGGCAGCCTCTACGACGCCCTCTATGGCACCGATGTCATCCCCGAAGACGGCGGCGCCGAGCGCAGTGGTGGCTACAACCCGGTGCGCGGCGACCGTGTGATCGCCTGGGCCCGCGCCTTCCTGGACCAGGCGGTGCCACTCGCCTCAGGCAGCCACGCCGACGCGAGCGCCTACGGAATCGTCGATGGCCAGCTGCAGGTGCTGCTGTCCAGCGGCGACACGGTCGGGCTGGCAGAACCCGCTGCCCTGCAGGGCTACCTGGGAGATGCGGCCAACCCGCAATCCATCCTGCTCAAACACAACGGCCTGCACATCGAAATCCAGGTCGATCACAACCACCCGGTGGGCAAGACGGATGCCGCCGGCGTCAAGGATGTGGTGCTGGAAGCTGCGATTACCACCATCCAGGACTGTGAAGACTCAATCGCCGCGGTAGACGCGGAAGACAAGGCATTGGTGTATCGCAACTGGCTGGGCCTGATGCGCGGCAGCCTCAGCGAGAGCTTCGACAAGGGCGGCAAGACCCTGGAGCGCAGGCTCAACCCCGACCGGGAGTTCACCGGGCTCGACGGCCAGCCCCTGGTGCTGGCGGGCCGCAGCCTGTTGTTTGTGCGCAATGTCGGCCACCTGATGACCACCGACGCCATCCTTGACGCTGATGGCCACGAGGTGCCGGAGGGCATTCTCGACGCGATCTTCACCGCCACCATCGCCCTCTTTGACCTCAAGGGCGAGAGCAGTGTGAGCAACTCCCGCAACGGCAGCGTTTACATCGTAAAGCCGAAGATGCACGGGCCCGAGGAAGTCGCCTTCACCTGCGAACTGTTCACCCGGGTAGAAGACCTGCTCGGCCTGGCACGCAACACCCTGAAAATGGGCATCATGGATGAGGAGCGCCGCACCACGGTCAATCTCAAGGCCTGCATCAAGACCGCGGCCGAGCGCCTGGTATTTATCAACACCGGTTTCCTGGACCGTACCGGCGACGAGATCCACACCAGTATGGAAGCGGGCCCCATGGTCGCGAAAGGCGCCATGAAAGCCCAGGCCTGGATCAACGCCTACGAAGACTGGAACGTGGATACTGGCCTGGCATCTGGCCTCAAGGGCCGCGCCCAGATCGGCAAAGGCATGTGGGCCATGCCGGACCTGATGAGCGCCATGATGGAGCAGAAGGTCGGCCACCCCCAGGCCGGCGCCAGCACCGCCTGGGTGCCCTCACCGACAGCCGCGACCCTGCATGCGGTGCACTACCACCGTGTCAACGTCGCCGAGCGCCAGTCGGCTATCGCCGCCCAGTCGCGGGCGGCACTGGAGGACATCCTTGCCATTCCGCTGGCTAGCGAAACTCCGGATGCAGACACCGTGCAACGCGAATTGGATAACAACGCCCAGGGCATCCTCGGCTATGTGGTGCGCTGGATTGACCAGGGCGTGGGTTGTTCCAAGGTGCCGGATATCAACGACGTGGGGCTGATGGAGGACCGCGCCACCCTGCGTATCTCCAGCCAGCATATCGCCAACTGGCTGCGTCACGGCGTCTGCAGCGAAGCCCAGGTGATGGAGACCTTGCAGCGCATGGCGGCCGTCGTCGACCAGCAGAATGCCGGCGACCCGGCCTATCAGCCGATGGCGCCGGACTTCGGTGCCAGTGTCGCCTTCCAGGCCGCCTGCGACCTGGTGTTCAAGGGTTGCGAGCAGCCCAGCGGCTACACCGAACCGGTACTGCATGCACGACGCCGGGAAGCCAAGGCAAAACAGGCAGCAGGCAACAGCGCCGCGGCCTGAGTCGACCCGGTGCTACTGGCCGCGCTATGATGCGGCCAGATTCTCGGCCCATGGGGCAGACAAACGGGACGTCACCGCTGCATGCATATCGTACTCGTCGGGACCAAGGCACAGCTGGTCAAAATGGCGCCCGTGCTCCAGGATCTGGAGAAACAGCCGCTACCCGGGAGGTCATAGTCTGACAGCAATAAACTCCTTGGGTGTGCCATGAAGTTTGATCCGACGAGACCGCGGCACTGGCGGCTGCTTCTGCTGCAACTGGTGTATACCTGGCTCGCCATATTGGCTCGCCCCTTCGCCGGGCGCCCCTTCGCCGGGCGCCCCTTCGCCGGGAGCCCCCTCGCCGGGCGCCCCCTCGCCGGGCGCCCCTTTACCAACAACAGCAAAAAGCGACTTGTGCTGCTGTACGGCCATCAGTTTTCCGGCAACTTGAGAGCCCTGTATCGGGAGTGGGAGAAGCAGCAGCACGCGGACCTGGATATTCATTTCCTGACCCTGGATCCAGAGCAAGGGCAACGGCTGCAGCGCATGGGGGTAAATGTGCTGCGCTGCGATCGCTTCCGCGACATGATGGCATTGACCAGGGCCTCGGCAATCATCAGCGATCACGGGCTGCATATGATGTCCCCACTCCTTCGCTTCACCAGCATCGCATTCATAGACGTATGGCATGGAATCCCCTTCAAGGGCTTCCTGCCCGACGACTTCAGCCTTCAGCATCGCTACCGGGAAGTCTGGGTCTCCTCACCCCATTTAAAACAGCTGTATGTAGATAAGTTCGAATTTCCACCGGACATCGTGAGGGACCTAGGCTACGCCAGGGCAGATAGGCTGTTTCAAGGAGTGGTCGCAGATTCTGCTTTCAGGCAGCTCAACCAGATTCCACCCGGCAACCGGATAGTACTGTACGCTCCTACCTGGCAGCAGGACGATCACGGACGGGAGCTTTTCCCCTTCGGTGTGAGCCAGGAGCGCTTCATTCAAGGGTTGAACGAGGCCTGCCTGTCTCGGCATGCAACCCTGGTAATTCGCAGCCACCTCAATGCCCAGATCAGTTCGGACAGCTATGACAATGTGCGCTATTGCTCCATGCGTGATTTTCCGGACACGGAAGAAATCCTGCAGGATACAAACCTGTTGATTTGCGACTGGTCTTCTATCGCGTTTGACTACCTGGCGCTGAACCGACCGGCCATCTTTCTGGACGTGCAGCCTCCTTTCCGTAACGGTTTCTCTTTGGGCAAGGAATACCGCTACGGCCAGGTGGTCACAGACATGCAATCACTGACAGACGCAGTCGAGCAAACCCTGGCCTCTAGAGACGATTACGACGCGGCCTATGGCGACAAACATACCGCTATCACGGCAAGCGTGTACGGCAAAAACACCGACGGAATGGCAGCCTCGCGTCAACTCGCCAGGCTGGTAGAGATGATCGGCGCCTGAGCGGCCGGAACAACGCCAAGACCGGCGCCCGTCAAAGCCTGATTTTTTCAATGACCTCGGTGGTGGAGATAGCCGGGGTGCGCGGCAGGTAAATCACCTCACAGAGATCAGAAAAATCGTCGAACTTGCCCTGCCAATCATCGCCCATAACGAGCACCCCCGCGTTAAAGCGCTGGATGTAATCCCCTTTCAACTCCAGCGACTCTTCGTAGAAGGTCTCGTCCACACATCGCAATGAGGCAATGATCTCTCTTCGCTCCTTCTGGGTGTAGACCGGATATTTCCCTTTCTTGTCCATGTTTAGCGCATCGGTAGAGATTCCCACGACCAAGGTGTTTCCATGGGACCGAGCGCGCTCAAGGATGCGCAGGTGCCCAACATGGAACACGTCAAAGGTTCCGAAGGTGATTACTCTACCGTTACTCATAGTCTCGTGTTCCGCTTAGCGAAAATGTGCGATTCGTTCGGCGCCCTCGCTAGTGCAGCGGCCTGGCCGATCCACCCCGGCTGGTCACCGCGCGCTTGAAAAGCAGCGCCTTAGGCAAGCGCCAAAGGAAAAGCAGTACACAACGAGGATGCAGTGCGCCGTACTTCAACGCTGCGCCATAGTCCCTTGCCTTGAGGGCTTCGGCAAACGGTTCGAACTCGATATGACGCTCCTGCGCCCTGACCTTCCTGGCGATAGCCCGGCGTTCAGGCCGCGACAAATCGAGTTCGGAGCTCAGGCCGAGCAGCATATCCCTCATTATGACCCGGCTGCCCGAGATTGTGCTCATGGCTCCAGGGGTCATACGATAAAGATACAGCGGCTCATTGAGACATCTTATCTTCATGCCACCATGCTTGATGAGCCGAATAAAGAACTGTGCATCTGCGCCGTAGCGCAGATCGGAATGCCGCAGGCCCAGTGATTCAATAGCACTTCTGGGGATCAGAGGTTTGATCAGGTATCCGCTCTCACGCAGTAGATCCACCAGCGCCTTCTCTCGCGTGTCCAGAAAGCTTGACCTGCTACCCCTCACAGGGCGAAACGGTACCAACTCATCGCCCACAGCGAAGCACTGAGCAATATCGTCTATCAGGATGCAGCGCTCGTCATCCTCCGTCGCCAGGCAAAGCAGTTTTTCAAGCCGGGTGTCCTCCCAGGCGTCATCGGCATCGATGACCGCCACCCAGTCGCCCGTACTGGCCGCTATTGCGGCGTCCCTTGCAGCTCCTTCGCCACTGTTTTTTGGCAAACTCAAGAGCTTTATGCGGTCGTCAGCATAAGCTCTAACCACTTCCGCAGTTCTGTCACTGGAGGCATCGTCTACGATCACTAGTTCAAGGTTTGAATGGGTCTGAGCCAGTACGGATTCTATGGCCAGACCTATCGTGCGCTCAGCGTTGTAGGCAGGCATGACGGCGGAAACTGTCTTATCCAAGGAGCGTCCTACACTAGTAAAAGTCTATAGGCAGAGCTGCTGACCAACGCAGCGGCTTGCGCGCAAGATAATGCCATGGAGTCCGGGATGACTCTACCCTGGACAGCAAGGCCGCCCGGTAGGCATTTGCTTGTGTTTCCGAAGGCTCGCAAAATAGCCATCGACCTGACGGACAAGTGAGATTGAGACCATCAAGCCACGCACGCCAGAAGAAAAGCCGCTCGTTTCCATCTACATTCCCAGCCACAATCGGCTAGAGATGCTGTCGAGAGCGCTTACCTCAGTACTGGAGCAGACATACTCCCAACTGGAAGTGATCGTGGTCGACGACGCTTCCACCGACGGCACCAGCGAATATCTCGACAGCGTGACCGCCAGTAACCCCAGGGTAAAATACCTGCGCAACGATACCAATCGCGGCGCCTGTTACAGCAGGAACCGGGCCATTGATACCGCACAGGGTGAATTCATCACCGGACTGGATGACGACGACTATTTCTTGCCAGATAGAGTAGCGGACTTCGTTGAGCATTGGGCACGCAAAGCACCGGAGACCATCGCGCTGGCGTCCTACTACCAGTACGCCATTCCCGGAAGGACGCTCCAGGAACCGATCGGTAAGCGTCACATTCTTCGAGAAGACCTATACGTGAGAAATCTGGCCGGCTCACAGGTCTTCGCCAGGACAGAAACCATGAGGGAGTTGGGAGGTTTCGATACCAGGCTGAGAGCCTGGCAAGACTACGACCTCTGGCTGAGGATGCTATTGCTCGGGCAGATCGAAAAAGTACCAAAACACAGCTACCTGGTAGACAGAAGCCACGAGTTTGAGCGGATAAGCAACACAGGCTACGACAAGGTACGCGAAGCTTGTGAGCTGGTGCTTGCCAAGAACAAGCTCGCAGGAAGTGATGCGCTGCGGGTCCGCAGCCAATTACTCATCTACAAGTGGACATTGAGCCAGGCGTTGAAGTTCCTGCTGCTATTCGCAGTCAGACTGGATATTGCGGGCGCCAAGGCAGTTATCATGCGCGGCATGCGCAACTGGAAGCGCCATCCCCACTGAATGTCAGCTGCTATGGCTCCAGCGATTGCGCCCTACTGTCGCTACACTACCGGCGCTGGGCACAAGCTCTCGACAAAGCGGAGCGTGCGCGATGTTTGCGGCTCGCGGCCCCAGTATCGTGCAATTGCGCCCCGGGTTTCTTCGCGCTCAATCATCGTCAGGGGATCCAGATCCAGAGTTTCAATTGAGCCCACAGCCACACCGCGTTTCTGGAGCCATTCGTACAGCGGGTTCAGGGGATTTAAGCAGATTCTCGCTCCGAGCATGCCACTGATAAGAATGTTCCCGAGAGCCTGTTGGCGCAAATGGTTCATAAGCACAGTGCCACAGGAAGCGAGCGTCTGGATGTACTGCTGAGGTGGCATGAAATCAACCAGCGGCGTAAACGCATCGCCCAGCAGCTCCCTTCCACAGGCCAGAATCTGCGCTCGATAAGCAGAACTCCCGTAGCTCAAAGGTACTATAACTCTGCGACCTTCCAGGCCATCCATTCGGCTGAGCAGCTGGAAGCACTCGAGATGGTTATTGGAAGGATCAGCGCTGTTTCCCACCAGCACATCCCCGCCGGGGGACTCGGGCCCAGGGAGGGCAAGCGTCCAGTCGTCCTCCACAGTGCCATAGTTAAAGTCCAGGTATTCAGGGGAAAACCAGGGGTTCGCCGCGAGTACCATGGCATATTCGCTATCGAGGACTGGTGCAAAATGGGTGATTCTGGAGAGTACTTCCCGGTCATGCTCCCTCTCCCGGTAGCCGAGCATTTCACGCATTTTGCGAACCGGAATCATTGCCGACTCCAATGCTCGACGCCCCGGGGATGGACGGCACAGCTGAGAAGTATCCTCCAGCAGCAGCTGATTGCTTGCAGTGAGCATGGGGTAATAGTCATATCCCATGCCAATCCAGGCGATCTTCCGGTTAGGGGGAACGCTGCGCAACACCGGATAAAAACTGCGCCTAAGGCTATGAAAAACTACCGCGTCAGCATCGCTGCTGGCTATCTCTTCTGCCAGCCGGGAGAACTCGTAGCTCTCCACGTCATCGCTTCTGACGAAAGTGTGTGGGGCTTCACCGCCCGGCAACAGGTATCGGTTCGCACCGGGGCAGGCGCACTCAAACTGCCGCACAGCCATATCCGTAAACTTGTCATCGGGGACGATGTGAAGAAGGCGGGCGCTCATCAACAGTGGCGGTCTGTCTCTACTCGGAATCCAGCAGCTGTTGTTCCAGAGCGTAAACACCTTTGGCACGGGTCTTTAGCAGGCGCGCCGGTGTACCTGCATAGATTCCGTCAGCGGCGAGAGGACCAGTCACCAGGCTCAGGGCGCCAATAGCAACATTATCACCGATGGTAGTGCCCGGCAGTATCACTGACCCGGACCCTACGATGACATGCCGACCGAGCCTTACCTCGCGAGCATCCACATTGGTGAACCTCGCCGGCACCGTGGGGTTTGTCATGAACTCGCCACTATAGTCATCACTTGATGAATACAAGCTCACTCGACTGGAGAGGTTACAGAAGTCGCCGATTGTGATGGCGCCATGCCCAATGATCGAGGTCATTACCGCGATGTGCACATTGCGACCAATGCAGATACCGCCACGCCCCGCGGACAGTACACAGAAATCGTCAATTCGCACACCAGCGCCCAACTCGATGGCTTCAGCGCCATAAATTGAAGCCTTGCGTGATAGTTTCACACCGGGGCCGACGGATTTAAAACCGATAGCCTTTAACTCACTGTCATCGAGATGAGACACAACCACGTCAACCAGCGGCCCGGGCCCCGGCAGAACCTGCACCGAGCAGGCGGAAAATGCGGCATATGATGTCAATCTCCGCATCACCGACACTCTTACCGGTGGGCAATACCAGTACCCGACTCGCCACTTCAGTGGTGTGCGGCAGCCAGAGCTCTGCCGTTGGCTGGGTTTCGCGGTAGGGCTGCATTTTGTGGCAACCGGGCCAGAAGTAACGCCGCGCCAGCACGTTTTCCGCCTCCAATGCTGCCAATACCTCATCGCGATCGGCCCCGAAGGACTCTCCTACTTCAATAACGATGTACTGAAAGTTTGCGCCCTCGGGCTCCGGCGGCGCCAACAGGCGCAGGCCATCAACCCCCTCAATTCCACGCTGATAAGCCGCGAAGTTGTGACGATTGTGGTCAAGATATGAGTCCAGAAGCTCAAGATTGCTCAGGCCCATGGCTGCGCAGACCTCTGTCATCTTGCCATTGGTGCCAGGGTGAATAACGTTGTCGTTGCCCGCAAAACCAAAGTTGCGCATCAGCCGCATTTTTTCTGCCAGAGCGGCATTATTGGTGCTCACTACCCCGCCCTCGAAGGAGTTGAAAACCTTGGTGGCGTGGAAACTGAATACCTCACACTCGCCAAAATTACCGATGGAAGTACCTTCCATGCTACAGGCGAAAGCATGGGAAGCATCAAAAAGCAGCTTAACATCGTGGTCCCGCGCCACTTCTGCCAGTTCCCCGACCGGCGCCGGGCGCCCCCACAGGTGTACACCGACGATGCCGGTGGTAGCAGGTGTAATCAGGCGTTCAACGCTGGCGGGGTCGAGGTTATGGGTGACGGGATCTATGTCGGCAAAGACAGGTTGCAAGCCCTGCCAACTCACAGCGTGCGCCGTGGCGACAAAAGTGTAAGACGGCAGGATAACCTCGCCGGTCAGCTCCAGGGCTCGAATGGCAATTTCGAGTGCAATCGTGCCATTGCACATCGCCACACAGTGATCGACGCCCAGCCGCCTGGAGACCTCCAGTTCCAACTGTTGCACGAGCGGGCCGTTGTTCGTCAGCCAATTGGATTCAAAAATCTGGTCCAGGTACCGATCAAAAACGGCGCGCTCGGCCAGGTTGGGCCGGCCAACATGTAATGGCTGCTCAAACGCCGGCGCTGCGCCGTTGATGGCAAGATCGGCCAAGCCGTTGATTTCTTTGATCATATTGGAACCGTATCACGGGCGATGCCCACGGAGAAGCAAGGGTATAGGTTTTTGTGAAGTTGTCGCTCCCGTTGATGCGCTGTTGTTCACCGCGAATATGCGATCAGCGGTATAGCAGACCAGGGTTGATGCAGACCGATACCAGAAAAACGTATCATTGGGTTGCCTTGAGACTCTCTGACAACTGCAAGCCGCCTGTAAAGCACTTGTCGGAACGACGCACTCTTATACCTCACACGGTCAATGAGTTCGCCCCGGGCACACTAGCGCGCCAAAAAGAGCCGATCGAGAATCATACAATTTTCCAACTCAGCCAGCTGCGCCGTTCAGGCCGTTTACGGAGGAAGGCTGCCTTCAGCCTTCCCACTTGAACGAGCGATTGCAAAATGAAACACAAACCCAGTAAACACCACCCGAATCGCGGACTTCACAACTGGCTGCTCTACGACACAATGGATAGCTTTTTTGAGAAGCATTCGGGGCTTATCAAGGGTTCCGCGGTCGACCTCGGGGCAGGCTCGTCACCCTACAAGTCTTACTTCCTGACACTGGCTGATCACTACCTGTCAGTAGATTGGAGCGATAGCTATCATGAAGTAGACATCGACATCATCGCGGATCTCAACAAGCCCCTACCTTTGGAACAGGAACGAGCAGATGTCGTCATCTCTCTATCTGTGCTTGAACACCTGCATTCACCTCAGGTTATGTTGAGCGAATCCCACCGTATTTTAAGAAGTAGCGGCGCGATCATACTGCAGGTGCCATGGCAGTGGTGGATCCACGAGGCACCGCACGACTATTACAGGTACACGCCGCAGCGGCTGAAGACACTGTTGGAAGAGGCCGGCTTCATCGAGGTTACTGTGGAACCGCAAGCGGGCCTGTTCACCACACTTACACTGAAATTGAACTACTTCAGCCTGAGGTTTGTCCGCGGCCCCGGCCTGATGAGAAAGTGCGCCCGGGCAGTACTTTCGATTCTCTGGTATATCGGACAAAAGACCGCGCCCCTGCTGGACAGGCTGGACAGCAACTGGTCACTGGAAACCATGGGCTACTTCATTACGGCCAGGAAACCTTGAGCCTCAAGCGCAGGGCTTTGCAAGCGGTGAGATGGACGGCGATTGGCGCCGCCTTCACATCCGTGTTTAAGGTCGTGCAGGTCGCGTTCCTGGCGAGACTTCTTGCTCCCGCAGACTACGGCCTGATGGCCGTTGTCACCGTCATTCTGGGAATCGGCACAGTCTTCTCAGACTTTGGCCTGAGCAACGCATACCTACAAAGCCGGGATGTGACACCACGCCAGCGCTCCAGTCTATATTGGGCAAGTGTTGGTACTGGCGCCATGCTCACGGCTTTGGTCCTGGCGCTCAGCCCTGCCCTTGCGGCTTTCTTTCAGGATCAGAGGCTGGCGCCACTATTCGCCCTGAGTTCATCGGTTTTCATCCTGGGTGCGCTGAGCCAACAGCTGCGCGTAGACGCCCAAAAACAACTCAGCTTCGGACGCCTGGTAGCACTGGAACTAAGCTCTCTGTGCATCGGATTCCTGGTCTCCGTATTCATGGCACTTAAAGGCTGGGGCGTCTACGCCCTGGTTTGGGGTACCATCGCCACCACACTGGTGACCTCAGCACTCTCCTGGGCTCTATTGGCTGCCGGGTGGAGACCGCAGCCACGCTTCATGCTCGAAGACATTCTGCCATTCCTCAAATTCGGGAGTGCCTCAGTCGGAAGCAATATCGTCGGTCAAATGAACATGACGCTCGACCTGCTGATCGGCGGGCGCATCCTGGACGCATCACAGTTGGGATTGTTTAGCGTTCCGCGGAACTTCATGTTGCATCTCCAATTCCTGGTCAACCCGGTGATCACCCGGGTTGGTTTTCCACTCATTGCAGAGATTCAGGAGGATGTACCCCGCGTTAGAAACATTTACCTGAAGACCGTCAGCATGACCGCCTCCTTCAATGCGCCGATTTATATTGCGATAGCGCTGTTCCCAGAGGATGTCATTCACATCTTGCTGGGAGGTAATTGGTCAGAGGCGGTAGAAATGTTGAGAGTACTTGCTATCTGGGGGCTGCTCAGATCAATCGCAAACCCCGCGGGGAGCTTATTGCTTGGCATGGGTAAACCGGGCTTATCACTTATTTGGAACCTTTGCGTGTTGATCGTCAGCGCACCGGCACTCTGGATTGGTGCAACACAGGGCGGCTACGGGCTGGTCTGGGTCCTTGCTCTCTTGCAAGTGGCGTTAGTAGTACCCGTTTGGTTTTTCCTGGTCCGCCCGCTATGTGACGCAACGCTCCTCGACTATATCAACGCCTTTTTGAGACCGGGAATGCTATCTATCGTCGCCCTGCTTCCCGCCTACCTGGCAGCTCACTCCGTGGAAGGGGCATTTGCAAGACTAGCTGTAGCAGGCCTTATCGCCGCGCCACTTTATCTCACACTCAGCTATTTCTGGAATCGCTCCTGGTTCACCGCCACACAGCAAATGCTGAGGCTGTAGGCACGGAGTCAACCACCCTTTTTAAACATGACAAATCGGGACGATATCAACGTGTTTCTCCCCCTGCATGGGAGGAAGCAACGGGCTCTCCTTGGTGGGCCATATACTCCGGTCTCCGTAAATGAAGAGCTGATACTTTTCAGGAAATGATCTGGATGTGAACTGATCCACCTTCGAGAAATAGCGTTCATATCTTTCAAAATAGTCCAAGCCAGGAGCCCGCACGTGCATATCTTCATAAGGATTCGGCTCCGGATACTCGATCGTCTGCTCTGCTACTATCGGGACTGGAAGGACTGCAACTCCACCCGGCTTCAATACTCGGCGAATCTCCGAGAGTGCCAGTTCATCGTCGGGAATATGCTCCAGTACATGAGATGCAAAAACGTAGTCGTAGCTTGCATTTGCAAACGGAAGGCTTTGGATATCAACCTGATGGTCAACGCCTTCCATGCATATGTCGGCGCTCTCGTAGGCCCCAAAGCGTTGTGAAAAATAATCGCGGAAGAACTGCTCAGGAGCGAAGTGCAATATCTTCATACTCTCTGTCCTGACTCCACGCAACAAGTCTTCAACCACCAGGAACTGGATACGGTGTCGCTCCAGGGCGCCGCACTTCGGGCACTTCGCGTGCCTTCTGAGACCCGTGTGAGGGGTAACGTCCATAAAGGGACCCACATACCCGCAGACCGGGCACTCGAAAGACTGCTTGTTCCTGCTACTTAGCAGAAAAACCCTTCGAGACAGCTCCGCTTTCAGCTTCCGAACCCAACGTTTAAGCTTCATCACGATCTACCTTTTCCACGCACGTGGGTGACTATCCACAATCACCTACCAGCCATCTGACTGGCAAGCCAACAACACCGGCGTCTCTGTAGCGACTTACCAGCACAGCATACGTTTGCCACAGTACAGTGAAACCGGCAAATCACCGGCTTTGCTCACTCTCGCAGTCCAAATCGCTGATCTGCCCCGGCACACTAACCAGCCCCCTACTATCAGGCGTTCTCTGCGCGCGGTTTGATCAGCAGCCAGATGCATGGCGACACCCAGGGCAAGTGATGAGCAATGAAACTTGCGAGCTTCGCCTTGAAAGATCCAGCGGGAAGCATGTAAGTCACCTTGAACTGTTCCGGGTTGTCGATAACTCGCCCTGTGTAGTTATCTACCTCAAAGGCAGCCACTAAACGCTGTAGCTGACCGAAACTCAGGTGCTTTTCGTAGTAGTAACGACCCCTGCCGGTGATACGCAGGTAAAGATGCGCAATAGGTCGAGGCAGCAGAGAAAGGAACGGCAGATTGTAGTGAGGCTCATTGATCATCAGACGGACATTGCCAGAAAAGTAACAAACGCCACCGGGGCGCAGTACCCGGTAAATCTCCGCCATCAGTCGGGCGGCATCCGGTACATGTTCATAGACATGTGAGCAAACCACAACATCAAAGCTGTTATCGGCGAACTCAAGCTGCATGGCATCGCCCACCTGAAAGTCCAGGTTGTCGCGCAGGAAGTTCTCCTTTGCGAAGTCGATTGCCTTCTGGTCGATGTCTATACCAACAACCCGACCCAGGTCCTGCGCCAAACGATGGTCAATAACGCCGGTCGACCCACCGACATCGAGGCACCTCAGCGATGTCAGCGGCTGCTTGAAGAAATCCTCTAGCACTGCCAGCGTCGTCAAGGCCTTCCGCTCCCGGGCCTTCCGGTCGTAGACCGAGGGCATAAGGTCCGAGTAGCCGTGCTGGTAATCGCGCGCCATATCGCCCTCTCAGTGCGCCTCTGCCGTAGTGGGGAGCAGCACTTCCGCCAAATGCCGGTGGTAGCGCGGCCAGGCAAAACGCTCGGCAAAGCCACGGCTGGATTTTGACAGAGCAGCAGGCTTCTCCAATAAATCTAGTATCGCTTGCGTGAAGCCAGCGTAGTCTCCGTCGGGAACCAGCCGGCCGCTTTGCCCATCCGCAACAGCGTCAACTACCCCCCCGACAGCAAAGGCAACCGTTGGCGTACCGGTTGCAGCCGCCTCGATAGCGACCATGCCGAAGCCCTCTACGTCCCCGGGAGTCGGCACCAATGGAAAGACGAGTACGTCGGCCGCAGAGTAGGCATCTATGAGTTCGTCGTCGCTGACCTCGCCAAGAAAGCGCAGCGATTCAGATAATCCAAGCCGTTCGACGCCTTCAGTAACTGCCTGTAGTTCAGAGCCGTAGGCTGCCAGACCCTGAGCGGGGTGGTCCCCCACCACCACGAGACAAGTGTCAGGCTCCGCTTCAAGCACAGCCGGTAGCGAATTCTCCACAAACCGGAGCAGCCCCTTGCGCGGCGTTACACGCCCGACAAACAACAGTAGATGTGCAGCCGAAATGTCGTGGCGGCTTCGAAACCTGCTGGTCGCCTCATCGCGCTCTATGCTCGGCAGCTCTGTCCCAGGGTGTATGATCTCTATGCGCTCGGCCGCCACGCCAGCAGCCACCGCAAGATTCGCCGTATTGTGACTATTGGCAATCACCTGGTGCAGATGTCGGAAGCTTGGCACGAACAGGCGCTGATAGACCTGGTGGTCAACGATGATATCCAGGCCGTGCAGGTAAACCGCCGTGCGCACCTGGCAAATCCACTGCAACAGTAGCAGCACTGGCCCGAGCAGGCCGCTACCCCCCAGTACCACATGTGGTCGCTTCGACAGGCAGGTGCGAATACCGTGCCACAGAGACAGGGGCAGGAAAAGCATCGGCCGAGGGTCGAGTTCAACAATAGAAACGCCAGCGGGCAGAAAACCCCGACAGCCCCGCGGGCCTATCACTGTAAGATCGGCGACCTGCGCGACGCCCCCCGCGGTGTGCTGCATAAGACGTTCCATACCACCCACCAGTGGCGGGAGGTTGCGCGTGATTAGCAGCACGCGCTCCCGATCGAAGGTCACGCTGCTAGCACCTCTCCCCGAACCGCCACTGCCTGATCACTGTCTTTGCTCAATCTTGTAGGTCAGATTGCTAATCTGCTCTGACACCAGGCCTATAAGAAACACAATGACACTGGATACGAACAGCAACAGGCTCATATTGGTAAATCGGCCGGCAGTAATATACGTATAGCCATAGTACCCAACCCCTGAGAGAAAAATGCCCAATGCTATCGGGAAAAACAGTTTCAGCGGTGAGTACAGGGTTCCGATCTTGAATATGATAAGCAGGAAACGCGTGCCGTCGCGCCAGAGCTTGATATGACTCTTGCCGACACGCTGCTGGCAATCGATGGCAACGAAGGCGACGGAGTACCCCGCCCGATAAAAAGCCATTGTCGAAGTCGTAGGGTAAGAGAAACCATTGGGCAAAAGGTAAAGGAAGGACAGGAACTTATCTCGCCTTACTGCGCGCATGCCGGAGGTAAGGTCTGGAATTTTGTGCCCGACCATCCAGCTAGCGAACATGTTGTAGATCGCATTCGCTCCCCAGCGCGCAATACTGGCCTGACCCTCGTTACCCTGCCGGGTTCCGACGACAAGGTCATAGCCTTCATCGATTTTGTACAGCAAGCCGGCGACATCCTTCACCTGGTGCTGACCGTCGCCATCCATAAACAGAAGTACATCACCGGTAGCGCAGCGCGCCCCACTCTTGATGGCGGCGCCATTGCCCTTCGAATAGGGGTGGCTTTCTACACGCACGCCCGCCTCTCGCGAGATACTGGCCGTGTCATCCGTAGAGCCATCATCTACAACAATGATCTCCGCCTGTGGATAGGCGGACCGCAATTCGGGCAACAGCGCGGCCAGGCCAAGTGCTTCATTCTTAGCCGGTATCACGATCGAGAGCGCAAAGCTGTTATTGCTCATAGACACTCCGTATGGCAGGGATATTTTTGTTCTGTTCCACCCACGCGGTTCATTGTGAGCCCCCTGTTGACAGTAACTCAAGATTGTAACTTTCCTGGGCACTGAGACGACCCTGTTCGCGCGCCCGCACCAGTCTGGCAAGGCTATCTTCGTAATCTGCCGAACGATTTAGCAGACCTGCAAAGTAGAGCCTCATCATATGTGCCCGAAGATCCTCCGGAGATCGCTGCAACAGGCGGTTTACATAGTACAACGCCTGCTCATAGCGCTGCAGGTGATTCTCAAGGATGGCCAGGGAGAGAAAAATTTTTGGGGTGACTCGCGTTACCTCCATCGCCAATACCATTTGCCCCCAGTGATCCGCCAGCGCTTCCTTATCAGTGCCCTCACAGCGGCCTTCAATCAAGTTCCGGGCGAGGGTATAGCTGGTTTCATTGACAAGCCGATCACGAAAATCCTCCGGGCTCATCTCCCAGCTCAGGAAACGTTCAGAAGGAATGGCGCCCTCAGCCCGGCAATACACCAGCGCTTCGGTCAGGCTGTGGCGGAACCCTCCCTGTGGGTCAAGTGTTTGCGCCATGGCAACATAGTCCAGCGCGAGATCGGCGTCGCCCAGGGTGGCAAATTCCATTGCCAGTCCCTCTTTGGCACGCACGGAGTTCGGGAAGCGAGACTCCGCGACCAGATGAAACACGCGCCCGTTTGACCAGATCTGTGATTCCCGCGCGGTCACCATGCCGGCGTGCAGCACCATCACGGCAAGGACCAAACCACTCCAGGGTCTGCAGGACGGGAAGCGCTTCGCCAGGGTATCGAAGGCACTGAGCAGGGCAATAAACAGACCTACCGCGGGCAAGTAGTTTCGATGTTCAAAATACAGCTCCAGCGCAAAGACGCTGCCCTCCAGGGAATGTCCTAAAAGAAAGAACAGCCAACCGAATCCCAGCCCGCGCCAGGCCCGGTAACGCAAGCCCGCCAGGGCTGCAAGGCCGGTGAGCAGCAGCCCCACCATTGCCGGCAGCGTGGTCCCCGGGGTCGTGATGCCGGTAGAAAACGGATAGCCGTCATGAAACAGGCCAAGGCTCGCGCTATCTGCCCACAGCAACTGGCCCGCGTAGTGCCAGAGAATCCTGGGCTGGGTGAGCAATCGTTCCCACAGCGTGAAATCTCTATGCCAATAGCTGGCGACGAGCCGCTCGGAGGACAAGAACAGGTAGACCAGAACCAGAAGTACTCCCGCACCGAGTATCACCAGGTGGAGCATTCCGAGCATCCGTACCGGCACGGGGGCGCCACGGTCTCTGTCCCTCGGTTGCAGAACCGCGAGTTCGACCAGCACCAGCAACGGAATGGTCAGCAGACCGTTTTCCTTGCTCAACACGGCCAGCGCGGCAAGCAGCAGACAGAGAGGCCACCAGAGGCTGCGAAGCGGTGCGTGTCCTCGGCTGCGCCACTGAAGATAGGCACACAGTGACGCCAGGCTGAACAAGGCGGAAAGCTGTGCCATCCGCTGTACCATGTACAGCGTTGTGCTGACCAGCAGAGGGGCCATCAGCCACAGCGCCGCAATCCAGAGAGCGTACTCACGGTTGTGGGTGCTGCCGAGGGCAGTCAGTAGCTGGCGACTGAACAGCCAAACCAGCATCCCGGTCGTCAGGTGTACGAGTAGGTTTGTCAGTTTCGCCCCCCAGACTCCGCCATCCAACAGATACAGGTCCAGCATGAAACTGGCCATGGAAACGGGGCGACCCAATGGACCGGAGGTGTTGTCCGTCAGCACATCAATAGCAAAGCCTTCGCTGGACGCGAGGGCCTGAACCCGCTCCAGGTTGGCTGCATCGTCAAGCAGTACGGGGCCCGATAGTCCGGGCCAGTAAATCCATGCTGTCAGCAGCAGCAGGCCGAGCAGCCACGGGGGAGACGCTCGCCACCAGGACCCGCGCATTACAGTACTTCGTCCACGTTTCGCAGGGCGCGGAGGTTCTCGTCGAGCCCGGGCAACGCCCCCAGTGCCCTCGCCGCCTGGGCCTTCTCACCGCGGGCAAGGTGCCAGCTCGCCAACTGGTAATACCCTTTATGGTTTGCGGGCGCCGCCGCTATAGCCGCCTCGCTATAGGCAATCGCCTGCTCGAAATCCTTGTGTTCGGTGCCGTAATAGTGGGCCAGAAAGGCTGGGTAAGTCGGGTCGTTGGGGAAACGCTTCATGAGCGAGGTGATAAGGGCGAAGAGCCTGGACTCCGGCATATCGCAGAATCCAGCCGCGATACAGCGCTGCAGCAGGTCTATCGCATTGCGATCCGAGGGCTCAATTCTGCGCTCGAGAGCAAAACGGTCGAGGGCATCGAGCGTTGCTTCCCGAGGCAGTGCCGGGAGCCAACGGCTGTCGATATACAGCAGGCTGACCAGCGCCGGCGCGTGCAGCGGATCAATGTCCAGCAGGTGCTCAAAATAGCGGCGCGCAGCTATAACGTGCTCACGCGTTTCCGCCTCGGTCTCCACCTCATCGGCCAGCCGCATCCGCATATTGGCGTAGTAGTAAATCGTGCGCTCCGAGCTCGGGTGGTGGCGGAGCTGGGATTCGTAAAGCCTTAGCTCATCACTCCATAGCATCGAACGCCAGGCCAGGCCGAGACAAAACGGCAGCAGCAAAACCACCAATGCGCCTCGCCGGAACTCGAAGGGCACCCTGGGATACAGCACCGTCACCAACATCAGCGCCAGACCAATGTTGCCAAGGTAGTTGCGATGCTCGTAGGCAAGATCCAACGGTATTATGGTCGACTCAACCCCATGCGATATCAGATACATGCCAATGCCGAAAGTCAGCAACGGGGTGCGTTTGAACTGAAAGGCGCACAGCGCCAGAACTCCAAGCCATGCGGCGACCGCAAGGCTGCTTGTCCAAGGCTGCCACCAACCTGTGGATTGAATCACATCATCGTGGAACAGGGTCATACGGGACACGTCAGGCCAATAAAACAGGCTAATGTAGTGCCACAGCACCCTTGCCTGGGTGAGGAGCCGCTCACCGCTGCTGATATCCCGCCAACTGCCCCAGCGTTGCAGCCAGCCCGGTTCCCACACAGCCAAACCGACTACCGCCAGTGCCGGGAGCAGGCAAATAGCGGCACTGATCCACTGCACGGAGGCCCTGCGGCGCATGCCGTAACGGCCCTGAAACAGCACCCACTCCACCATCGCTAGCAGCGCGACTAGTAATATGCCATCTTCCTTCGACAGAACAGCCGCTACCGCGCAGAGCATCACCAGAAATCCGGTACGCGACAGTTCCTCGGCGGTCGCGTTCCGCTCCAACCACAGAAGACGCTGACGCGTGTAGTGATACAGCCCGAGAACGACGAACAGGCTCGACAGCTGCTCCATGCGCTGAATGCTGTACATCACCGTTGAAACCTGAAGCGGGTTCAGCAACCAGAGCAGGGCTGCCGCAGCTGCACAGTGCGCCGCCATATCCCGGGGCAGGCACAGCGCGGGCGCGCGATGAAGCAGCAGTTGTAGCCAACGGTAAAGGAGGTAGGCGATAGCAACGTGAATGATGAGGTTCACGCCCTTCTCAATGAACGCGCTGTGCCCGAAGACTGCATGGGTAAACGCAAAGCTCAACATGCTGATCGGACGCCCTGTGGGCCCGGCCGTGGAGCTATCGATGGCCACCAGCCACGCCTGCAGGCTACCGGGATCCGCGCCCAGTGTCGCGTTACGCACCAGCGCGACCACCGAGTCAAAGGTGAATGGCCCGAAAAGTGCAGGCAGGTAGAGCAGCACGCAGAGCGCGCCCGCTCCCCACAGCCAACGGTAGTCAGTCATCTAGATGATTCCAGAAAGACAAAAAAAACCCGGGCACTGCCCGGGTCTTTCATTGCAGCAGCAATTAGCCGCGGCAGTTAGCAGGCAGGTACTTCGGCGGCACATTGTTGCTGGTGGGGCCGTTAGCGTCGCCCGGACGGCAGCGCCACTGCACCGTACCACCGGCCGTGCCGGTCAGGGACAGGGAGATCATGTTGGCGCCAGCACCGATATCGCCACCGACATTTTCAGCAACGATTACCGTAATCACGCCGTTGGCGTCGTAGGCAACAGAGTCAACAATCGGCGTACCGATGTTGGTGCGGATACCGGCAGCAGCCGTAGAAGGCGGCAGAAGGTTGTTCGCAATAAAGTACTCCGTCACGTTGGTCTTACCTTCGCCCAGCAGAGCGATGGGCTCAGACATCTTCGCGCGAATGGTGTAATCCTGGTAAGCGGGCAGGGCCACGGCAGCCAGAATGCCGATGATCGCAATAACGATCATCAGTTCGATAAGGGTGAAACCCTTTTGAGCTTGCTTGTTCATTGTATGTCTCCTGAAAAGACTCGACTGATTACTTTTCGTATAAGCCCGGTAGTTCCTTCCGGACGTGCCGGGCTTAATCCCAGCAACATCCCGTTAGAAGCACAGCCCATGCCAACTTTTCACACTTTGAGAATCTAGAGCTTTTTCCCCATATTTTTCAATGCTTTAGCACCTAGTTAGCTATCGCTACCGGAGCTCCCCTCAGGCTGCCCACCTACGCCCTGCCGCGTCACAGAGTGACAATCTTCGTCAGTGTGTGACCGAGCGCACGGACTGAGCCTGACACTCTGTGACAGACCGCAAAAATCGGGCGATTCGACACTGTAAGCCCGCATTTTACGGGGGTATACTCGAGAGAGTGTTGCAAGATACTGATTGATATAAAGAAGGCGACGGTTGATTCGCACTAACTAATCAGCTCCAAACAAAGATCCAGAGAGCACCAGAAAAGGCGCCAGATCCGGACATGACAAACAAGCCACCAACCCAGCTCAGCGGCCTGGCAGGTCGTCTTGTAGCCGATGGCCTCCTTGAAGCCGAGGATGCGCAGACCGCTGTGTCCGATGCGGCGCGCGATAAATCTCACTTTGTCTCTCACCTGATAGAGAACCAGTATATCCCCGGCCAGAAGCTCGCAGAGATGGCATCCGAGGAATTCGGCGTACCGCTATTCGATATTGCCGCTTTCAACCCGGAGTCGATACCCAAGGACCTGGTGTCACCCAGCCTGGCGGTCAAGCACCATGCGCTGCCCCTGTTCCGTCGCGGCAACCGGCTGTACATAGCGGTATCCGACCCGACCAACCTGTCTGCCCTGGACGAAATCAAGTTCCACACCGGCATCAATACCGATGCGGTGCTGGTGGAAGAATCGGCGCTGTCGGCGGCCATTGGCACCTGGGCCGATGCGGAAGACACCCTGGGCGGGGACCTGGGCGACCTGGATGATGCCGGCCTTGAGGACCTGGATGTCGAAGCCGTCGATGAAGACGGCGGTGCCGGTGGCGATGACGGCGCCAACATCGACGAGACGCCGGTGGTGCGCTTCGTCAACAAGGTGCTGCTGGACGCCATCAAGAGTGGCGCCTCGGACATACATTTCGAGCCTTACGAGAAAATCTACCGGGTGCGCTTTCGCACCGACGGCATTCTCCACGAGGTGGTCAGACCGCCCGCCAATCTGGCCGGCCGGCTGGCGGCCCGCTTGAAAGTGATGTCGCAGATGGACATTTCGGAGCGGCGGGTGCCCCAGGACGGCCGTATCAAAATGCGCGTGTCCAAGAACCGCGCCATCGATTTCCGGGTGAATACCCTGCCGCTGCTATTCGGCGAGAAGATCGTTCTGCGGATTCTCGACCCTTCCAGTGCCCAAATGGGCATCGACATGCTGGGCTATGAGGACTTCCAGAAGGACCTCTACATGCAGGCCCTGGAACAGCCTCAGGGCATGATCCTGGTGACCGGCCCCACAGGTTCCGGCAAGACGGTATCCCTGTACACAGGCCTCAACATCCTGAACACCCCCGAGCGCAATATCTCCACCGCGGAAGACCCGGTGGAAATCAACCTCGAGGGTATCAACCAGTGTCACGTGAACCCCAAGGTGGGCCTGACTTTCGCCGAGGCACTGCGCTCCTTCCTGCGACAGGACCCGGACATCATCATGGTGGGTGAGATCCGCGACCTGGAGACGGCAGAGATTGCCATCAAGGCCGCCCAGACCGGCCATATGGTGATGTCTACGCTGCACACCAACAGCGCGGCGGAAACCATTACCCGCCTGCTGAATATGGGTGTCCCCCCCTTCAACCTCGCGACCTCCGTAAACCTGATCATTGCCCAGCGCCTGGCTCGCCGGCTGTGCAAGGAGTGCAAGGAACCGGCCGACCTGCCGGAGAACGTGCTCAAGGAAGAGGGCTTCACGGATGAGATGATCGAAAAGGCCACCATCTTCAAACCGGTGGGCTGCTCGAAGTGCTCAAATGGCTACAAGGGTCGGGTAGGTGTCTATGAAGTCGTCCGTATTACGCCATCGATCGCTCGCATCATCATGGAGGAAGGTAACTCCATTGAGATTGCCGACAAGGCCCGCGAGGAAGGCTTCAATGATCTGCGCATGTCGGGCCTGCGCAAGGCCATGCTGGGCGATACCAGCTTAGAAGAGATCAACCGTGTCACTACCGACTGATACCTCCAACAGCACCCAGGCAACGGATTAGGTTATGGCTACCAGCGCATCGAAAGGGCAAATCTTTACCTGGCAGGGCACCGACAAGCAGGGCCGTGCATCAAAGGGCGAGATCGAGTCGGTCAGCCTGGCCATGGCCAAGGCGCAGCTGCGCCGCCAGGGCATCAAGCCGAAGACGGTTAAAAAGAAAGCCAAGCCACTGTTCGGCAGCAGCGGCAAGAAGATCAAGCCGATGGATATCGCGATCTTCACGCGTCAGTT
>JANQIO010000017.1 GCA_028282105.1 Halieaceae bacterium | reverse complement strand
TGAGGACTTCGCCAACCAGCAGGGCACCCATAAGATTCCGCCCACTATTATCAAGAACCCCACCGAAGACATGCGTGTCCTGGAAGAGGAAATCTTCGGGCCGCTGCTGCCGATCCGCACCTACAAGGATTTCGGTGAGACTATTGACTACGTCAACGCCAAGCCGCGCCCGCTGGCACTGTACTACTTCGGCGAGGACGCCGGCGAAGAACGCGCCGTGCTGGACCGCACCACCTCCGGCGGCGTCTGCCTCAACGACGTGATCATGCACATCATGCAGGAAGACCTGCCCTTCGGCGGCGTCGGCCCCGCGGGGATGGGCGCGTATCACGGCTTTGAAGGCTTCAAAACCTTCAGCCACGCCAAGTCCATCTACAAGCAAAGCAAGCTTGACGTGGCGGGCCTCGGCGGCATGCGCCCGCCCTATGGCAAGAACACCGAGAAAACTATCAAGATGCAAACCAAGATCTGACCCGACCGGGTCAGGCTCAGCGGCCGCCTGCGGGCGGCCGTGTTATGTAGGCGCTCATTCAGACACGATAGAGGAGCAAGCAGGTGGGTGATTTGAAACTGGGCCTGGCCCAGGGTTACTGGGGCGCAGGCCCGCAACCGAACTTCGTGGAAATGGCGGTAGAAGCCGAGAAGCTGGGCTTCGACTCCGTCTGGTCGGCGGAGACCTACGGCAACGACGCCTTCACCCCACTGTGCTGGATTGGCGCCCACACGGAAAAGATCAAGCTGGGTACCGCGGTGGTGCAGCTCAGCGGCCGCACCCCGACCTCCTGTGCCATGCACGCCCTGACGCTCGACTACCTGTCCAACGGCCGTTTTATGCTCGGCCTCGGAGTATCGGGCCCGCAAGTGGTGGAAGGCTGGTACGGCCGGCCCTTCCCCAAGCCGCTGGCCCGCACCCGCGAGTACATTGACATCATCCGCCAGGTCTTCGCCCGCGAGGCGCCGGTAACCAACGACGGCCCCCACTACCCGCTGCCCTACCCGGGCGACGACGGCATGGGCCTGGGCAAACCGCTCAAGCCCATCGTGCACCCGCTGCGTAATCGCATCCCCATTTACATCGGCGCCGAGGGGCCCAAAAACATAGCCCAGACGGTAGAGCTGGCCGACGGCTGGCTGCCCCTGTTCTACAACCCCTACGACGAGGGCATGTACGCGGAAAACCTCACCGGCATGCGCGATGATTTCGAAATCGCCCAGATGGTGACGGTGAACATCACCGACGACATTCCCGCGGCGCTGCTGCAGATGAAGTACTTCATGAGCTTCTATATCGGCGGCATGGGCGCCAAGAGCACCAACTTCCACAAGGAGCTGTTTATCCGCATGGGCTATGAAGCCGAGGCGGAAAAAATCCAGCAGTTGTTCATGGAAGGCAAGCGCGATGAGGCTGCCCAGGTGCTGCCCGATGAGCTGGCGGACAATATGTCACTGGTCGGGCCGAAAGACCGCATCAAGGAACGCCTGGCCGCCTGGCGCGACTCCAAGGTCACCACCATGCTGGTGGCCACCACCAACAAGGACACCCTTCGAGACATTTCAGAGCTGTTCTAAGGCAAACCCAAGACACGGTCATGAGCTACAACAACGAACTTACCCCGATCATCGTCGGCGCAGGGCAATGCGTCGAGCGCGAGTACTCAGAGTCTTCCGCCATGGACCTGGCCGGGCGCGCCGCCAACGCCGCCATCGAGGCCAGCGGTGGCAGCGGTGTCGCCGAGGCCATCGATACCATTGCCATGGTCAAAATCTTCGCTGACTCCGCGCCAATGTGGGCCAGCAAGCTGGGGCGCAGCAACAACCCGCCCCAGTCGGTGGCCAAACGTATTGGCGCCAACCCTAAACACCGCATCTACTCGGAGACCGGCGGCGACCAGCCCCAGAGCCTGCTGCTGGAATTCTTCGCCGACCTGCAGGCGGGGGAGCGCGAGTGTGTGTTGCTGTGCGGCGCCGAGGCCATCAAGAACCAGCGCAATGCCGAACGCAACGGGCTGGCCGTGGACTGGAATGAGGAATACGAGGAAGAACTGGAAGACCGGGGCTTCGGCATCTGGGTAGTCAGCCAGCAGGAGCGCAACAACGGCCTGATAGCGCCGATGTTCTACTACACCATCATGGAAGACGCCCGCCGGCTGCGGCAGGGCTTTGATCCGGAAACCTATGCCGCCCGCGAATGCGAGATGCTGGAAGCGTTCAACAGGGTGGCCACCGGCAACCCCAACGCGCAATTCCCCAACCCGATGAGCGCAGACGAGATGATGGCGGCGGAGCCGCTGACGCAACTCTACACCAAGCGCATGGTGGCCCAGGACAGCGTGAACCAGGGCGCGGCCCTGCTGCTGACCACGGTGGGCAAGGCCAAGCAGCTCGGTATCCCGGAATCCAACTGGGTATACCTGCACGGCGCCGCCAAGGGCATCGAGCACGACATGACCGTGCGCCAGGACCCGAGCATCTCGGCCATGGCCCATGACGTGGTGCAGAAGGCCTTCGATATGGCGGAGACCACGGTCAAGGACATCACCCTGATCGACATCTACAGCTGTTTCCCGGTGGCGGTCAGCGCCATAGCCGAGGAACTGGGCCTGCCCCTGGACGGATCCACCCCGCTGACCCTGACCGGCGGCCTCGCCTTTTTCGGCGGGCCCGGCAACAACTACAGCATGCACGCGCTGGCGGAGATGTGGCGTCAGGTGCGGAGCGATCCGCTGCAGTACGCCTTCGTCCATGCCAACGGCGGTATGCTCTCCAAGCATGCCAGCGGTATCTATTCCTGCCAGCCCAGCATCATCGACTGGACAGTGGCGGACACCGTCGTCAGCCAGGACGGCATTCCCACCCTGGAGTGCGACCTGAAGCCCGACCACGGCACCATCATCGCCTGCACCGTCAACCATATGAAGGGTGAGCCGGTGCAGGGCATCGTGCTGGCGGAAACCGACAGCGGCGCGCGCTTTGTCGCCCATACCCGCCCCGACGACCAGGACACCGCGAAAGCCATGCTGGCTGAAGAACCCGCCGGCCGCCGCATCGCGGTCAGCCCGGTAGACGACAACGAGTACGCGCTGCACTTCCGATTCAACGACTGAGCGCCCATCCCACGGAGAGGACCCCATGAGCTGCTGGAATTTCGCCGAGGCTATCTACCAACTGGCACAGAGTGACTGGGGCGACAAGCCGGCACTCATTCACGCCGACAACGGCATCAGCTTCCGTGAACTGGCGGCGCGGGCCGAGGGCATTGCCGATTACCTGATGGACCTGGACCTGCCGGCCGGCAGCCATGTGGGGCACTACATGCGCAACTCCAATGCCTATATGGAGACCTTTGTGGGCGCCGCCCTGGCCGGGCACAGCCACGTCAATGTGAACTTCCGCTACACCGGCGAAGAACTGACCGACCTCTGTAACGGCCTGGACATCCGCGTGCTGGTGTACGACAGCGAGTTCGCCGACATCGTCGCCACCATCAAGCCGCAGCTTACCGAGACAGTCGCCTTCGTCGAGGTGAACGGCGACGCGGTGTTCGGCGCCGGCGCCGCCAGTAACGATTTTGCCGCGGCCCTGTCGGATCTCCAGAAGCGCCAACCGGAGAACTTCGAGCGCCGCACCTCCAGCGATGACCTGATCCTTATCGCCACCGGCGGCACCACCGGCCTGCCCAAGGGAACCCAGTGGCGGCACGAAGACATGTTCCGCAAAACCCAGACCGCCACCGGCAACGCCCTAAAAATGCTGCTGGGCATCGAGGAGCACCCGGCCACCATGGAAGAGCACATCGCCAACGTGAACCGCCTGCCGGGCGGCATGCCCTTCCTGAGCCTTAGCCCCCTGATGCACGGTGCGGCTTTTATCACCGCACTGATGATGATGGGCCAGGGGAACTCCGTAGTGACCCTGCCCGGCAAGCGCTTTGATGCCGACATCACCCTCGATGCCATCAAGCGCCACGGCGTTGGCTGCCTGGTGCTGGTCGGTGACGCTTTTGCCATGCCGCTCACCGAAGCCCTGGAGCGGCGCGCCGACGAAGACACTATCAGCAGCCTGCTGATGCTGGTGAGCTCCGGTGCCGCCATGAGTGACGCCAGCAAGAGCGTGTTCCTAAAGCACAAGCCGGACCTGTTCATGCTCGATACCCTGGGCTCCTCGGAAGCCATTGGCTACGGCATCTCCACCCCCGAGGCCGGCGTGTTCAGCCCCCTGCCCACCACGCGGGTGCTGGATGAAGACCTCCGGGACGTGGTACCCGGCAGCGACACTATCGGCATGATCTATTCCGGCGGCTTCTCTCCCATCGGCTACTACAAGGAGCCGGAGAAATCCGCCGAGACCTTCCTGGACATCGATGGCGTGCGCTTCGTGAAAACCGGTGATCGCTGCACGCTACGAGACGATGGCATGATCGTGCTGCTGGGCCGCGACTCCACCGTCATCAACACCGGGGGCGAGAAGGTGTACACGGTGGAAGTGGAAACCGTGCTGGTGCAGCACCCTAGCATCAGCGATGCACTGGTAGTGGGCATTCCCCACGAACGCTTCGGCAAGCAGGTGGTCGCGGTAGTGGAAGGCCCCGCACTGTCTGATGCCAACCTCGACGTGGCGGGCATACAGGCACACTGCCGTGAACATCTGGCGGACTACAAGGTACCTAAGCTGGTATTCGCGATCGATGACCTGCAGCGGGCGCCCAACGGCAAGCCCGATTATCCCTTCGTCACCGACTACGCGCTGGCTCAGGCGGCCGCGAATTAATCAAAAAAGTTAGATCAATCCGCCGGATGATGGTCTACACTTGTCTGCAGTAGTTTGCAGCACCTTGATTATTCCCGCAGTTCGCAGCTCCATCACGTTTCGCAGAGTCTGAATTTTGGTCCTACTCACTACGCGTTCGCACGCGGCGATGGCCGTGGGCGCTAGTTATTCTTAAGTATGCAAGGACTGAATCATGTCAGAGACAGTAACCGGAACGGTTAAGTGGTTTAACGAGAGCAAGGGCTTCGGCTTTATCGAGCAGGAAAACGGCCCGGATGTATTCGCTCATTTCAGCAACATTGTCGGCAGCGGCTTCAAGACCCTGACCGACGGCCAGAAAGTGGAGTTTGTCGTCACGGATGGCGCCAAGGGTCCCCAGGCGAGCAATATCGTCGCACTGTAATTCCAAT
Organism: Halieaceae bacterium; assembly: GCA_028282105.1. Taxonomy (GTDB): domain Bacteria; phylum Pseudomonadota; class Gammaproteobacteria; order Pseudomonadales; family Halieaceae; genus JANQIO01. The sequence continues at coordinate 6,508 of JANQIO010000017.1, read as the reverse complement.
GCTGTAGGCTGAACCGGTATGTACTACGGCGAACGCCTTAACAGCATCAGCCACCTGGTCGGCGCAGTGCTTGCACTGGTCGGCCTGGGGGCTCTCCTCGCGGTTGCCATCCAGGTGGGCCGCCCGCTGGTGATCACCGGCTTTAGCGTGTTCGGCTTCACCCTGGTGTTGCTCTACACCATGTCGACCCTGTACCACAGCTTCCCCTTCCCACGCCTGAAGCAGCTATTCAAGGTGCTGGACCATATCTCCATCTACCTGCTTATTGCTGGCTCTTACACGCCCTTCATGCTGATCAGCATGCCGGCGAGCAGCGGTCTTCGCATTCTTGTGTGCGTATGGGTGCTGGCGCTGCTGGGCACGCTATCGGAAGTGTTCATGCGCGGGCGCGCGGTGAAGATTGCCCAGGTCGTGCTGTTCCTGGGTATGGGCTGGCTGGTGTCCCTGGACCTGGACGGCCTGCGCGATGGCCTGCCCCCGGCCGGCTACCTGTGGGTACTGACAGGCGGACTGGCGTATACCGGGGGAGTCGTCTTCTACGTGCTGGACAAGTTGGGCAAGCTGGACCACGCCCACGGCATCTGGCATTTGTTTGTGTTGATGGGCTCCATGAGCCACTTCGTCGCCGTGATCGGCTACGTGCGCTAAGCCCGCTTTACCGCACAGCTACCGTCACAGCTCTACCACGGTCTTGCCATAGTTGCGGCCTGCGAACAGGTCGGCATAGGCCCGTGCCACGCTGTCGATACCCTGCAGCCGGTGCTCCGGTGATATCAGCTTGCCCTCACGCATCCAGGCGGCCAGTTGCTCACGGGCCTCGTCGTAGCGTTCGTGACGGAAGTGGGTCATAAAACCCTGGATGGAGAGTTCCTTGGTGACCACCTCGAACATATTGCGCGGCCCCGGCGCCGGCTTCTCGTCACCGTAGCCAGACACCGCACCACACAGCACCAGGCGGCCCCGGTGGTTCATCACGTCGATCGCCGTTTCCAGTAGCGGGCCGCCGACGTTGTCAAAGTACAGGTCAACGCCGTTGGGACAGACCTCGGCAATCTCTGCCAGCAAGTTGTCACCGCGGATCACCGCCGCGTCGTAGCCCAGCGTCTCGACAATCCAGCGGCCCTTGTCGGCGTTGCCGACGATGCCCACGGTATGCGCGCCGCGCATCTTTGCGATCTGGCCGGCGATAGAGCCGACGCCGCCGCCGGCGCCGCTGATCAGGACGGTCTCACCGGGCTCCGGCACACCCAGCTCGGTCATGCCAAAGTAGGCCGACATGCCGGTATCCCCCAACACCCCCATATAGGCGCTGGGGGGGAATTCCAGTTCCCCTGGCAGGCGGGCGATGAAGTCGCTGCCATCGCTCACCGAATACTCCTGCCAGGCGAAACGCGCCATCAGCCAGGTGCCCACTGCATAGTCGGCGTTGCGGCTCTCCACCACTTCGGACAGCACCAGGCCCATCACCGGCTCACCCAGCGCCATGGCCGGCAACACCTCGTCGCCGGCGCCCTCGTTCATCCATTTCCGGAAGCCCGCATCCAGCGAAACGAAATGATTGCGGCAGACAAACTGTCCGTCAGCCAGTGGTGTCAGTTCCGCCGACTGCACGGCGAAGTCGGCTTCTACCGGGTTGCCATCGGGTCGGCGCGCGAGCACCACAGATCGATTGAGGGTTGCCATATCAGCTCATCTCCGCAGTCGCCAGGACTACCTGGTCCCGGCCCTGGCTTTTCGCCGCGTACAGCGCCTGGTCAGCGCGACGCACAAGTTCTTCAAATTGCTGGGCACTGGTGTGCTCCGCCAGGCCCACGCTGATGGTGAGCTCGGTTTCCGCCTTCACTTCGGCGCAGATGCGCTCGGCGATGGCCCTGGCCTGCCCCAACCCGGTTCGCGGTAACACCAGCATGAACTCCTCACCGCCATAGCGCACCACCAGGTCTTCCTTGCGGGAGTGCTCCCGTAGCACTGCGGCCACCGCCACTAGCTGCGCATCGCCGGCACTGTGGCCACGGGTGTCGTTGTACTGCTTGAAATAGTCCAGGTCCAGCATCACCACGCAAAAGGGCTCGCCGCTGCGCTCCGCGGCGGGCACTAGCTTCTCCACTACCACTGACAGCTGCCGACGGTTGGCCAACTGCGTGAGCGGGTCGATCAGGGCCGACAGGGAGTTTTCGATCTTCAGCGCGATGTTCTCAGTGATCATCCGGTGCTGATCGCGAATCAGGCGCACTACCTGCAGGTAGCCGAGTAGAAAGATGATCGCCAGGGCCGTGAAGATCGGCTCCGGCAGCAGCAGGAAGCGCAGGAAGATCGCCACTGTCACCACTGTCAGGAAAATCACGATGACCCGCAGGGAGGTGCTCAACATGATTACCGCGCCGGCCACCATGTTCATAAACACCAGGGCGCACACCAGCACCGCGTCCACGGCGTGGCTGCCGTAGGGCAGAAAGATCGAGGACACCGTGGCGAGGTAGGCCGGGATACTCCAGAACGTTACCCGGTACTCCCAGGGTTTAATGCTGGCCGGGGTGATATCACCGGCGCGCAGGCGCCGTTCAAACAGCCAGGTAATCAGCGCCCGCGGCAGGTTGGCAGCCACTACGGCCGCCAGCCACAGATTGGCCGTAAACATGGAGGAGAAGTGCACAATGGTGACGTAGAGCATAAGCGACGCCGACGCAACGCCGAGGAAGCCGTATTTCATGTTCGCGTAGAGCGTGCGAATACGCTCGAAGTCGAGCTGCTGGGTGTTGGCCTGGTCTGTTTCGCTGACGTTCATCCTGCCCCTATGCTCACGCCGCAGACCTCAGGCGTCGACCCCGTCGATAGATGGTACCTCGGCCTGTAGCCACTCGACAAAGCGACGCAGCCGCTGCGACTGATAGCGGCCCGGGGCGTAGGCCAGGTTGATATCCAGGCTCGGGGCGCGCCAGCCCGGCAGCAGGTCCAGCAGCGTGCCGCCGGCCAACTCCTGCGCCACGAACCAGGCGGGCAAGACCGCCATGCCCAGACCCTGGGAGACGGCCTGCTTGAGCGCAAAGATATTGTTGGTCTGCATACGCACCGGAGGTTGGATCTCGCGCCGGGCACCGCCCCGCGCCAGCGGAATGCGCCCGCCCTCGTAGGGCGCCAGCGCCACCAGCGGCAGGCCGGCGGCTTTCTCCGGCGAGCGCGGCTGTCCAAATTCAGTCACAAACTCGCTCGCCGCCACCAACAGCCGCGATACCGAGCCGAGCTTGCGCACCACCAACCGATCATCCGGCACCGGGCCAACCTTTATCCAGCAGTCGCAGCCCACTTCGGAAAAACGTATCGGCTCATCCTCCAGTAACCAGGTGATATCCACGCCCGGGTGGGCCTGCTGGAAGGCAAAGGCGATGCGCGCCAGATGCTGTTGCCCCAGCGCCACCGGGGCAACGACCTTGAGACCGCCACGCAATTCGGCGTCGCTCTGCATGTGCCGTTCCGCCATCAACTCCCAGCCCTCGATAAGCTGGCGCGCATCCACCAGCAACTCAGCGCCGGTATCGGTGAGGGCCAGGGAATGGGTGTTGCGACGAAATAGCTGGGTACTGAAGCGGCTTTCGAGCTCGGCCAGTTGGCGGCTCGCCGCCGGCTGGGAGATGCCGAGGTCGCGAGCTGCCGCACTGATACTGCCCGCCTCCGCAATCCGCACAAAGGTCTGCAGCAGGCTGATCCTGTCCAGTGTCTTGCTCATACGCAATAGGTATAGCTGATATAAGCTTCATGCGTCTACAGCAGAAGCGCAATTTGTCCGACAGTAGCCTCAACGCAACAAGCCACACATACACACGCAACGAGGTAGACATGATGCAACCCACAGCCACAAACCACACTTTCGCCATCGGTGCTGAGCTCACCGTCAATCGGCTCGGCTACGGCGCCATGCGCCTGACCGGCCAGCCGGGCAACTTCGGACCCTTCCCCCACTGGGAGGATGGCAAGGCGCTGCTGCAACGCGCCGTGGAACTGGGCGTGCAGTTTATCGACTCCGCCCGGGCCTATGGGCCGGAGTGGGCAGACAAGTTGATTGCCAACGCCCTGCACCCCTACGCCGACCAGCTCGTCATCGCCACCAAGGGCGGCGTGGACAAGCGCGCACCCGACCAGATCATCGTCGACGGCCGGCCGCAGACCCTGGCCGCCCAGATAGATGCCGCACTGCAAAACCTGAAGCTGGAGCAGCTGCCCCTGTTTCAACTGCACCGGGTCGACCCGGCAGTGGCCATAGAGGAATCGGTGGGCGCCATCGACGCCGCGCGACAGGCGGGCAAGGTGCGTTTCATTGGCCTGTCCAATGTCGATCGGGAGCAACTCGACCGGGCCCTCAGCGTGGCCCCCATCGCCTCGGTACAAAACCGCTTCAACCAGGCCGAAGCCGGCGACAGTGATTTGGTGGACTACACCAACAGCCGCGGTATTGCCTTCATTCCCTACGGCCCGCTCGGCGCCCACCCCATGCGCCAGGGCGCCACGCTGCCGGCGCAGGAATCGCTGGCCTGGCTGCTCAAACGCTCGCCCAATGTGATCGTGATACCGGGCACCACCTCAGTTACCCACCTGGAAGAGAACATGGAGGCCTGGAGCCATGTGTAGCGCAAAAAGCGCCGCTCGCCGCGCCGGTCTCATGCAGGCCTTCGCCACCTGGCTGGCTGTGTACCCCACGATCACCGTGCTGTCGTTGGCTGGCGAACCGTTCATGGAGCACTGGCCACTGCCTGTGCGCACCCTGGTCATCAGCCTGACGATGGTGCCGATCATGCTCTACGTCCTGATCCCGTTTGTCAGCCTTTGGTTGCGCACCATTGCCGAAAACCCAGACATGATGCGTGGTGATACAGCACCGGACCATGCACATCGCGTATCATCGCCGCATGATTGAAGACGCACTGCAAAAGAGATACGGGGAGGTGGTGGATGCCTGCGACTACCGCCTCACCGGCCACCCCCGGCTCGGCATGGCCGAGCAACTGGCAGACATCGGCCGCTGGGCCGAGCGCTACGACAGCCAGGACAACTACGGCGAAGGCGAGCTGATCGAGTCCTTCCAGCGCGATATCGCTGAGATGCTGGGCAAGCCCGCCGCGGTATTCCTGGTCAGCGGTACCATGGCCCAGAACATCGCCCTGCGCATCTGGGCGGACCGGGCCGGCAGCCGCCGGGTGGGCTTCCACGCCACCAGCCACTTGCAATTGCATGAGCACGCCGCCAGCGAGATTCTCTACGGGCTGGATACGACCCTGCTGGGGGAAGCCGACCGGACGGTGACGCTGGACGACCTGGCAGCGGCGGGCGACCTGGCTGCCGCCCTGCTGGAACTGCCCATGCGCGAGATCGGCGGCCAGCTTCCGAGCTGGGACACCCTGGAGGCCCAAAGCCAGTGGGCCAGGGCCCGGGGCGTCAAACTGCACATGGACGGCGCCCGACTCTGGCAGTGCACCCCCCACTACGGCAGGAGCATGGCGGAGATTTCCGCCCTGTTCGATTCGGTGTACGTGAGTTTCTACAAGGACATCGGCGGCATTGCCGGCTCCGTGCTGGCCGGCCCCGAGGATTTTATTGCCGAGGCCAAAACCTGGATTGCCCGCGCCGGCGGCAACCTCTACAGCCTGTTCCCCTATGTGCTCGCCGCGCGCGCCGGCATGGAGCGCAACCTGGCCGCGATCCCCGCCGCGGTGGACGCCGCCGGCTGGCTGGCGAACGTATTTGCCGAGCTGGGGCTGGTCACCACGCCAACGGCGCCACCCACCAACCTGTTTCACCTCAAGCTGGCGGCAGACCCCAATGCCCTGGTGGAACGCGCCATCGACTGGAGCCAGCAACGCGGCGTATTCCTGATGCCCATGCCCCGGGCCATGGACGGAGACTGTGCCGTGATGGAGTTCAGCCTGGGTCGGGGGGTAGAGGCGCAGACCAGGGGGCAGTGGCAGGCCTGGTTGCAGGACTTCTACGGGGCCCTGGCCTGAGCCTGTACACGCGCGGCGCCTCGACTAAACAATTTCCACATCTGGCAGGTGCCGGGTCTTTACCCAGCCACCTCGACCAACGCATCATGGAAGCCCCGTGGCTGATGTGGTGGTATTGCCTCAATGAAACTTCCCGCTTTCGTTCCCCATGACCTGCGCCAGTTGGCGCGCTTTGTGCCCACCGGTGGCTGGGATGCCATTGAGTGGACGCCGCTACTGGGCGCCATGCGGGAAGTCAGCACCCGGTACGTCACGGGCCGGGGCGTTCGCAAGCTGCGCGCGAGCCTGGCGGAGACCGTACCTGATATTGAATGCACATCGACCCTACGCGGCCTCGAGCGCTTCAACAGCCTCGATGATGACGCACAGCGCATGGCGGCGGGAGACGCCATCCTCAAGCTCTATTTTTCCCAGTGGCTGAACCAGGAAGGCTTGTTCATCGACCTGCGAGGTGTGCACTTCGGCCTGGACGAAGACACCCTGCATTTCGCCCCCAACGGGCTATGGATTCGGCT
>JANQIO010000214.1 GCA_028282105.1 Halieaceae bacterium | reverse complement strand
GATTGCTCCGGAAACGCGGCCGGCAAGATCACGGCGGCCAGCAATAGCAGGCCCTGGATACAACCGGCGAAATAATGAGACATACCACACCTCTTTGTCTCTACCACTGCGGCATATTCTCATAGTCACCCTTCGACAGTCACTCCAACCGACTACCTAGGCAAATAGATTAGTTGAGCAACGCCCAAGGGATGGAGTCCCTGGCCAAACACCCAGTGGGTGCCAGGCCAGGGAAGGTGGGAGAGTCGAGGAAGGGCTGGCGCTACTTCTCCTCGTCTTTTTTCTTTTTCATTTCCGCTTCCATGCGTTTGGCCTCGGCTTCCGCCGCGCGGCGCTCCGCTTCGGCGCGTTCCTGCTCCATGCGGATTTTCTCCTGTACGGCGGCTTCCCGTTCGGCCTGGGCGGCGGCTTCGGATTGCTCGGGCAGGGTCTGGGAGGACTGTTGGGCGCCAGCCGGCGCGATGGCTGCCGTTGCGGTGAGGATGATCAGAGTGGTGAGTAGGTTTTTCATGGTCTTGCTCCATACGGTGCTGAACGTTCGCCCAAGCTGGAAGGAGCATATGCTAGTGGTGACAAGCTTTTCCACGGCAGTCACCGCAAACTGCACGGCGGTCACAGTTGCGCTGATGCGGGGGTAAATAGTGCGCGCAGATGGCGGGGAACTTTATCCGCGCGATGGGATAAAAACCGGTTTCCGGAGCCCGGCTGGCGGCCGGGCCAGCGGCTCGCCTCACTTCTGCTTGAAGGTATCGATGGTGCGCCGCTTGGCACCCTTGCCGATGCTCTTGGTGCCGGAGGACTCCCAGTCGGAAGGCTTGTAGGGGCGCAGTGCGGACGCCTCCGAGCGCGATGCCGCCCGGTCGCTGGCGAGGTCCTGGGGCTTGATGCCGCCGAAGCCGTGGGTCTGCAGGTTCTGGGCGATCCTGGAGGCTTTGCTCACATCGCCACTGGCGGTGCGTCGCACGTCTACACCGGAGCTGCCGGGGTCATCGGTACGCTGCTCGGGAGACGGACCCATGAACACGTTGTTGCTATCCCAGGACACTTCCTTGTATAGCGAAGACAGCTCGCGCTCGGTGCGCCCGGGGTCCGACTTGTACACCGCCAGCTTGCGATAGGCGTCAGCGGAATCGATGCTGTTGTCGCCCATGGTGGAGATGTTCTGCAGGGCCGTGGTGTTCTGGGTGCGCACGGCGCTGAGGAACTCGGACTTGATGGTGCTGTGGGGCAGCATATGGTGCGCCGTCAGTGATTTGCCGCTGGCATCCTTGGCCTTGAGGCTGTCGGGCTTGGCCGGGCGCTTGTTGAACTGTGACTCACCCATCAGGGAGCCGAGGTGGCTGGCGCGACGGTCCGCGCGGGACTGGATCTCGGCCTGCAGCTCGCTGGCTTTTGGCTTGAGCCCCATCGGCGCGCTGGAGGAGCGGGATTTCGGCAGCGGCGCCATGGGCGGTGGCGGCGGGGGCGCCGCCCGCCCTGAGTTGGCGGGTTTGCTGCTCGACGCCGATACGGTGGTACTGCGCTTGGCCACCGGTGAGTTGGGCGGTGTCGGCGCGCCGCCTTTTCTTCTGCCACTCATGTTGCCTACCCCTGGAGCAAGATATTGGCGCTTGCCCCGTAAACCGCTGTGCTACCTGCAATATAGTCCAGACCATCCAACTGTCCACGCCTGCCCATGCCTAAGCACGCAGGGCCTTCTGCTCGGCGCGGTCGAGTATGACCGCCCCTGGCCCTTCCTCGGCCAGCTTGTCATCGGCGTTGTAGATCGGGCAATTCTTCATCGATAGGCAGCCGCAGCCGATGCAGCCGGTGAAGTAGTCCCGCAGCTTGCTGAGATAGGCAATTCTGGCATCCAGCACACCGCGCCACTGCCGTGACAGGCGCTCCCAGTCTTTCTGGGTCGGCGTGCGTTCGTCGGGCAGCGTGGCCAGCGCCGCGCGAATCTCCTCGAGGCTGATGCCGGCTTTCTGCGCGGCCTTGATCACCGCGATGCGGCGCATCACATCGGCCTTGTAGCGGCGCTGGTTGCCGGCGTTACGCCAGCTTCGAATCAGGCCCTTGTCTTCATAGAAATGCAGGGTGGGAATGCTCACGCCGCTGCGCTCAGCCACTTTGCCTGGTGTCCAGTTCGCGTCCTTCATCGATTTTTCCCTCGGTCGTTACATAAAAAATAGATCAAACATCGCTTTACCTCAAGTTAACTTGAGGTTTTAGACTGCGCAGCACATTCACTGACAGAAGACATTCCAATGATGCAACTCGAACATCTGAACCTGGTGGTCAACGACATTCCGGAAACCCTGGCTTTCTACCAGGCGGCTTTCCCCCACTGGCGCGTGCGCGAGCAGGGTGGCGGCGCCTGGAACGGCAAGCAGCGTACCTGGCTGCACTTCGGCGACGACTACCACTACCTCACTTTTAACGACAACGGTGAGGGCGAGGCCCGCAACCTGCGCGGCCACACGCCGGGGCTGGCCCACATGGGTTTCGTCACCCACAACATCGACGCAGTCATAGAGCGGCTGGCGGGCGCCGGCTTTGCAGTCGACAAGCCGGGCGCCGATGAACCCCACCGCCGCAACGTCTACTTCATCGACCCCAACGGCATCGAAGTAGAGTTTGTGCAGTACTCCAGCGACCTACCCTTGCAACGCAACCTGTCCAATCAGGAGGCCCCATGAAAATCCTGGCGTTTGCTGCCAGCAACAGCAGCACATCCATCAATCGGCAATTGGCCCTGCATGTGGCCGGTCGCATCCCGGGCGTCGAGATCGAAGCCCTCGACCTCAACGACTACGAGATGCCGATCTTCAGCGAACAACGTGAGCGCCGCAGCGGCCAGCCGCCGGAAGCGCAGGCCTTCTACCAAAAGCTGGGTGAAGCCGATGCCCTGGTCATCAGCTTTGCCGAGCACAACGGCACCTACACGGCGGCCTGGAAAAACCTGCTGGACTGGACCAGCCGTATCGACCGGCACTTCTTCCAGCAGAAACCGGCGCTCTACCTGTCCACCTCACCCGGCGGCGCGGGCGCGCAATCGGTGCTGCAGCAGGCCACAAGCTCGGCGCCCCACTTCGGCGCGGACGTGGTGGCCAGTGTTTCCGTGCCGCGCTTCCAGGATAGCTATGACGGCTCCCGCGGCGTTATCGTCGATGCTG
>JANQIO010000211.1 GCA_028282105.1 Halieaceae bacterium | reverse complement strand
ATCAAGCGCCGCCGGGTCGCTATTGCCGGCATAGGCAAGGGTTTCGTAGCAGCGGGTAATCGCTGCCACCTCCTCTGCCCAGGCGGGCCGATCGGCGGCAATGCGCTGTGCGAAGGCTGCTGGCGCTTCATGGCCGTAGCGCGCGAAGCCCGCGCGACGCAGCCGCCGGCAGAAGTCCAGGTAGTGGCGGGTCGCGGCATCCAGGCGCGGACCGCGATTGCGCCATACCATGGTGATAATCACCGGCAGTAACAGCAACACCCAGGCGCCGACCACCAGGAATACCAGCTGCTTCTGGCCGACACTGCCCAGCCAGCGATTGAGAATCTGGTATTGCTGCTCCTGGTCGTAGCTGATGACAAACAGCTGCCAGCGGTAGTTGATGGCATCGAGCTGCAGGCGCAGGCTGTTGATCCAGCCAATATTACGATAGCGCAGCGGTGATAGCGGCGTCTCGGCCAGGAAGCTGCCCTCCTCGGCCAACGCCTGCTCCAGCCCGTATTCGATTCTGGCCGGTGCGATGGCAAAGGTTGGATCCATGCGCACCCAGCCCCGCCCCTGCAACCAGATTTCATTCCAGGCATGAGCATCGAACTGGTGCACGATGACGGTGCCATTGACCGGATTCACCTCTCCACCCTGGTAACCCCCGACCACCCGCGCAGGAATCCCGGCGAATCGCATCAGCCAGGTGAAGGCGGAGGCGTAGTGCTCACAGAAACCACGCCGGGTACCGAACAGGAACTGGTCCACAGGGTTCTCACCCTGCAGCAGGGGCGGCCGTAGCGTGTAGAAAAATGGCTGCTCCCGGAACATATCCATGACGGCGCTTGCATAGGCTTCGGCGTCTCCGCCGGCGTCGGCCAGCATTTGCAGCGCCAGGGCCCGGGTCTGCGGGTTTTCCAGCGCTGGCAGCTCCGTGTCCACGTCCCGTCGCCAGTCGGTGATGTTGTCTTCCAACGGCACTTCAAGCCAGCTGCGCACCTGATAGCGCTTCTGGTCCTGCACTTCTACCGGCGAGACCAGCCGAAAGTCGTTGCTGCGGATAATGCCCCGATCCCGGGTTGTGGCGTAGGGCAGCGCGTAAAGCCAGTTCTGCTGGGTTGGCTCCATAATAATGCTGTAGTCGCTGTAGGCTCCGATCAGCTCAGGCTGGGCGACCCGACGCTGGTCACCCGGCACATCGCGCCAGCGCAGGCTGCGCCAGGCACCCTCCTCAAGCTTGCTCAGCACCAGGCCGCGCCAGTAAAGATCACGGCGTTGTGGAACTTCACCCTCGAACTGTACCCGGAAGGCCACCTCGTCGCTCAGGCTCAGGCTGGCCACGTCGCCGGGCTTCATGAAATCGCTCATGCCACTGCGCGCTGAGTGGGTTTTCAGTGGTACGTTCCACAGCGGGCCTATCCGTGGGAACACGACAAACAACAGGATCATCAACGGCAGGGCCTGCAACATCATGCTGCCCGCCCGGCGAATGGTGCTGGAAGTGAAGCGATCCTGGCCCGGCTGGTGCAGCGCCACCAGCGACGTGGTATTGAGCAGCACGGCAACGATCATATACAGCGTCACCAGCAGCTCCTGGCTGAACAGGAACTCAGTCAGGCAGACAAAGTAGGCGATAAAGATCACCATATAGGCATCGCGCTGGTTGGCGAGCTCTATCAGTTTCAGCGCATAGGCTATCAGCAGCAGCGCGACCGTCGGCTCCAGCCCGATAATCGTGCCATAGCTGAGCGCCACACTGCCGAAGAAGACAATGGTCAGCGTGGCTTTCAGGTAAGCGCCGGGAAACGACCAACGGCCGGTGTGCACCATGCTGCGCCAGATGGCGGTCGCGACGTACAGCACCAACACCCACCACGGCACCCGCGCCAGGTGCGGCAGCAGCAGGAAGAACTGGGTACCGATGATCCACACCAGCGCATTGCGTGGAACCTGTTCTTCCAGCTTCATGCCGCCGCCTTCATCGGCGTGTCCACCGCCGTGGCGCCGCCCCACAGGGCCAACTGGCGCAGCGCCGTCAGCCGCTGGTTCTCGCCACTGTCAGGTTCCAGGGTGACGCCCGGCAGGCGCAAGCCGTACTCCTCGTTGCGTCGGTCGAACTCCAGCACCCAGTAGCACAGGTGTGACAGGCGCTGCTCGGGCGGCAGGCCCTCGAACAGGTTCCAGTCCAGCCAGACGCTGCGATCGGCGTAGGCCGTGTAGTGTTTGCTCTGCAGGGGCTGCCCCTTGGCAACGCTCTTCCAGAACACATGGCGCAATGAATCGCCGCGCTGGTAATCGCGCAACCCGTAGAAGTCATCACTGCCCGGCACCGGATCGGCCATCCCGTCGGGCTGATCCGAACTCACGCCCGGCAGGTCGCCGCTGGCCAGTGGCCGCGGGTAAACCAGGGCACGAATATCCAGGTCCAGCCAGGTCCAGGCCCGCAGCAGGCCGAGCGGGTAGACGGTTTCCAGTCGCAGGCGCTCCGGCTTGTACCAGCCGCGGCGCTCGGTGCGCAGGTAGAGTTTGACGTGCTGCTCCTGGCGATCCTGCAGGTTGATGATGGCGGAATCCTGGCCCAGCCAGTCGAAGTGCAAGCCGAAATACTGTCGGCGACTGGCCCGGGATATCATGATTTCAAACTCGGCGCGCTGGCCGGCAAACACGGGCGATGCGCGCACCGCGTGGACCGTCAGTCCGGCCAGGTTGCCGTAGGTGTGCAGAACGGTCACCACGAAAATGTTGACCAGCAGAAAGGTCAGCGCAAAGCTCATGTTGTTCTGGTAGTTGATGGCGGCTACCAGCATGACCAGCAGGGTAAACAGGAAGAAGAAGCCAATCCGCGTTGGGAAGATAAATATACGCTTCTGGTCGAGCGTCACCGTCTTGGCCGGCGGGATGCGGCGATTCAGCCAGCGGCGCCAGCGCTGCTGCGCCCGTTCCCGGTAACGCTGCCAGGATTCGGACAATGCCGCGGGTACCATGCCTGGACTCGAGGCCTCAGCCCGTAATCACGTCAACGTTGAGCAGGATGTCATGCACCAGGGCGCTGGCGTCACCGGCATAGTCGCTGGTGGGCACCAGGCGGTGGGTCGCCACTGCCGGCAACACGGTTTGCAGGTCTTCCGGCACCACGTGGCTGCGGCCCTCCATCAGCGCCCAGGTACGTGCGCATTGCAGCAGCGCCAGGGCGCCGCGCGGTGACAGACCGTAGGCAAACTCCGCTGAATTGCGAGTGTAGGCTACCAGGCGCTGAAGATAGTCCAGTAGGTTGTCCGAGGCATGCACTTCATCCACTGCGGTGCGAATTGCCTCCAGTTGCTCAAGACTGAGGCAGGCCCGTAGTGTTTCCGGCTGTGGCGCAGAGCCTTCACGCAGGAACATCTGTCGCTCGGCACTGGGGTCCGGATAGCCCAGTTCCAGCCGCATCAGGAAGCGGTCTAGCTGGGACTCCGGCAGCGGATAAGTGCCGGATTGATGTACGGGGTTCTGCGTGGCGATGACAAAAAACGGCTCTGGCAGGGCCCGGGTTTCGCCTTCTACGGTAACCTGCCCTTCGCCCATCGCCTCCAGCAGAGCGCTCTGGGTGCGTGGCGTGGTGCGATTGATTTCATCCGCCAGCAGCAGTTGGGAGAAAACGGGGCCCGGGTGAAAACTGAAAGCGTTACTGGCCTGATCAAAGACCGAGACCCCAAGAATGTCGGCGGGCAGCAGGTCGCTGGTGAACTGGATGCGGTTATAGCTTAGCCCCAGCACGCTGGCCAGCGCGTGGGACAGCGTGGTCTTGCCCATACCCGGCAGGTCTTCGATCAGCAGATGCCCACGGGCCAACAGGCAGCACAGCGCCAGCCGTACCTGGCTCTCCTTCCCCAGCAGAACCTTGCCCACTTCCGCAGCGGCCTGATCTACCAGGTCTTTCATGGGAACCTCGCGAGCACTGCCCAGGGCAGCGTTATCCAGTACGCCTTTCATCAATCAAAGCACTCATTACGGTAGCAGGTCAGACCCCGCGCCAGGGCTACAGTTTCGTTGCTGCGTCCAGCCCGCGCGCAAGGTCCGCCTTGATATCGTCCACGTCTTCGAGGCCGACGGCAATACGAATCAGGTTTTCTGTGACCCCCGCCGCATCGCGCTCGGCATCGCTGAGCCGGCCATGAGTCGTCGTCGCGGGGTGCACGATAGTGGTTTTGGCATCCCCCAGGTTGGCCGTCAGCGACAGCATGCGGGTCGCGTCGATGCAAGCCCAGGCCTGCTCACGCGACCCCTTGACGCGAAACGACAGCACACCGCCAAAGGCGCGCTGCTGACGGGCCGCCAGTTCATGCCCCGGGTGACTGTCCAGGCCGGCATAGAACACGGTGTCCACCGCCGGCTGTTGCTCCAGCCAGTGGGCGAGCTCCATAGCATTGGCGCTGTGAGCGTCCATGCGCAGGCGCAGGGTTTCCAGGCCCTTCAGAAACACCCAGGCATTGAATGCACTCATGGTGGGTCCGGCCGAGCGAAGGAATCCGAGTACTTCCTCCATATGCACCGCCGGCCCAACTACGGCGCCGCCCACGCAGCGGCCCTGCCCGTCCAGGTATTTGGTGGCCGAGTGGGTGACAATATCCGCGCCCAGCGCCAGCGGCGTTTGCAGCGCGGGTGTGCAAAAACAGTTGTCTACCACCAGCAGTGCGCCTGTCTCCCGGGCCAGTGCAGAGAGCTGCTCCATATCGGCAATATCCGACAGCGGATTAGACGGCGTCTCAAGGAACAACATCCTGGTGTTTTTCTGCACCGCGTCACGCCACTGCTGCAGGTCAGTGAGATCAACGAAGCTCGTCTCAATACCAAACCGGGTCATGTACTTGGTGAACAGCACCGTAGTCGTACCGAACACGCTGCGCGAGCACACCACGTGGTCGCCGGACTTCAACAGGGCCATGCAAACGCTGAGAATTGCCGCCATGCCTGACGCTGTGGCGACGGCGGCGTCGCCACCTTCAAGTGCGGCAATGCGCTCTTCAAAGGTGCGCACCGTGGGGTTGGTGTAGCGCGAGTAGACGTTGCCGTCGCGGTCACCCGCAAAGCGCGCCGCGGCATCTGCAGCGTCATCGAAGACGTAGCTTGAGGTCAGGAAGATCGGCTCAGCGTGCTCAGACTCCATGCTGCGGCGCTGGCCGGCGCGCACCGCAAGCGTGTCCAGCCTGGCATCCTCCAGGGCCTTATCGGTATCGCGAGTCATGGGGTCAGGACACTTCGTTGTGCAGGCCGACTACCGCACCCTCTTCGCGGGCGGCTTCACGACGGCGGGCCTGGGCATCGTCATTGCGCAGCGCCTCGACACGGTCCAGGTAGCCCTGGTCGACATCACCTGTGACGTAATTGCCGTCAAACACTGAACAATCAAAGTGTTTGATATCGGGATTGCCTTCATGGCTACTGGCAATGAGATCGTCAAGATCCTGATAGACCAGCCAGTCGGCGCCAATCAGTTCGCAGATCTCCGCTTCCTCTCGGCCGTGGGCTACCAGTTCCGAAGCCGAGGGCATATCAATGCCGTAGACGTTGGGATAGCGCACCGGTGGCGCCGCGGAGGCGAAGTAGACCTTATTGGCGCCCGCGTCGCGAGCCATTTCAACAATCTGTTTACTGGTCGTGCCGCGCACAATCGAGTCATCCACCAGCATCACATTCTTGCCTTTGAACTCGAGGCCAATGGCATTGAGCTTCTGCTTCACAGACTTCTTGCGCTGGCTCTGGCCGGGCATGATGAAAGTGCGGCCGATGTAGCGGTTTTTCATCAGGCCCTCACGGAACTTGATGCCCAGCACGTGCGCCATGGACTGCGCGGCGATGCGGCTGGTATCAGGTATCGGAATCACCACGTCGACATCATGGTCCGGGCGCTGCGCCAGAATCTTGCGCGCCAGATAGTCACCCTGGCGCATGCGCGTCTTGTATACCGACACACCATCCATCAGCGAATCGGGCCGCGAGAAGTAGACGTGCTCAAAGATGCAGGGCCGCAGCTCCGGGTCATTGGCGCACTGACGCATGTGCAGCTCACCGTCGGCGGAGACAAACACGGCCTCGCCCGCCTGTACGTCGCGAATCAGTTCAAAGCCCAGCACATCCAGGGCCACGCTTTCGGAGGCAAGCATATACTCGTCGCCGTCCGGGGTTGCGCGCTTACCCACCACCAGCGGGCGAATGCCGTGTGGGTCGCGGAAGCCAACCATGCCGTAGTCGGCAATCAGGGCCACGGCCGCATAACCACCGCGGCAACGCTGGTGAACACCGCGCACCGCGTGAAAGACTTCTTCTTCGGTCGGCTTCAGCTTGCCCTGCTTCTGCAGCTCGTGCGCGAATACATTCAGTAGCAGCTCAGAGTCGGAGTCGGTATTGAGGTGGCGCAGATCAGTCTGGTACAGCTCTTCGCTGAGCGCCTCTGAGTTGGTCAGGTTACCGTTGTGACCAAGGCAAATCCCGTAGGGAGAATTGACGTAGAACGGCTGGGCGTAGGCCGCGCCCGAACTACCCGCGGTCGGGTAGCGCACATGCCCTACCCCGATTCTGCCGCGCAGGCGCTGCATATGGTGCTGCTGAAAGACGTCGCGCACCAGGCCTTCACTTTTGCGCTGGTGAAAATTGCCATCGGCAAAGGTCATGATGCCCGCGGCATCCTGGCCGCGGTGCTGCATCACCGTGAGCGCATCATAGATCGCCTGGTTTACGCTGGATCTGCCGACAATGCCTACCAGTCCGCACATCTATACCTGTCTCCGCTCCGTTCTACCGTGTGGCGCCTATATTCCAGGGGCCTTGTCTAAAAAAAGCCGCGCCCGCTAACGCCCTGACCAGGGCAGCTTGCCGCTGAGGCTGGCATCCGCGAAAGTGTCGCGCGCCCACTGCTCGACCATCGCCAGGTGCGGCAACAGCCGCGATTCCCGCATGAACTCCTGCTCCTCAGGATGTAGCAGCGCCTGCAACACAAACAGCATCACCATGACCAGCACCAGGCCTCGGGCAAAGCCGAACACCGTGCCCAGCACGCGGTCCGCACCACTGAGTCCAGTGACCTTGATCACCTGGGCCAGCAAGGTGTTCACCAGCGAACCTAGCATTAACGTCGAAATGAAGAGTATCACGTAGCCAGCCGCGTACCGAACCGCGTCGTTGCTGATGTAGTCCGTCAACAGCAGGCTCATGCGCGCCGCAAAGGCCGTCGAAATCAGGAACGCTGCGACCCAGGCGCCCAGTGACAGCGCCTCTTTTATGAACCCGCGCTTGAGACTGACCAGCGTCGACAGGGCGACAATGCCGAGGATTGTCCAGTCAAGCCAGCTCACAACTGTGGCGACCTGTTACGGCACATAGCGCGCAATAATCGCACTGACCTGGAGCTGCTGATCGACCTCGTGTTTGACGGCCGTCAGCTTCTCGCGCTCAAACACCGGGCCTATGAATACCCGGTACAGCACCACGTCATCGCGGCGAATGGCCCGGTGATAGGCTTTGTAGTCCCTGGCGATGAGGTCGGCCGTCAGCTTGTCGGCCTTGTCTCGCGTACTGACAGACGCCACCTGCAGGACCCAGGCAATCGGAATGCCCTGGTCGTCCAGAGCCGGGCTCTCCGGCGCTACCTGCGCTGCAGCTTTAGCCGGCAGCGCGGGAATAGCGGCGGCTTGCTGTCCGGCCTCCGGCGGCGCTGTCCTGGCAGTGGATTCCGGTACCGCAGCGGCAGCTGGCGCAGGCTTGTCCGGGGCCTGCGACGGCGAGCTGCCGGTATCCGCCGCCTCGCTGGCTTGCGGGGGCGGCGTTGCGGCCGCTGCAAGCTCCGCATCAGTCGGTTCCGGGGCCGGGCGCACTGGCTCCACACCCGGTAGCGGTTGCGGGGCAGGAATGGTGACATCTTCAAGGGCGGGCATTGGCTCGATCTGGGACTGGCGGTCGAGGCTGCCGCGCTCACTTTCCACGAAAAGCACCGGCCAGAAAACAACGCCCAGCGCAATCAGCACCAAAGCGCCTACCAGCCGCTGTTTGAGAATATCGTTCACGCCTTGCTGTGCCCCTCCCCCAGGAGCCCCATGAAACCTGCCACCGTGTAGAACGAACCAAACACCACCAGGCTTGCACCCGGATGGGCTGTCGCGAAGCGCGCCCAGGCGTCGCCAACATCCTCGCAGCGGGTATGCGACGAGGCGCCGATGTCGTCCAGCACCGCGGCGACCTCGGTGCTCTCCAGGGCACGCGCCACACCGGGCAGGGCCGGCAGGTACCAGTGATCGAAGGCCGTGGAGCAGGGCCGCATCATAGCATGTATGTCCTTGTCGGACAGGACAGCAAACAGCGCCACCCGGGGGCCCGGCACCTGCTCATCGAGCCATGCGAGCAGGTTGTCGACGGCTGCCGGATTATGCGCCACATCGAGGACAATCTCCCGCCCCTGGTGCTCCAGGCGCTGCAGCCGCCCGGGCAACACCAGCGTTGCCATCACCCTCGCGAGCCGGGCATCGTCGATGGGAAACCCCAGGCAAGCAGCGGCGCTGCGGGCAGCAAACACGTTTTCGGGGCGAATAGCACCGGCCTGCGCCGGCGCCGCAGGGTCGAAATAGCTGGCGCGACAGTCGAGCTTCCTGACCCGCTCTACCACCGACTGCGGTGGATCCGCGTCGGCGATAATCGCATCGATGCCCGGCCTTAGAATGCCGGCCTTCTCGCCGCCAATAGTTTCACGGTCACTGCCCAGCCAGGCCTCGTGGTCGAGGCTGATGGACGTAATCACTGCCACGGTGGCGTCGATGATGTTGACTGCATCAAGGCGGCCGCCCAGGCCGACTTCCAGCACCACCACATCGAGCTCCTGCCGGGAAAACACCCACAGGGCCGCCAGTGCGCCGAATTCGAAGTAGGTCAGCGAAATGTCGCCACGGGCCGCGTCGATGGCCTCAAAAGCTTCAATAATCTGGGCGTCGGGTACCGGTTTGCCGTCGAGCCGGATGCGCTCGTTGTAGCGCAGCAGATGCGGAGAGGTGAACAGCCCTACCCGCTGGCCCTGATCGAGGGCAATCGCCTCCAGCAGGGCACAGGTAGAGCCCTTGCCGTTGGTGCCGGCGATGGTTGCCACCGGCGGCCGCGGTGAATCCAGCGACAGGCGGGCGGCCACTGCGCTTACCCGCTCCAGGCCGAGATCGATCGCGCTGGGATGGAGTTGTTCCAGGTGGGCGAGCCATTCGCCCAGGGTGCTACGGGGCATTACACGGCGTCGGCGAGGGCGTTTAGTCCGGTAAATTTGGACAGCAGTCGGCCGATAGTGGCGCGCATGTCATTGCGGTGCACGATCATATCGATAGCGCCGTGATCGAGCAGGAACTCGCTACGCTGGAAGCCCTTGGGGAGTTTCTGGCGAATGGTCTGCTCGATGACGTTGGGACCGGCGAACCCGGCCCGGGCATCCGGCTCGGCAATATTGACATCTCCGAGCAGCGCCAGGCTGGCTGACACACCGCCGTAGATCGGATCAGTCATCACCGATACGTAGGGCACCGAAGAAGTCTTCAGCCGTTCCAGCACGGCGCTGGTCTTGGCCATTTGCATCAGGGAAATCAGCGCTTCCTGCATCCGCGCACCACCCGAGGCGCTGAAGCACACCAGCGGCATACGCTCTTCCAGGGCCAGTTGGGCAGCGCGGGTGAATTTTTCGCCCACAGCGTATCCCATGGAGCCACCGTGGAAGCTGAAATCGAAGGCCACCACCACCACGGGCATACCCTGCAGGCTGCCGCGCATAGCCACCAGTGCATCTTTCTCGCCAGTGTTGCGCTGGGCTGCAGCCAGGCGGTCACGGTAGCGCTTGGTATCGCGGAACTTGAGCCGATCAACAGGCTCGACGTCAGCAAACACCTCTTCGCGCCCTTCAGGGTCCAGGAAAATATCGAGACGCTGGCGAGCGCCGATACGCATATGGTGATCGCACTTGGGGCAGACATCGCCGTTGCGCTCCAGGTCGGGGCGGTACAGCACTGCCTCACACTTGACGCACTTCTTCCACAGGCCTTCCGGTACCGTAGTACGGCGTTCGCCGGCCTGCTTGCGGACCCCGGAGGGGAGAATCTTGTCGTACCAGCTCATCGTATCTACTCGCCTGTTATTCGCAGCGCTCTATGCGGCACGCTATACATCGGCTATGCATAAACTATGCAGTCCCGGCCTTGTCGGCATCGGCGCCCGCGACGCTGCCGCCGACACTATCGCCGACACTATCGCCGACACTATCGACGCCGCTGCGAATCTCTGCCACCAGCGCCGCCGCCGCGTCGAGAATGGCTTGCTCGCCATCCCCTGCCGCGGCGCGGTCAGCCATCAGTTGCACCAGGGCACTGCCCACCACCACACCATCGGCGGCTTGGGCCACCTTTGCCGCACTCTCGGCATCCTTGATACCAAAGCCCACGGCTACCGGTAGCGTCGTATAGCGCCGGATAAGTGCCACGTGTTCGGTCACACTATCCACATCCAGGTGGCCTGCGCCCGTGACACCTTTGAGCGACACATAATAAACGAAGCCGGTGGCGACCTCTGTGATTTTTTCCACTCGCTCCGGCGGGGTGGTCGGGGCCACCAGAAAAATATTGTCCAGGCCCACCCGTTTGAGATGCGTGTTAAGTGCTTCAACTTCTTCCGGCGGCATATCCACCGTCAGTAGCGCATCAAGGCCGGCCTCACTGGCGCGCTCCGCGAAACAATCAAATCCCATTCCCACCACCGGGTTGGCGTAGCCCATAAGCAGTACCGGGGTGTCTGCATCATTGCGGCGAAACTCTGCCACCATGGCCAGTGCATCGCGCAAACGCACACCCTTGTCCAGCGCGCGCTCGTGGCCGCGCTGGATGGTAGGACCCTCGGCCATCGGATCCGAGAACGGCACACCCAGTTCAATAATGTCGGCACCGGCCTCCACCAGGCGGTGCATCAGCGGTACGCTGATATCGCGCAGTGGATCGCCGGCGACCAGATAGGGAATAACGGCGCGACGGCCGGCGGCCGAAAGTTCCGCAAAGCGCCGCGCGATACGTCCGTTGTTGTCTGTCACGGTGAGTCCTTACAGCTCGATGCCGTCGAGGCGCGCCACGGTATTGATGTCCTTGTCGCCGCGACCGCTGAGGTTTACCACGATGATCTGGTCGCGCCCCATGGTCGGCGCCAACCGCGCGGTATAAGCCAGCGCGTGGGCGGTTTCCAGGGCCGGCATAATGCCTTCAGTGCGCGTCACTTCATGGAAGGCCGCCAGGGTTTCCTCATCGTCAGCCGCCACGTACTCCACCCGGCCCATGTCCTTGAGCCAGGCGTGTTCCGGGCCAACCCCAGGGTAATCGAGACCGGCCGACACAGAGTGTGTGTGCAGAATCTGGCCGTCCTCGTCCTGCATCAGGTAGGTCTTGTTGCCGTGCAGCACGCCGGGCGTGCCCGCCGACAGGGGTGCCGCGTGGCGCCCGGTGGCCAGGCCGTCACCACCGGCCTCAACCCCGTACATAGCAACGTCCTGGTCCGACAGAAAAGGATAGAACAGGCCAATGGCATTGGAGCCGCCACCCACACAGGCCACCAGCGCGTCGGGTAGTTTGCCGGTCATGGCCAGTGACTGGGCGCGCGCCTCCCGGCCAATAACGCTTTGGAAATCCCTGACCAGCCGTGGATAGGGTGCCGGGCCAGCCACCGTGCCGATGATGTAAAAGGTGTTATCGACGTTGGTGACCCAGTCGCGCATGGCCTCGTTCATGGCGTCCTTGAGTGTCCGCGTCCCCGAGGTCACTGGCACCACCTCGGCGCCAAGCAGCTTCATCCGGTACACATTCAGCGACTGCCGGTGTACATCTTCCTCACCCATAAACACATGGCATTCCATGCCGAGTCGGGCGGCGATCGTGGCCGAAGCCACGCCGTGCTGGCCGGCCCCGGTTTCGGCAATAATGCGCTGCTTGCCCATGTGTTTGGCCAGCAGCGCCTGGCCCACAGTGTTGTTTACCTTGTGGGCGCCGGTGTGATTGAGGTCCTCGCGCTTGAAGAAAATGCGCGCGCCACCGAGCTTCTCCGACCAGCGCCGCGCCTCATAAAGGGGTGACGGGCGGCCGACATAGTGAGCGAGGTCCTCGTCAAACTCACGCTGGAAATCCGGGTCCTGGGACAGGCGATTGTAAAGGCTGTCGAGCTCGTCGAGCGCCGCAATCAGCGTTTCTGACACATAGCGACCGCCGTAATCGCCGAAGCGTCCGGCAGCATCGGGCGTGGTAGCCAGCAGGTCGGTGGTAATCTGGTTCATGTCTGTCTCTCGTGTTACTGCCCTGGTTTCTCGTCGCGCCGGTCCGGCTCGGCCTGCCGCACGGCGCTTACAAATGCCTCGATCCGCTGCACCGACTTGATGCCCGGCGCCGTCTCCACACCGCCAGACACATCGACGGCAAATGGGGTGGTCGCGGCAATGGCATCCTGCACACTGTCGGCGTCTAGGCCGCCTGCGAGTACCAGCGGCAAGCCTGGCATCGAGGGCACCAGCCCCCAGTCAAAGCGCTCGCCGGTGCCGCCCGGCACTCCCTTTTTGTACGTGTCCAGCAGCACAGCAGACCCACCGCTATAGCGATCAATCTCAGCCGCCACGTTCATGCCCGGAGCCACTCGCAGCGCCTTCATCCAGGGCCGCCGGAATCCCTCACAGTAGTCCGGCGCTTCGTTGCCGTGGAACTGCAGCAGGCCCAGTGACAGTTCGTCGCTGACCTCGGCCACCCAACCGGGGTCGGCGTCGACAAACAGCCCGACGGTGGTCACCATGGCCGGCACAGCGGTGGCAATACCCTGTGCCTGCTCGAGACTCACGGCCCTCGGGCTGTCGGCGTAGAACACCAGCCCAATGGCGTCAGCGCCGGCCCGTACCGCAGCCTGTGCGTCCTGGAGACGGGTGATGCCACAAATCTTGATTCGGGTGCGAGCCACGGCGACGGTCAATTCAGCAAGGGCGAGATAGTACCAGATGGGGGCTGGCTATGCAGGTGATGCGCCGCCCGGCAGAAACCAGGGGCCAGGCGCAGGGGACTCGAGGCCAAAGCGCTCCGGGTAGTCGACACCCACCAGGTAGAGGCCACCCGGTGGCGCGGTATCCGGTGCCTGGGTGCGGTCGCGCAGCGCCAGCAACTGGGCCAACCAGTCGGGGTCCCTGCCATCCCTGCCCACGCTGATCAGCGCGCCGGCGATATTGCGCACCATATGATGCAGGAAGGCGTTGGCCTGGATGTCTATGAGCAGCAGGCTGCCCTCCCGGCTCACGTTGAGAAAGTCTACTCTGCGCATGGGCGTGCTGGACTGGCAGGCCGCCGCGCGAAAGGAACTGAAATCCCTCTCCCCCAGCAGTTGCTGGGCCGCCTCATGCATGCGCTCGTGATCCAGGGGTTGGCGTACCCAGGCCAGGTATTGGTTGCCGATAGCCGGGCTGACGGGTTCGTTACAGATCAGGTAGCGGTAGCGCCTGGCGACAGCGGAAAAACGCGCATGGAAATCCTCAGCGACAACAGCGCCGCCGCGTACAGAGACCGTGGTAGGCAGATTGGCGTTGCCACCGCGCAGCCACGCCTGCAGAGGCCTGGGATTGTCAGCATCGAAATGCACCAATTGGGCGGTGGCGTGGACACCGGCATCGGTACGGCCGGCGCAGTGCAGTCTTACGGGGTGGTTGGCGACGAAGCCCAGGGCGTGTTCAAGTGCACCCTGTACGCTGCTGACATCGCTGCCGCGCTGCAACTGCCAGCCACTGAAGTGGGTGCCGTCATATTCGACCCAGAGAGCGACGCGCTGGCCGGGCGCGGATGCCTCCGCTGCTGGTTCAGTCAATGCCCTCCAGCAGCTGGCGGGCCTCGCCCTGCTGGGCCTCGCTGCCACCCTCCGCGACTTCTTCCAGGATGCTGCGCGCGCCATCATGGTCGCCCATGTCGATATAGGCGCGGGCCAGGTCCAGCTTGGTGGCAATTTCGTCGCCGTCAGCGGCAAACACCAGGCCATCGTCATCGTCCGTGTCGGAACTCATGTCGAGCTCCAGGTCGGCGAGGTCGGTATCACTGACGTCGTCGGAAAGATCCAGCTCAACGCCGTCGAGCTCTGATCCAGTATCCAGTCCGGCACCGAGGTCGAGGCCGTCGTCCAGGCCCTGATCAGGCGAATCGCCGTCATCCAGGCCGCCGGCCAGGTCCGCCAGATCGTCATCGTCGTCATCCAGGGACAGGCTCATGCTTTCCAGGTCGCCGTCATCACCGAGGTCCGCTCCCAGGCCCTCGAGATCATCCAGCAGCTCGTCTTCCGCAGCAGGCGCGGCAACGTCCTCTTCGAGCCCATCGAGCTCGAGGTCCGGAAGTTCGATATCGCCAAGGTCCTCGGCTTCATCAGCGAGATCCAGACTCAGTGCGTCAAGCTCATCCGCCGCATCGCTAGCGGGCTCCGGCTCAGCAGCCTCGGTGAAGTCGACGGCCAGGTCCTCGTCGTCTTCCAGACTCAGGCCATCGAGCTCCAGGCTGTCATCGGCATCGCCTGCCTCGGGTTCCGCATCGCTCGCAATATCCATCTCGAACTCGAGCCCGGCGTCTTCCTCGTCTGCAGCGCTCTCTTCCAGCGAGAGGCCGAGATCGTCAGCGTCAGCCGTGTCGAGCTCCAGTTCCGCATCGGAGTCGTCGAGGTCGATCTCGATGCCGGCATCCAGATCGGTTTCCAAATCGCTATCCAGGTCCTCTTCGAGGTCCAGGCCAAGCTCTTCAACGCCATCATCAAGGTCGCCCAGCTCGACTTCGTCGAAATCGAGGCCGGCGTCATCGCTGCTGTCCGCGGTCATGTCGTCGAGGTCGGCATCGAGGCCGAGATCGACGGTCTCACCCAGGTCGCTGTCCATGCCCGCCTCGGTGGCTGCCGGGGTGCTGCTGGCCTGGCTGGCCCGTGCCGCTTCCACATCGGCGCTGGAAATCGTCGGATCCGGTAGGTCGTCCAGCCACACCTCTCCGCCGTCCACCGCTTCCAGCAGGGAGCGGGCGCGCTGCAGTACGTTCTCGTCACCAATAACCTGCAGATCGGCGTACTGTTGCTGGAACTCGCCGCTCTCCACCATTTCCACACAGGCTTCCATGAGCTTGATGCGGTAGTCGGTATTGGCCGGCTCCACCGCGATGGCCGCTTTCAGCAGATCTACCGCCTGCGGGAAACGGCCGTAGGCAATATAGATATCCGCCTCTGCCAGGGCGTCACCGGACTCGAACTGGGCCGCGTAGGCCTGCTCGTCGGGTGCGCTGTAGCTGCCACCGACGGACTCCGGCGCCTCTACCGCTTCGTCACCGGCTTCGTCCTCATCAAATTCGTCGACCAGCAGGCTGTCCTCGCTGAGGCTGACGTCGGCAAATTCATCTTCACCCCCGCTGCCGACCGCGGCCGCGGCCACCGGCATCTCCTGGTCCTTCTTGCGGCCCAGCTTGGGCACGGACAGCTTGAGCTTGTTGCGCAGCAGATAAACCACCAGTAGCAGCAGTACCAGCACGCCGGCCGCCACATACATGATGTTCTCCATGACCATATCGAGCACGGTCGGCGCCGGCTGAGGCATGGGCTGCGGTGCCGGTCTTACCGGCTGTGGAGCGGGCTGCGGTGCCGGCTCGGGCTCAGGCTGTTGGGCCGCGGGCTGCTGCGGCGCGGGCTCCGGCTCGTCAGCGCTCATGGAATCCAGTGACTCGATGACACCTTCCTGGACCTCGGCCACGTCCTCAACATCACCGCCGGCGCGCTCCAGGGCGTCCTGCAGCGCGGCTATTTGTTCGTCCTTGAGGGAGATCAGGCGCTCCTGCATCTCCATCTGGTCTTCCATCGCCGAGAGCCGCGTACCGAGTTCGATGTTCTCGCGCCGGGCGCGGTCCAGATCTTCCATACGGGCACTGACATCGCCGCTCATGGGCGCGTCATCGCCGCTATCTACCCCCGCAATCTGCAGGTGGCCTTCGCCGCTGTCACTGCCGGCGACGCCGGAAACATCAAGGCCCTCAGAGGCGTCCAGCCGATCTACACCGCTGACACCGCTTTGCCAGCGCCGGGCCTGGCGCTGCACCTCAGCCACCGCTTCATCGAAACTCTGGGGAGTGATGTCACTGGCGCTGGGCAACCTGAGCACATAACCCGCTTTCAACTGGTTAATGTTGCCGCCGATGAAGGCCTCTGGATTCATGCGCTGGATGTCCAACATGGTCTGCTGCACGCTGGCACCGGTCGGTCTGCCGGAGGCAGCGATCTTCCACAGGGTGTCTGATCGCTGCACCAGGTACTGCTCTCCGCTCATGGGCCGTTCAGTCGCCTCGGCATCGTACTGCCGCTGACTGGCAGGCTGCCGGTAGGCGCTGGAAGACTCAGTCTGCGCCGGCGCAGCGCTCGGTGCGCCGCTACGGCCAGAGGATGGACGACTGGCAGGGCGTTGTGTCGCGGAGGCGCGCGCCGTGATACCGCTTTCGTCACCGGCGAAAATCGGCGGGTCCAGCAGCACGGTGTACTCACGCAGCAGGCGGCCGGTGGGCCAGCGCGCTTCCACGATGAAATCCAGGTACGGCTCGCGCACCGGGTCGGACGAGCGTATCTGCAGGACGGCACCGCCGGACGGCGTGCCAACCACCTCAAAACGCAGGCTGGTCAGGAAATAGGCACGCTCCACGCCGGCGCGGGAAAAATCCTCGCGGGTCGCAAGGCGGACTCGAATCTGGCTTGGGTCAAGTTCACCAATTTCCAGCAACTTGACCTCTGCGACGAGAGGCTCATTGAGGTAGGACTTCAGTGTGAGTTCGCCCAGCCCCAAAGCGGCCACGATCCCGGGGTATAACAACCCGAGGATGAGAAGCACTGACGCACACTTACGCTTCATAAAGTCGCCTTATTATTCTAATGACCGTTTTACCGCTATCCCCTGGACAGCTATCCCCTAGACAGCTATCCCCTAGAAAACGGCCTCGTTTCACCGAACCAGCATTCCGGCGTACCGGTGCACTGCTGGTAACTCGCGGGAAGCCCAGGAAGTCACACTCCTGGTATCGACTGACTATCCCCTGCATATCCCCTGCATGCCGGTCGTCTTCCTGCTACCACCTGGTCTGTTACCAGGTCTACTACCTGGTCTATCGTTTGGCCGGCTGGCCGGCCCTGCACTGATCCTGGCACGCTGTCTTGCCTGAGTTCTGGCTGTGTATTGCCCAAGGCAAACAAGCATCCCACCGGTCAGTTGATTCGCAGCTTACTCAGTCCCCTTTTGATCTGCGAGCTAAAAATGTCGAAATGTGACGATCTGTGCGTTATCTCCGGCGCTTGTTATTGCCGTTCAGTTGCCGGTGCACGTTTAAGCAGCCCGAAAGCTGCCTTCCGTTACCCTTGGTTTTGGGCCGCGACCGGCGCATAGTTTCCCTCGCCGAAAAACCGCAAAACCTAGAATATTCCTACACTTACGGGCGTAAGTATCTTTTATAAATATGTTTTTAGCAAGCACTCGGCAATCTGCACACTGTTGAGTGCAGCGCCTTTGCGAACGTTATCGGAAACGACCCACAGATCGAGTCCGCGGGGGTGCGAGATATCTTCTCTAATGCGTCCGACGAATACCGGATCAGACCCCGCTGCCTCGCCGACAGCCGTCGGGTAGCCGCCATCTTCGTGATCATCAATCACTGTCACCCCGGGGGCCGCCTCCAGCAGGGCGCGGGCCGCCTCAGCGCTGAGTTTGTCGCGGGTTTCGATATGCACCGCCTCGGAGTGGCCGAAAAACACCGGAATCCGCACACAGGTCGGATTGACCTGAATACTGTCATCGCCAAGGATCTTCTGGGTTTCCCACACCATCTTCATTTCTTCACGGGTGTAACCATTGTCCTGGAAGCTGTCGATATGCGGCAGGGCGTTGAATGCGATCTGCACCGGATAGACGTCGGCCTCCGCAGGCCGCCCGTTGAGCAGGCGAGCCGTCTGCCCCGCCAGTTCCTCGATGGCTGACTTACCGGTACCGGACACCGCCTGGTAGGTACAGACATTAATGCGCTCAATGCCTGCGGCATCGTGCAGTGGCTTGAGCGCCACCAGCATCTGGATGGTCGAGCAGTTGGGGTTGGCGATGATGCCACGCGACCGGTAGTCCGCAATCGCCGCCTCGTTGACCTCGGGCACCACCAGCGGGATATCGGCTTCGCGCCGAAAATGCGAGGTATTGTCGATGACCACGCAGCCCGCAGCCGCCGCCCGGGGCGCATGCTCGGCGGAGACACTGCCGCCGGCGGAGAACA
Source organism: Halieaceae bacterium (assembly GCA_028282105.1). Lineage (GTDB taxonomy): Bacteria > Pseudomonadota > Gammaproteobacteria > Pseudomonadales > Halieaceae > JANQIO01. The sequence goes on along the minus strand of JANQIO010000211.1, from coordinate 22,501 downwards.
GGCCTATGGTGGCCCTGGAAAAATCAAAGCTCGCCAGATCTTCCACCGTGTGTGCACGGTTGCGGAAATTGACCGTGGAGCCCGCCGAGCGGCTGCTGGCGAGGGGGTACAGGGTATCCACGGGGAAATCACGCTCCTCAAGTATCTCGAGCATGGCTTCGCCCACCGCGCCGGTGGCACCTACTACCGCTACATTGACCTTGTCCATCAGGCAGACTCCTCCAGCATTTGCGCCTCCAGTGCCGCCACCACCGCATCACCCATGGCGCTGGTGCTCACCTGTTGATCTGCGCTGGTGCAGATATCTGCCGTGCGCAGGCCATCGTCCAGCACCCGGCTCACCGCGGCTTCCACGGCAGCGGCCGCCGCCGGTGCATCCAGGGAGTAGCGCAGCATCATGGCCACCGACAGGATAGTGGCCAGGGGGTTGGCCAGGCCCTGGCCGGAAATATCCGGGGCCGAGCCGTGGCAGGGCTCGTACATCCCGCGGGAAGCCACATCCAGGGACGCCGAAGGCAGCATGCCGATCGAGCCAGTCAGCATCGCGGCAGCATCAGAGAGGATGTCGCCGAACATATTGCCGGTGACGACGACGTCGAACTGTTTGGGCGCGCGCACCAGTTGCATGGCCGCATTGTCCACATACATATGGGACAGCTCGACGTCGGGATAGTCCGCGGCCAGCCGGTCCATGACTTCGCGCCACAGCACCGTTACTTCCAGCACGTTGGACTTGTCGACTGAACACAGGCGGCCGTCGCGCTTGGCAGCCGACTCGAAGGCGAGGCGACCGATTCGCTCTATCTCCGATTCCTTGTACACATAGGTGTTGTAACCCTCTCGCTCACCGTTCTCGAGGGTGCGGATACCGCGCGGCTCACCGAAATAAATGCCGCCTGTCAGTTCACGCACGATGAGAATGTCCAGCCCCGCCACGACCTCTGGCCGCAGACTGGACGCCGCGGCCAGCTGCGGGTAGAGAATAGCCGGGCGCAGGTTGCCAAACAGACCCAGTTCCGACCGTATCTTCAGCAGCCCCCGCTCCGGCCTGAGATCGCGCTCCACCTGGTCCCACTCCGGCCCGCCGACCGCGCCCAGCAGAATGGCATCCGCATGACGCGCACTGGCCAGGGTTTCAGCGGGCAGCGGCTCTCCACTGGCCTCCAGGGCAGCGCCACCGATCAGACCCTCATCCAGTTCCAGCGCGAGCCCAAAGCCCGCGGCAACGACTTCCAGCACCCGGCGCGCTTCGCGCACCACCTCCGGGCCGATATGATCCCCCGGCAGGACCAACACCCGGCGCGTCATGCGCCCTGCTCCGCCGACACGGCGTCGAACAGCCACGGGCGATCCCGCCGCGCCTGCGCTTCGTAGTCACGGATACTGTCGGCGTGCTCGAGGGTGATACCGATATCGTCCAGCCCGTTGAGCAGCCGGTAGCGCCGGTATTCCTCCACCTCAAACGCCGTTTCGGTGCCATCCGTTTCCAGCAGGCACTGGCGCTGCAGGTCGACCGTCAGTTGATACCCCTCTTCGGCGTACAGGGCCTGGAACAGCTCCTCGACCTTGGCCGCATCCAGCACCAGCGGCAGCACGCCGTTCTTGAAGCAGTTGTTGTAGAAGATATCCGCGAAGCTGGGGGCGATGACGCAGCGGAACCCGTAGTCCTCCAGAGCCCAGGGGGCATGTTCGCGCGAGGAGCCACAGCCGAAGTTCTCCCGCGCCAGCAGTACCGACGCACCCCGGTAGCGGGACAAGTTGAGGGGGAATTCGGTGTTGAGCGGACGCTGACTGCAATCCTGGCCAGGCTGGCCTTCATCCAGGTAGCGCAGTTCGTCGAACAGGTTGGGCCCAAAACCCGAGCGCTTGATCGACTTGAGAAACTGCTTGGGAATTATCATGTCGGTATCGACATTGGCGCGATCCATGGGCGCCACCAGGCCCGTGTGTACGGTAAACGGCTTCATGCTTCACCTCCCGCCGGCTGTTGCAGCTCCAGTTCCCTGACATCCACAAAGTGACCGGTGACCGCCGCCGCCGCGGCCATCGCCGGGCTCACCAGATGGGTGCGCCCTCCGAAGCCCTGTCGGCCCTCGAAATTACGGTTCGACGTCGAGGCGCAGTGCTCACCGGGACCGAGCTTGTCCGCGTTCATAGCCAGGCACATCGAGCAGCCGGGCTCACGCCACTCCATCCCCGCCGCCAGGAACACCTGGTCCAGACCCTCCGCCTCTGCCTGGGCCTTGACGGCGCCGGAGCCCGGCACTACCAACGCCTGCTTTACACCGTCCGCCACCTGGCGGCCACGCACCACGGCGGCCGCCGCGCGCAGGTCCTCAATCCGGGAGTTGGTGCAGGAGCCGATAAACACCCGGTCCGGGCGAATCGCGGTGATCGCCTGGCCCGCTTCCAGGCCCATGTATTCCAGGGCGCGCTCCACGGCGCCGCGGCGGGTTTCATCATCGATGCTGGCCGGGTCCGGCACGCGGCCGCTCACCGGCAGCACCATTTCCGGCGAGGTGCCCCAGGTCACCTGCGGGGCGATGTCCTCGGCGCGCAGTTCCACCACGGTGTCGAAATGCGCCTCCGCGTCTGAATGCAGCTCGCGCCAGTCCTGTTCAGCAAGCGCCCAGAGCTCGCCACTGGGCGCGAAGGGCTTACCGCGCACGTAGTGCAGGGTCACCTCGTCCACCGCCACCAGGCCAATCCTGGCGCCGGCTTCAATCGCCATATTGCAGAGCGTCATGCGGCCTTCCATGCTCATGGCCCGAATCGCCTCACCGGCAAACTCGATGGCGTGACCGGTACCCCCAGCGGTGCCAATCTTGCCAATCACCGCCAGCACAACGTCTTTTGCAGTCACCCCCAGCGGCAGCACACCGTCTACCTGGACGCGCATGTTCTTCATCTTTTTCTGCACCAGGCACTGGGTAGCGAGCACATGTTCAACCTCCGACGTGCCGATACCCTGGGCCATGGCGCCCAGGGCGCCGTGGGTGGCGGTGTGGGAGTCGCCGCAGACCACGGTCATCCCCGGCAGCGTTGCGCCCAGTTCCGGGCCGATGACGTGCACGATGCCCTGGCGCCGGTCATTGATCTCGAACTCGACAATATTGAAATCGCGGCAGTTCTCATCCAGGGTCTGCACCTGTAGGCGGGACACGGGATCGACAATACCGGCCACCCCGCCACTGCGCTCGTCGCTGGCGGTGGGCACGTTGTGGTCTGGCGTAGCCAGGTTGGCATCGATCCGCCACGGTGCGCGGCCCGCGATTCGCAGGCCTTCAAACGCCTGCGGTGAGGTCACCTCGTGCAACAGGTGGCGGTCGATGTAGATGAGTGCAGAGCCGCCGTCGAGTTCCTCGACCAGGTGGCGTTCCCAAAGCTTGTCGTACAAGGTGCGTGCAGTCATGGGCTGGGTCCCCGGGGAAAAGAGCGCTAGTCTAGGACCCGGCCACTGATAAAACAAATTCATATTTTTTATCGATAGCATTCCTAACTGGAATGCCAAGAAGTATCCGGCTACCCTTTGTGCTTATGGATACCCAGAGCCTTGAAGCCTTTCTGCAGGTGGCGGAAAACGCCTCCTTCTCCGCCGCCGCGGAGGCCCTGCACATCACCCAGCCTGCGGTCAGCAAGCGTATTGCCGCCCTGGAACAGCAACTGGGCACCAGCCTGTTTGATCGCATCGGACGCCAGGTCAGCCTCACCGAGGCAGGTCATGCCCTGCTGCCCCACGCACGCGCCATCAGCGGCCACCTGCTGCAGGCCCGCCAGTCCATCGATGACCTGTCTGGCCAGGTGGCGGGACGACTGCGCCTGGGCACCAGTCACCACATCGGTCTGCACCGGCTTCCCCCGGTACTGCGGCGTTACAGCGAGTCCTATCCCGAGGTCGCGCTGGATATCGATTTCATGGATTCCGAACAGGCCGTCGATGAGTTGACGCGCTGCAAGGTGGAACTGGCGGTAGTCACCCTGGCGCCCGAACCGGAGCCCAACATTGTCTATACCCCGGTCTGGGACGACCCCCTCGACTTCATGGCCACCGCCGAACACCCACTGTCTCGGGGCGACGAGCTGTCACTGGCCGCGCTGTGCGATTACCCGGTGATTCTGCCGGGCCTCAGCACGTTTACCGGCCGCATCGTGCGCCAGCTATTCGAGGCCCGCGACCTGAAGCTGGACATCACCCTGTCCACCAACTATCTGGAAACCATTCGTATGATGGCGGCAGTGGGGCTGGGCTGGACGCTGCTGCCGAGGACGATGTTACAGGACCCCCTCGTGCCCCTGAAGGTGCCCGGGGTCGCTCCACAACGCCAGCTGGGCCTGCTCTACCACCGCAATCGGCGGCTCAGCAATGCCGCTGAGGCGTTTATTCGCCAGCTGGTTTGACCAGGTTGGAAAACATGCTGTCCAGACGTTCCTGGTTGGCGTCGAAGGCACCGGGATCAGGCAGGTAGAAGGTGCCGCTGAAACGGCTTACCAGGCGCTCATCGCAGCGGATAAAGCCACTGGCGAAGCCCACCCGGCGCTTGACCATGACCTGATCCGCCCGGGCTTCCAGCCAGTCGCCCTCGCGGGCGGCCGACATGAAGTCAAAACCGAGATTGAGGGTAGGCGCCGGCAGCGGTTCACCGCGCTCGGTGTTGACGGCCCAGGCGGCGGCCATGTCCCCCAGGGTCATCAGCACCCCGCCGTGGCAGATGTTGAGCAGGTTGGTGTGCTTGTCCAGCACCGTCATACCGATCGTCGGAGGATTGCCCTCGCGCCGGTACACCGGCGCCAACTGGTCAATGAACCCCAATTTGCCCTCAAGTTTGTGGAAGCCTTCCGGCACTTCCCTGTCCATGCTCTCTCCTCAGTAAATCCCCATACTCAGCCCGGCCGCCATGGCCTGGCCCAGTTCTTCGCAGGCCCGATCCTGCTCAAGACCGGGCTTACCGCGCAACACCAGTGGCTCCGCCACCAGTTTCATGGGCACCCCGCGCAGAATGCGCTGCACCTGGCTGTCCGTATTGCGACCGTCGTTGCCGCAGCTCACCACCAGTCCGTAAGGCCGGTTGAGCTGCAGCGGCTGGGCCGGGTAAAAGCAGCGATCCAGGAAGTCCTTCATGCCGCCCGCCAGACTGCCCGAATTCTCCGCCGCCACCAGCAGCAAGCCGCTGCAGGCCGCCAGTTCATCAATGCCGGCATCCCAGGCGCGGCGCCAGACCAGGCTCACATCGGCTTCCAACAGCGCGCCGCGGCGGGCGGCGGCGGCCAGCCGAAAGGAGGCGCCGCTCTGGGAGTGGTAGACGATCAGGAGGGAGGCCGGCATGGCCCGTATTTCACCACAGGGGCCGATAGCCTGGCCATGGTCGGCGCGGTATCGCCAACAACCTTATCCACAAAATCTGTGGATAAGTTAGTGGACAGATCCCTGGCGGGAGCGTAGGGGCCGCCAGGGAAATGGCCGACCAAAAACTAGCTAGAGTTCACTTTAAGTAGTGGTAAATATTTAAAATCAGTCACTTAGCGTTTTTTTATAGGGTTTTTCGAAGCCGCACATCGGGAAACCCCTTAAATAAAAGGGTTTACGCGCTCTGTGTGCATAAAATTTGACGCCGGGCGTAAGTGGGCGCTCTCGCGCTACGCGGCATCGTGGCTGGCTTCGCCCTTTCCAATAAACTGCCAGCAAGCGTGTATGCGCGGTCGGCGGCGGAAATCGAAGTCGATAGTCTCGGCGGTAATGTCTGTGGCCGCGAACTCTTCCGCCAGCGCCGGGTCGAGCCGAAAGCTGCGCAGGTTGTTGGAAAAATACAGCACCCCGCCGGGCCGCAGCCTGGCCAGACAGCTTCGCACCAGACTCGGGTGATCCCGTTGCACGTCGAAATCGCCCTCCATCCGCTTGGAATTGGAGAACGACGGCGGGTCCAGGAAAATCAGGTCGTAGCTGTCCTTGCACTGCACCAGCCAGTCTCGGCAGTCCGCCCGCAGCAGCCGGTGGTGCTCAGTATTGAGCCCATTAAGCTCGAAGTTGCGGTGCGCCCAGTCCAGATAGGTATTCGACAGGTCGACACTGGTGGTGGAGCGCGCCCCGCCGAGGCCGGCATGCACCGACACGGCGCCGGTGTAACAGAACAGATTGAGTACGTCCTTGCCGCGCGCCTCCGCCGCCACCCGCAGGCGCATGGGCCGGTGATCGAGGAACAGGCCGGTGTCCAGGTAATCGCTCAGGTTGACCAGCAGCCGGGCCTGACCCTCCCGCACTTCAAAGTCATCGCCTTCACTGGCGTTTCGCTGATACTGGCTGCGGCCCTTCTGGCGCTGACGCAGTTTGTAATACACCTGGTTCTCGGGGACTTCCATGACGCCCGGCAGTACCGCGCGAATCTCCTCCATGCGCCGCTCCGCTGCCTCCGGGTCCACCCCACGGGGCGCCTGGTATTCGGATACATGCACACGGCCATCGTAGCGATCCACGGCCACCGCGTACTCGGGCATATCGGCATCGTAGACCCGGTAGCAGCTATAGCCCTCGCGCTCGGCCCAGCGCCGTGCCTGCTTGAGGTTCTTGCGCAGGCGATTGGCAAACATATCTCCATGCCCGGGCGCAGCGGGCCTGGACTCCGCTGGCGTACGGGGCTGCAGGCGGCTGCCCGGCTCCAGGTCGAACAGTAGCAGCGTGCAGGCCAGTGAGCCGTTGTAGAGGCTGTAACGCTTGCGGCTGCGCAGCCCGGTGGCCATCCCCAGTTCCTTTTCGCTGGTCAGCAGTGCTGCCGACCAGCCCTCGAACTCCCGCAACATGATGTCACCCCAATCGCGGTACAGCGTGCGCAGGCTGTCCACATCGCCCAGGCGCTCACCGTAGGGCGGGTTGGAGATCACCAGCCCGTGAGTCAGCGGCTTGTGGGTGGGCCGCTTCAGTGCCGCCAGCGGCTTGCATATCACCCGCACCAGACCCTCAAGGCCCGCTTCGCGAATATTGCCCAGGGCCTTGTCCACCACCGGCCGGCTGGCATCGTAGCCGCGTATTTCCGGCAGCTCCCGGGCTCTGCCGCGCTCGGCGCGAGCGCGGGCATCGCTGAGTATGGCGCGCCACTGGTCGGGATTGTGCAGGGGTAGCTTTTCGAAAGCCCAGCGCTTGCGGGCGAGGCCCGGCGCAATATCCGCGACCATCATGGCCGCCTCAATCAACAGCGTGCCGGAACCACACAGCGGGTCAATCAGGCTGCCGCCGCGGGCCGCTATCCCCGGCCAGTCCGCGCGCAGCAACAGGGCTGCCGCCAGGTTTTCCTTCAACGGCGCCCGGCCGGTTTCACGCCGATAGCCGCGCTGGTGCAGGCTGGCACCAACGAAATCGAGGCTCAGCGCCACCCGGCCGCGATGCAGTCGCGCCTGGAAGCGCACATCGGCGCCCTTGCGAGCCACCGAGGGCCGCGCCAGCCCACGTTTACGGAAGCGATCGACAATCGCGTCCTTGACCCGTTGGGCGCCGAACTGGGTGTTGCGTATCGCCCGGTTTTCGCCATGGAAATCCACCACGAAGCTCAACCCTCCCGGCAGCCATTCCTCCCAGGACAATTCAGCCAGCGCAGCGTAGACGTCGCCATTGTCCGCCAGCGGATAGTCGCCCAGGGACAGCGACAGGCGATTGGCCAGGCGACTCCACAGAGCGACCCGATAGGCCACGGCCAGCGGCGCCTCAAAGCTGCAGCCGGCGACGGTTTCGCGGGCGCTGTCCGCACCCAGCTGGCGCAGCTCATCGAGCAGCAGGGATTCGAGGCCGCGGGGGCATGAAGCGAACCAGGGTTGAGTTTTCATCTTATGGAAATATAAGTCCTCGAGTGTTTATAACAAAACAATGTTGGAAGCTGGCTGGCCGCTTTGGGTAGATTAGGGCGATGTGACACAGGGTAATCGACCACCGATCAGGAGGGCGCGAGCGACTATGAAGCGACGCAAAAGGGACATGAACGACCGGGCGTACCACAGGGGATACCAGGCGGGCCTGGTCGGGCGATCCATGGACACTTGCCCCCACAATGCCGAACAGGCACGACAATACTGGTTATCCGGCTGGCGCGAAGGCCGCAGCGATAACCGCGACGGGTTTACCGGCGTCTCTGGCGTACATCGCGAATTTCAGCAATAAGGAGTCGTCCGGGGTCCGCGGCCCCACAGACTGATCTGCTCCTGGCATAGCTCCCGGCATAGCTCCCGGAACAGCGGCGCCGGTTCCACCCTAGTGCAAGCTGCTCTGGGCCAGGTCCAGCAACTCCCGGTTTGCCACGGCAAACATGGCAAAATCCGGCGCCGGTGCCGCATGCAACTCGGTCAGCATGTTCTGCCAGCGCTGGATCAGCACCGACTCCTGCTCCATCCAGCGGCCGATACAGAGCTCGGCATCGCGTTTTTCGCAAATATGTTTTAGCGCCCCTACCGCCAGCGAGCGCTGCTGCCACTCCAGGTCTTCCAGGTAGGTATCCCGGGCCAGGGCCTGCCACTCGTTTTCCACCTTGGTGGCCATCACCTGGGCCGCAAACCAATCCAGGTCCAGCTTCTCACCGAGGCGGAAGTACAGCTCGGCCACCTCCATGGCCGTGGCCTCAGTGCCCCGCGACGCCTCGATAATACCCATGGCGGCATAGAGGTATTGGCTGCCCGCTGCGAACTGCGCCAGTTCGCTGCTGACGTTCGCTGCGGTGAGCTGCTGGTAGCGCGTCCTCACCGCCTCTTCGGCGCCGCCCGTCAGCAGGCCCGGTAGGGCCGATTCCAATTCTTCCACCCCGGGCTGGAACTCGGCGATGGCCTGGGCCGGGTCGAGCTGGGTGCGCCGGTTGCGCAGCAGCCAGCGGCTGGCGCGGCGCATCAGCCGCACCAGTTCGGCCATGATGTCGCTCTGTACTTCACTGTTGACCTCGTAATCGAGGGCTTCGATGGCCTGCCACTGGCGCTGCAGGCCGAATATGTCCCGCGCAGTGACGTAGGCGCGCGCCACCTCCGGCGTGGTGGCTCCGGTAGACACCACCAGTCGGCCTACAAAGCTCACACCCACCCGGTTGATCATATCGTTGGCAATCTGGGTGGCGATAATCTCGCGACGCAGGCCGTGGCCGTGAATCTCCTCGCCGTACTCCTCCAGGATTCGCGGCGGAAAGGCGCCTTCCATGGCCCGCGCCAGGTAGCTGTCGGTGTGCACGTCAGAGGCGCCGAGCTGCTCCTTGAGGATGGCCTTGCTATAGGAGACCAGCACTGACAGCTCGGGCCGGGTCAGGCCGAGGCCATCAGCGCGGCGTTCCACCAGCTCTTCGTCGCTGGGCAGGAATTCCAGCGCGCGATCCAGGCGGCCATTGTCTTCCAGGCGCTGGATAAAGCGCCGGTACTCGCCGATGCGGCGGGCGGATTCGCTCTCCGCCAGGCTGATGGCCTGGGTCTGCCGGTAGTTATTTTCCAGCACCAGATCGGTCACGCTGTCGGTCATGTCTTCCAGCAGGCGATTGCGATGCTTGGCGGTCAGGTCGCCCCGCTCAACCACGCTGTTGAGCAGGATCTTGATATTCACCTCATGGTCAGAGCAGTCGACGCCGCCGGCGTTATCGATGAAGTCGCTATTGCAGCGGCCGCCATTGCGGGCGTATTCCACCCGCCCCAATTGCGTCAGACCCAGGTTGCCGCCCTCACCCACCACCCGGCAGCGCAGCTCGGAGCCGTTGACACGCAGGCCGTCGTTGGCCTTGTCGCCCACATCCGCGTGCTGCTCGCTGCTGGCTTTCACATAGGTGCCAATGCCACCGTTCCAGAGTAGATCCACCGGCGCCTTGAGACAGGCCGTGATCAGCTCATTGGGCGTAAGGGTCTGGGCGTCTATACCAAATCGCGCCTGCATCTGCGGACTGATCGGCACCGATTTGGCACTGCGGGAGAATACGCCACCGCCTTCCGAGATCAGTTCGCGGCTAAAGTCTTCCCAGGTCGAGCGTTCCAGGGCAAACAGCCGCTGACGCTCGGCAAAGGTCGCCGCCGGGTCCGGGTTGGGGTCGATAAAGATGTGCAGGTGATTGAATGCCGCCACCAACTGGATGGTCTCCGACAACAGCATGCCATTGCCGAACACGTCGCCGCCCATATCGCCGATACCCACCACCGTGAACTCGGTGTCCTGGCAGTTGATACCCATCTCACGAAAATGGCGCTGCACCGACACCCAGGCCCCCCGCGCCGTGATGCCCATCTTCTTGTGGTCGTAGCCGGCGCTGCCGCCGGACGCAAAGGCATCCCCGAGCCAGTGCCCGTACTCCGCCGAGATAGCGTTGGCAATATCACTGAAGGTGGCGGTGCCCTTATCGGCCGCCACCACCAGGTAGGGGTCGTCCTCGTCCTTGCGGATCACCCGCAGCGGCGGCTGGATAGCGCCGTCCACCAGATTGTCGGTGATATCCAGCAGACCGCGGATAAAAGTCTGGTAGCAGGCTATACCCTCGGCCTGTATTTCCTCGCGGCTGGCTTTGGGCATCGCGCGCTTGGCGACGAAGCCGCCCTTGGCGCCCACCGGCACGATGACCGCATTCTTGACCTGCTGGGCCTTCACCAGGCCCAGCACCTCGGTGCGGAAGTCCTCGTGGCGGTCGGACCAGCGCAGGCCGCCGCGCGCCACCTTGCCGCCGCGCAGGTGCACCCCTTCCACCTGGGGTGAGTAAACAAAAATCTCGTAGGCCGGCACCGGTTTCGGCATATCGGGCACGTCACCGGGCTGCATCTTGAGGGAGATGTAGTTGCGGGGCTTGCCGGCCTCGTCGCGCTGGAAAAAGTTGGTGCGTAGGGTCGCCTGGATCAGCGCCAGGTACTGGCGGATGATGCGGTCCTGGCCCAGGTTCGGCACCTGGTCCAGCGACTGGATAACCCGGTTGATGACTTCGTTTTCCCGGGTCTGGCGCCATTCATCGTCGCCCTCGAGATCCGGATCGAAGCGGGTCAGGAACAGCTCCACAATAGCACCGGTAATGTGCAGGTGTTCCTCCAGGGTGTCGGCGATGTAGTCGGTGCTGAACTGGAAGTTGATCTGCTTGAGATACTTGGCGTAGGCCCGCAGCACGGCGATTTCCCGCCAGTTCATCCGCGTGCCAAGCAACAGGCGATTGAAGGCGTCGCTTTCCGCCTCACCAAACCAGATACGCTCGAAAGCATCGGTAAACTCATCGCGCACCGCGTCGATATCTACCGCGCCACCGAGCGCATACATCAGGCTGAAGTCCTGGATCCAGAACACCTCGCCGTCCTTGTCGCGCACCTCGTAGGGGTTCTCGGCGATCACCCGCAGCCCCAGGTTTTCCAGAATCGGCAGCACATCGGATAGCGGCAGCGCCTTGCCGTGGCGGAACAGGCGGAAGCGCAGGTGGCTGTCGTCCTCGTCCACCATGCGGTAAAAGCTCATTTCCAGGCGCCGGCCGGCACACACCGAGAGGATTCGCCCCAGGTCCATCACCGCCACACGGGGGTCGAACTGGTCGCGGTAGCCCGCCGGGAAGCCCGGGCCAAAGCGGTCGGCGTGCTCGGCGCCGTGCTCTTCGCCGTACTCTTCAATCAGCCGGTCACGCAGCCGGTCAACCCAGTCCTGGGTAGTCTCGATAATGCCCGCCTCCAGCTCCGCCAGGTCGTAGTCCAGGCGTTTGTCGGGATCCAGCAGCAGCACAAAGTGAATGCGCACCAGCACCGATTCGGTGAAGAAGGTAGTGAATTCACATTCGATACCGCCCAGGGTTTCCAGTAGCAGGGTCTGGATGGCGATGCGCTTTTCCGTGGTGTAGCGGTCCCGCGGCATGTACACCATGCAGCTGACGAACTTGCGATGCACGTCAGGCCGCGCGAACAACCGGATCATGCGCCGTTCCTGGAGCTGGTTAACCGCAGTGGACATGCGATACAGCTCTTCCACCGTGCCCTGGAACAGCTCGTCCCGCGGGAACATCTCCAGCACCCGGGCCAGCTCACGGCCCTCATGGTTGCTCATGTCCAGGCCGGACATCGCCATCACCTGCTCCACCTTGAGCCGCACCATGGGAATCAGGGTGGGGCTCTCGCTGTACACCGAAAAGGTGTACAGGCCCATGAAGCGGTGCTGCAGGATCACCTTGCCGCTTTCGTCGTACTGGTTGATCTCAATGTAGTCCGGATAGGCGAAACGGTGGACCCGGGAACGGATACGCGACTTGGAGAAGCTGATCTGCCGGCCCAGGATATCGCCTCCGTCGCGGCTGGCCGCCTCCAGGTCCAGGGCCAGATCATGGCGGCCACTGGTACCGCGCAGCTTCAACAGCCCGAGCCGGGTGTCCTGGATATCCACCACATTGTGCTGGTCGCCGCTGTATTGCACACCCAGGCATTCGTAGCCCAACATGGTCATGTGGTTGTCATCGATCCAGCGCAGGAAGGCCTCGTGCTCCTTGCGCTGTTTCTTGTCCGCCTGGCTGTCGGCAGCCACCATGGCCGTGACCTCAGCGAGCTTTTCACGCATGGCGCTGAAGTCGTCCACCACGCAGGCCACTTCCGAGAGGATTTCCAGCAGTGCGGTGCGGGTATCCTCGATTTCCGCTGGATCAGTGCTGCGGTCTATCTCGAAGTAGATGAGACTGACCACCCGGCCCTCGCGCTCGCTGAGAATACCGGTGAGATGGCCCTCCTCGTCCCGCTCCACGCCGAAATTCTGGCCGTGCAGCTTGTGGATATTGGCGTTGCGACGATTGAGCTCACCGCGGGCGGAGTCCAGCAGGAAGGGCATATCCCGTGACAGGATCACTACCGCGGTGTGGTTGCTCTCCCAGCCGTGTTTCTCGAGATCGGGACTGAAGATGCTGACGCGCGAGCCGCTGTCGTCCCACTGCTGCAGGGAGCGAAAAGCGCCGTAAATGAAGCCGTAGAGATTATCTACGTCCGCATCGCGCAGGTCTTCGGCGGGAAAACTGCGGAAAAACGTCCTGGCCAGCGCATCCAGCGCCACCGCGTGGGCCGGTTCCGCCCGGCTGGCGATCATCTGCTTGAGTTCGTGCAGCAGCTTTTTCTTGCCCTTGTCCCAGCTCATTTATTCCCCCCGGATCAATGGACTAAGGATAGTGTAGACCCCGTATCGGAGCCCCGGTGTTCAGCCCGCCAGGGACTTGCTGACCACCTCGTAGACGTCCTTGGACAGCTCGGGCAGCGCCTTGATCGACTCCAGGGCCTGGCGCATCTGTTCACTGCGTTCGCCGTATCGGCGCCAGCGGGTCAGGGGCGTCAACAGGCGCGCTGCAATCTGCGGGTTGGCGGTATTGAGTTCCGTTACCACATCCACCAACAGCTCGTAACCGGCGCCATCGGCACGGTGGAAGTTAACCGGGTTGGCGGAACAGAACGCACCCACCAGTGAGCGCACCTTGTTGGGGTTGCGAAGCGAAAAGGCCGGGTGGGCCATAAGCTCTCGCACCCTCTCCAGGTTACCGGGCTGCGGACACAGGGCCTGGACCTGGAACCACTGGTTCACCACCAGGGATTCGTGCTGGTAGGCCTGGTAGAAGTCTTCCAGCAACTCCTGGCGCTGGGCGTCGCTGCCACAGTTCACCACCGTGGTAAGTGCCGCCTGGCGATCGGTCATATTGCTCGCCTCACGATACTGGGTCATGGCCAGCGCCACACCCTCCTCCCCTGCCAGCGCCAGGTAGGCCAGGCAGGTGTTGCGCAGGCTGCGTGCGGCAAGCTGCCCGGAGTCCGGCCGGTATTCCCGCGCGGAGGCCAGGCCGTGATAACGCGTAGTCAGCAACTCGCCGAGCTGGCTGCCGATCTCGGTTCGCACCGTCTGCCGGCCGCGGTGGATGGCTTCCACATCCACGACCTCAGCCAGATCAGCAAGGTAGTTTTCACTGGGCATGCGCAGGGCCTCTGCGACCATTGCCGGATCCAGGCTGTCGTCGGCCAGCAGCTCGCGAAAAGCATCCAACAGCAGCGGATCGACCGGTCCCGACTGGCTTTGTTCAATCACCTGGATGGCCAACTGCTGGCTGGCGTCCCAGCGACTGAAGCCGTCGCTATCCCGGCTCATGATGAATGCCAACTGCTCACGGGTGTAGGGATAGGCAAGCTTCACCGGCGCTGAAAAGCCGCGCAGCAGTGACGGCACCGGGCGTTCCGGCAGGCCGGTAAAGACAAAGCGCTGCGTGTCCTCCGTCAGCTCCAGTACCCGCGTGGTGTTGTCTTCCGTTTCCGCGTCGGCCACTTCGCCTTCGAGCTGCAGGCGCAAGCTGCCGGCATCTCCCAGCAGGCCCATTTCCAGGGGAATATGGAACGGCGCTTTCTCGGACTGGCCCGGTGTCGGCGGGCAATGCTGTGAGACGGTGAGCGTGTAGCGGCCCTCTTCCTCATCCCAGGCGTCGCTGACGGTAAGCTCCGGGGTGCCCGCCTGGCTGTACCAGCGCCGGAACTGGCTCAGGTCGCGGCCGCTGGCCGCCTCCATGGCGGCCACGAAGTCTTCACAGGTAACGGCCTGGCCATCGTGGCGCTGGAAATAGAGGTCGGAGCCGCGGCGGAAGTCCGCCGCACCGAGCAGGGTGTGAATCATCCGCACGACCTCGGCGCCCTTCTCGTAGATAGTGACGGTGTAAAAGTTGGATATCTCAATATAGGAGTCCGGCCGCACCGGGTGGGCCATGGGCCCGGCATCTTCGGCAAACTGGATGCTGCGTAATACCGTGGCGTCCTCCACCCGTTTGACCGCCCGCGAGCCCATATCCGCGGAGAACTCCGCATCGCGAAATACGGTGAAGCCCTCCTTGAGACTGAGCTGGAACCAGTCCCGGCAGGTCACCCGGTTGCCGGACCAATTGTGAAAATACTCGTGGGCCACCACCGCTTCCACGCGTTGGAAGGCCTGGTCTGTGGTGGTGTCCGGGTGGGCGAGCACGCAGGAGGTGTTGAAGATATTGAGGCTCTTGTTTTCCATCGCCCCCATGTTGAAGTCATCTACCGCGACGATGTTGAACACGTCCAGGTCGTACTCGCGGCCAAACACCTCCTCGTCCCAGCGCATGGACTGCTTGAGGGAGCGCATGGCGTGGTCGCACTTGTCCAGGTCCTTGGCCTCCACAAAAATGTGCAGGGCGACTTCGCGGCCGCCGGCTGTGACGAAGCTGTCGCTGACCTTGTCCAACTCACCGGCCACCAGGGCGAACAGATAGGAAGGCTTGGGAAAGGGGTCGTTCCAGAGGGTCCAGTGGCGGGCGCCGTCGCCGCCGCTGTCGACCAGATTGCCATTGCTGAGCAGCACCGGATAGCGCTGGGCATCCGCCTCTACCCGCACGGTAAACACACTCATGACATCCGGGCGATCCAGGTAGTAGGTAATTTTGCGAAAGCCCTCGGCCTCACACTGGGTGCAGAACATGGTGCGGGACTTGTACAGGCCCTCCAGGGAGGTGTTGTTCTGCGGGGCGATACGAGTCCGGCAGCGCAGCTCGAACTGCTCCGGCGGCGCCAGCAGGTGCAGCTTCTCGTCGGTGAGCGTATAGGCGTCCGGCGCCAGCGCCTCGCCATCGATTTCGATGTCCAGCAGCTCCAGTTCAGCACCGTCCAGCTCCAGCACGCCACCAGCCGCAGCGTCGGGATTGCGGCGCAGCTTGAGCCGCGCGTCCACCAGGGTTTCCTCTTCGCCGAGCTGGAAATCGAGCCGCGTTTCATCGATCAGGTAAGCCGGTGGCTGGTAGTCCTTAAGGTAAATGGCGTTGGGTTGTGCGTCGCGCATGATGAAGTTCCGCTATTACAGCGCGTGCAGGGCGAGATGGTAGCCGCCGTACTTGCGCATATTGATGACTCCGCTATCAAAGATCAGGTACTGACCCTTGATGCCATTCAACACCCCTTCCACGCGGGGCGCCTTGTCGAGATTGAAGGAGCTGACCTTGGTGGGGTATTCCGACACCGGGTAGAGAAACTCGTAATCCTGGTCGTTTTCCAGCCGGGTGATCGCCTGCAGGCCGAACTGGGACTGCAAAGCGTCAATGCCTGCGGCCGTGACATCGAACAGTCGATCCCGCTCCGCGGCCAGCGCCATGTCCTCCACCTCGCCCTTGAGCATGGCTCGCCAGTTGGTGCGATCGTTGACGTGATCCTTGAACAGCACCTCGACCAGGCCGGATTGGTGCCGGGTTTGCACCCGGAAAATAGGCAGGGCCTGCACCGCACCCTGGTCCATCCAGCGGGTGGGCACCTGGGTTGTGCGGGTGATGCCGATCTTTAGCCCGGAGGTGTTGGCCAGGTACACCACATGGTCGATCATGCAGTTCGCTTCACCCCACTCCGGTTCCCGGCAGGTGCCGGCGTCGTAGTGGCATTTCTCCGGGCTGACGATACAGCTATCGCACTGCGCCAGCCGGGTAAAACAGGGGTAGCAATAGCCCTGGTTGAAACTCTTCCTGGTGTCGCGCCCGCAGTGCACGCAGCTGATTTTACCGAGGTAGTCCAGCGCCAGGCGCTCGCCGATCAGGGCATTCATCGGCACATCAGCCTCACCCAGGGGCATGGCGTAGTGCACCGGCTGCTGGTGATCGGTGACCATCTTGCGAAGCTGACCTTCGCCAAGCTGGCCACTCATTCCCCGGTGTCTCCAGCGGCATCGTCGGCGAAGCGCAGCAATTGCTCGGCCTCCCCGGCCGGCTTGCGGCTGCGATCGATATAGCCGACCCGCTCCTCCTCGCTGAGGTGCAGCTGGTCGTAGGCAATCACCGCGTCAAGACAGTGCGCCCGTTGCTCAGCGGTCATCGCCCGCCCATCTGGCCAGCGCCCCAGCTCCAGGGCACGCTTGAAGGCCGTGTATAGCTCGGGTGTGATCTGCTCCACCAGGTCCTGGTAGTTCACGTCAGTCGTCCTCTTTGTCCATCGGGCGTAGCGGGCCCTGCTGCCGGTGCCGCAGCGCCAGCGGCAGGGCCAGCAGGCAACCCAGCAACAAGCCGCCCAGGTGGGCCGCATTGGCGATGCTGCCGATACCCAGCAGCTCGGTGGGCGCCACCATGCAGAACACCAGCCACACCAGCATAAAAATGATAATGGCGCGCGGCACCCAGAGCCGCCCGTTTGGCAGCAGCGCATTGTACACCCAGCAGAATCCCAGCAAGGCATAGACCACACCGGACATGCCTCCGAACAGCGAAGGGCCGCTGTAGGCCGCCTGGGCGATGTTGGACCCACCACCGCACAACAGCACCAGTGCCACCAGGTATACGCCTCCAAGCCGCTGTTCAATCAGCGCGCCCAATTCCCACAGCCACAGGCTGTTGAAGGTGATATGTAACCAGCCAAAGTGCAGAAAGATCGGCGTGATGATGCGCCAGTACTCGCCGGGGCTGGACTGGAACACAACCTGGCGCCCCTCAACGCTGAACTCCTGGTAGGTGAATGCGGCAATCCACGACAGGGGCGCGCCCAGGTAGTAGAGCAGAAAGCCACAGACACTCAGCACAATAAGGGCGAGCGTCACCGGCACTGTTCTCAGCAGTTCGCGGGGGCTGTTAAAGGTATGGGGCACGTGCTTGGGCTAGGTCGTATCCTGTTGGGCGAGCCTGGTGTGGCGGTCACTCCACCAGCGGGTTACCCCAGCGGAGCTTGTCGCGGCAGCTGGCGTAGAAGCTGTGATCTACCGGGTGAATCAGCGTCATGCGGTGCGGCTTTTTGTACACCTCCACCGTGTCGCCAGGGCGCGCAGTCATATTGACCTGACCATCGCAGGTCACCGGCGGGTGGATGCTGTTGTCCTCGGCAATGGACAGTCGCAGCCGGCTGTCGCCGTCCACCACGATCGGCCGGCTGCTGAGGGTATGGGGGAACATGGGTACCAGCACCAGCGCGTCCAGCGAGGGGTGCATGATCGGACCGCCGCCTGACAAGGAGTAGGCCGTAGAGCCCGTCGGGGTCGATATAATCAGACCGTCAGCGCGCTGGCGGTAGACAAAGGTGTCGTCAATATACAGGTCGAACTCGATCATCTGCGCCGAAGTGCCGGAGTTCACCACCACATCATTCAGCGCGTCCGCACGGCCAATCACCTCGTCATCCCGCAGCACCACCACGTCCAGCAGAAAGCGTTCTTCCGCGTCGTAGTTGCCATCCAGCACTTCTGCCACCTTGAGGTCGATCTCATCCGGGGAAATATCGGTGAGGAAACCCAGCCGACCGCGGTTGACCCCGAGCAGCGGTGTGTTGTGCCGCGCCATGGTGCGCGCTGCGCTCAGCATGCTGCCGTCGCCGCCTACCACAATCACCAGGTCGCAGTGTTCACCGATCTCATCGCGGCCGGCCTCGGTCGCGGCGCAGTCCGGGCAAAGCTTGGCCAGGCGCGGCTCGATATAGGCCTGCAGGCCGCGGCCCGCCAGCAGCGCCAGCAGGCTCTGCAGGGTTTCGCGCGAACTCTCGTGACGGCCGCGACCAATAAGACCGATCTTTGAAAAGCTGTTTGACATCCGCCTATTATACGCAGTCATCCGGCGGAGAGTCTCAATGCCCGGCCATTTCTACACTGACCCTCTGGTGCGCGACCTGGCCTGGGCCGGGTTTTCCCCGCTATTGATCCACGGTCCGGGCCTTGCCGGCGCCGGCCTTGAGCTGACCGACGCGTGGCGCCGCCACCTGGCGGAGCTGGATCGCGACGCTACGCCGTTGCGGGAATTCCTGGGCGATACACCCGGTGGCCGCCTGGGCCTCTACTACGAGCGGCTATGGCACTACTTGCTGGAATACGACCCCGACACCGAACTGCTGGCCCATAACCTGGCAGTGCGGGACGGACACCGCACTGTCGGTGAATTCGACTGTATCTACTGGTGCCGGCGCCGGGAGAAGCACGTGCACCTCGAGCTGGCGGTGAAGTTCTACCTCGGCATAGCGGGGACGGAGCTGTGGCTGGGGCCGGGACAGCACGATCGCCTGGACCAGAAGCTGCATCATCTCACCGCTCGCCAGAGTCGCCTCTCCCAGCACCCAGCGGCCCGCGCCGTACTGAACAAGCTGGGCATACAGGACTGTATCAGTGTCGTGGATATCAAGGGCTACCTGTTCGCGCCCATGGCGGGCGCCAGCGCGCCGGAATACCACAATCCGGCCAACCCGTTGCGAACCTGGTACACCTGGAGCCAGTTCAGGGAACTTGATCCGCTGCCGGAGAGCTGGCAGGGCTGGCAGAAAATCCCACGCCGCCGCTGGCTGTCGGCCTACTCAGTAAACGATGGTCAACGGCGCGGGACGGAGGCCATGGCGGAGTTGCTGGCGAGCCGGCTTGGGCACGGCTCGAGACCCGTGCAACTGGCCGCCTGCGACGCTTCGGGGCGGGAACAGCGCCGCTGCTTTATTACTCCGGATAACTGGCCCGACCATGCCCCGCCGCCTGAATCGCAGGCATAAAAAACCCCGGCCGGGGCCGGGGTCACAGAGGACACACCAAATAATCTATTACCGCTGGCAGCGGTCTGGTGTTGCGCCCCGCCACAAGGCGGGACGCGCAGAGCTTACAGCGAACCGGGGATGATCCAGCCGGCCCACCAGGCGTCGGCAGCGGCCGTGCCGGGCTCAACCGCTCCGACGTAGTCGGTGGCTTCGAAGGTGAAGCCAGAGCCGTTGTTCACAGCCTGGAACGGGGGTACCGCTACATTGGCTTCGGCCTGGGTCAGCGCGTAGGCGGCATCAACCGTCAGCGGCATCACCACACCATCGGGATCACCAGCGTTGTCTTCCACATCAGCCGGGCCGCGGGAAGAACCGTCGTAGTAGCCGGCAGCACAGTCACCAAGCACGTTGTACAGCTCGACCACCGATACCACGATGGTGCCGAGGCCGTCAGTGTCGGCGTCGTCGATGCGTACACAACCGCGGGTGTCGAACATGGACACCGAGGTGTTGTAGATACGCGTGGTCAGGGCGCCGCGCAGACGCATGCCAGGCTGGCCGTCGCCGGCGTTGTTAACTTCGCCGCCGATGATCAGGATGTTGGCCAGAGCGCCTTCGGTTTCCGGCACATACTCGTCGTCAGAAGAGTTGGCTTCAATAGCGCGCGGATCGTTGCTGCCTACCGGTGCAGAATTGTTGGACTTCACCACAATGCCGAACTGGATGTTGCCCTGATAGCCTTCGTCGAAGTCGATATCGTCATCGTCGTTGCCGGTCAGGACCACGTAGCGAGCGTTCACCGTGCCGCCGAACCACTCGAGGCCGTCGTCAAGGTTGTTGTGGATCTGCACATACTCAACGGTGGTGCCGTGGCCAACGCCCTGCATGGTCAGGCCGTTGATCTCGTTGTTCGGACCAGCGACCAGGCCGCCTTCGGCGATGCGCACATAGCGAACCATACCGCTGTCGTCATCGGGCACGTTGCCGCCGTAACGGCCAATCACGGTACCGCCTTCACCTTCAACGTTGCACCAGATCTCGCCCGGGTTGAAGCAGGCGCCAGTACCGCCAGCACCGTACTGCGGGGCGAAGCCCTGGATGATCACGCCACCCCACTCACCGAGGCCGTCGAAGTCTTCGTCAGTCAGGCTGGAGAAGGTGATCGGGCTGGCTGCGGTACCCACTGCCATCAGCTTGGAGGCACGAGTTACCAGCAGTGAACCGTCATCGAAGGCGCGAACGTCTACGCCCGGCTCGATGGTCAGGGTGACACCGTTTTCAACCACGCGGTCGTAGTCAGACTGGCTGCCGATGAACTGGTTGCCGTCGCCGACAATGACTTCACCGTCGAGGCGGTACTGCACGCCGCGAACGAAGGTATAGTCTTCATCGATGGTGCCGGTGATGGTGCAGTTCGGTACCGTCGCATCCAGGTCGCAGGAGACAAAGTCAGGCGTCTCATCCGGCGGGGTGCTTTCGAGAGAACCCGGGATGATCCAGCCTTCCCACCAGCCGGTGGCGGCGGCGGGGTCAACCGCACCGACGTATGCCGTCTGGTCGAATACGAAGCTGTCGCCGTTGTCGACAGCGTCGATGGTCGGGGCGCTGTCGAGTACCGCTTCATCTTCGTTGATAGCGTAGGTGCTGCTCACGGTGAACGGTGCAATCACAACGTTATCTTCGGAGTCGGCAGGGCCGCGGGAAGAACTGTCGTAGATGCCGCTGTCACAGTCATTGAGGATGTTGGTCAGGTTAACCACGGAAGGCACGATGGTGCCGGCGCCGTCGGTGTCGGCGTCATCGATACGGATACAACCGCGATCGAACTCGCGAACCGCCGTGTTGTAGATATCCGTGGTGACCGCACCGCGCAGACGCATGCCAGGCTGCTGGCCGGCGTCTGAGTTATTCACATCACCACCCAGGATGGTGACGTTGGCGATAACCGCTTCGGTTTCAGGCACGTACTCGTCGTCAGAGGAGTTGGCTTCGATGGCGCGCGGATCGTTGCTGCCTACCGGCGCCGCGTTGTCAGACTTGACCACCAGGGCGTACTGGATGTTGCCCTGGAAACCTTCGTCGAAGTCGATATCGTCATCGTCGTTGCCGGTCAGGACCGCGTAGCGAACGCTAACCGTGCCGCCGAACCACTCGAGGCCGTCGTCGAGGTTGTTGTGCACCTGGACATATTCCATGGTGGTGCCGTAACCGACGCCCTGCATGGTGATACCGTTGATCTCATTGTTGGGGCCAGCCACCAGACCACCTTCAGCGACGCGCACATAGCGCAGGATGCCGCTGTTGTCGTCGGGCTCGTTACCACCATATACAGAGATCTCGGTACCGCCCTCACCCTCTACGTTACAGACGGTGCCAGCGCCGAAGCAGGCGCCGGTGCCGCCGGCACCGTACTGCGGTGCAAAACCCTGGATGATCAGGCCGCCCCACTCGCCCAGGCCGTCGAAGTTGGCGTCCAGGCTGGAGAAGGTGATCGGGCTTGAGGCCGTGCCGTCAGCAATAATCTGGGAGCCACGAGTCACCAGCAGTGAGCCGTCATCGAAGGCGCGAACATCAGTGCCGGCCTCGATGGTCAGTATCACGCCGGCATCCTTGATGGCCTGCACGTCAGCATCGGTCTGAACTTCCTGGTTGCCGGTACCAACAGTCACCGTACCGCTCAGGCGCCACTGCAGTTCACTGTTCAGCGTGTAGTTCTGATCGACAGTGCCGGTCAGAGTACCGGCAGCACCGCCGCCGGACAGCTCGGAGCAGGTGGCGAAGTCAGTAGTAACGAAGCCTTCGCAATCACCCTCGCCCGGATCAGGACCCGGTCCTGGACCGGGATCACCGCCGCCGATCTCGTTAGTGATCGTGACATTGTCGCCCTGGTCGCCGTCACTGCATCCGACCAGAGTCAGCGAAGCAGCCGCCAGGAGTGAGAGTATGAGTTTTTTGTGCAACATAGGACTCTTCCTAGGTTATCGGTTATAGAAATTCGTAGGTGAAGCTCGCGGAGACCGAAGTGCCTTCTTCGAAGACTTCGATCTTGACCCCATCCCGCTCGTAAGCGAACTCTTCGTTCGTAAGGTTCTTGATTTGCAACCGGAACGTGAGTGCCTCA
>JANQIO010000204.1 GCA_028282105.1 Halieaceae bacterium | reverse complement strand
GCAGTTCTCGAACTCGTAAAGTGTCAGCAGCTTCTCGGGCTGCTCGGTATCGGTGCGCGCCCGGATGCCCTGCCAGCCGCGCAGAGAGGAGGCGAGGGTAGAGGTAAACAGGTTATTGCTCATTGCTGGGGTAGCTGGCTCATGTACTGGTTCATATCAAAGTAGTCCCGCCAGGCGGTGATTTTGCCCTCAGTGAGTTCGAAGCAGCCCATGACCCGCAGCGCGATGCTGTGCTCGCCGATCTGGAAGGTGTCGGTGCGCTCATTGAGCACCACGCCGTCGGGGCTTTCGGCCTGGTGGTGTACGGCGAAGGTGACCGCGGTGGGGTCTTTCATAAACATCTCGATTACGCCCCGAATCATCTCCTTGCCGACGTTGGGCGGGTCCATGGGGATGTTGTGGTACACGGCGTCGTCGGCGAAGAAGTCCATCAGGGCGTCGATGTCGCGGCTGGCCCAGGTGTCACAAAAAGTAGAGATGATGTCGTAGTTGCTCACAGCGCGAATCCTGTTATTGGGTTTATGCCGCCAGTGTACCAGCGCAGGCCCTGTGCGCGCTGTCACGGTTCTGGACAGCGCTGCCGGTCGATCTGTTAATAGGTTCTCAAATGGGCATTAATCCAGTGACCGGGCCTTGTGGTTGGGGTAGCTTTGATGCTTATGGAAACTGATCTTCCCATCAGCGACGTCCTGACCCAGATCTCCGGTGTCTTCGAGGATCACCTGGACGCCGTGCTGGAAGCCCCGCCGGGCGCCGGCAAGACGACCATCGTGCCCCTGCACCTGTTAACGGCGCCGTGGCTGGAGTACCGCAAGATCCTGGTGCTGGAGCCCCGACGGCTGGCGGCCCGCACCGCGGCTCAGCGCATGTCCCAGCTGTTGGGGGAAGACGTGGGCGAGACGGTGGGCTACCGCATTCGCCAGGGCACCAAGGTCAGCGCCAACACCCATATTGAGGTGATCACCGAGGGCATTCTCACCCGCATGCTGCAGGAGGACCCGGCGCTGCCGGGCGTGGCCATGGTGATCTTCGACGAATTCCACGAGCGCCACCTGAATACCGATGTCGGCCTGGCGCTGTTGCTGCAGGCCCGGGATCTGTTCCGCGACCCGGACGACCCGCTGCGCATCCTGGTGATGTCGGCCACTCTGGACGGTGTACCGGTAGACGCGATGCTCAAGGCCCCGGTGGTGCGTTCCCAGGGCCGCCAGCACCCGGTGGAGGTGTACTACAGCGCGCCACGCAAAGCCGGCACATCGATCATCGGCCCGGTGGTGGATACTATTCAGCGGGTGCTGGCCGACCCGCGCAGCGGCAGCATTCTGGTGTTCCTGCCCGGCGAGCGGGAAATCCGCGTCGTGGAAGCCGCACTGCCGGAGATGCCCGGGGTGACGGTGCGGCCCCTGGCGGGCAGCCAGGCACTTTACAACCAACAACTGGCGATCGAGCCGGCGCCGCTGGGTGACCGCAAGGTGGTGTTATCCACCAACGTGGCGGAATCTTCCCTGACCATTGACGGCATCAAGGTGGTGATCGATTCCGGCCTGGAGCGTGCGCCCCAGTACGATCCGGTCACTGGTATGTCGCGGCTCTATACCCGCCGTATCAGCAAGGCCTCTTCCGCCCAGCGCGCCGGGCGCGCCGGGCGTATGGCGCCGGGCAAATGCTACCGCCTGTGGAGTGAATCCCAGCAGCGGGAACTGGTGCAGCAGGCGCCGCCGGAAATCCTGCAGGCTGATCTCAGCCAGATGGCGCTGCAGCTGCTGGCCTGGGGTATCGACGATGTGAACTCGCTGGACTGGCTCAACAAGCCGCCAGCCGGCGCCTGGGCCCAGGCGCTGGAGTTGTTGGAAGGTTTTGACGCGATATCCCGCGGTTCCGGCGGGGCCTGGGTGGTCACCCGCACCGGCGAGCAAATGGCGCGCCTGCCGGTACACCCGCGAGTGGCGCATATGATGATTCGCGGCTGCAAATGGGGCCTGCGCGAGGAGGCCTGCGCGCTGGCGGCGATCATGAGCGAGCGCGACCCCTTCCCGGACCTGGGTGCGGATATCGAGCGCCGGGTGCTGATGGTGCAGGATCGCGAGGAATGCCCGCAGGAGCAACGCCACTGGAAAGTGCGTGCCCAGCGCCAGATGACCTATTACAAGGTGATGTGCCGGGGCCTGCCTACCGGGCGTGAGAACGTGGCCAATATCGGCGCTCTGATTGCCGAGGCCTACCCGGACCGCATTGCCCGACGTCGCGGCGAGAGCGGGCATATCTACCAGCTGGCCAACGGCCGCGCCGCGGCGCTGGATCCCGCCGACCCACTGTGCAACGAGGAGTGGCTGGCGGTGGCAGAGCTGGGCGGGCAGATCGGTGCTGCCCAGGACCGGGTGTGGTTGGCCGCACCGCTCAACAAAGGGCTGTTTATGGGGCTGCTGTCCGACTGCATTGAAACCGCCGACCGGGTGGAGTGGGACGACCGCAACGAACGCTTTGTGGCTGAACGCCAGCGCCGCATCGGCGCGTTGGTAATGGCGCGCGAGCCGCTCAGGGACATTCCCAGCCGCGCCCACCAGCAGGCGCTGCAGGAACTGATGTGGTCCCGAGGCCTCAATGTGCTGCCCTGGACCGAAGAACTCGACCAGTGGCGGGCCCGGGTGGACCTGCTGCACCAGGAGATAGGCGAGCCCTGGCCGGATGTCTCCAACGAGGCCCTGATGGGCCGGCTCGAAGAATGGCTGCTGCCCTATCTGGGTACCGTGAAGAAGCTGGCGGATTTCCAGAAGCTGGACCTGCGCAGCATTCTTACCGCGATGATTCCCTGGCCCCTGCCCAAGGAGCTGGAGCAGCTTGCGCCGGAGAGCCTGGAAGTGCCGTCGGGCTCCAAGGTGCGGGTGGACTATACCCAGGAGCCGCCGGTGTTGGCGGTGAAGCTGCAGGAGATGTTCGGCTGTGAGGAGACCCCGGAGATTCTCGGTATTCCGGTGCTGATCCACCTGCTGTCACCGGCGGGCCGGCCGCTGCAGGTCACCCAGGACCTGGCCAGCTTCTGGCGCAACGGCTACGCTGAGGTGCGCAAGGAAATGCAGGGGCGCTATCCCAAGCATCCCTGGCCGGAGAACCCCCTGGACGCGGCGCCCACCGGGCGTACCAAGGCGCGCGCCTAGTTTCCCCCTTATCCCCGACCGGCGCTGCGCCTGCCGTATTACAATGCGGGTAATTCAAACCCATAGGATTGCCCATGAATCGCCGTTACTGGCTTGCACCGCTTACGCTTGTGTTCCTGTTCCCACCGGCCCACGGGCAGGATTTGCCCGACCCGCTGGCGGCGGGGTGGCAGGGGGAGTCGGTCTGTGAATGCCTGCATCGGGATGAGCGCCTGCGTATCCTGCGCTGCAGCTTTCCGCCCGGGGTGGGCCACGAGCGCCACTACCACCCGCCCCATGTGGGCTATGTGATCGCCGGCGGGCGCATGGAAATCACCAATGCCGAGGGCACGCGCCAGCAGGATGTGCCGACCGGTATCACCTTTGCCAACCCCGACGGCATCGCCTGGCATGAGGCTGTGAACATCGGCGCGACTACCGCCAGCTACCTGATGATAGAGCCGGCCACCGAGCAGGGCCCGCCGTTGGCCTGCGAATAAAAAAGGCCGGCGGTACGCCGGGAGCGTACGGCCGGCCAGGGCTCGTAGGGGTTAGCTCGATTCCTCGATGTCCGCGTCCGGCGTCTCGCCGCGATATTCGCCACCGCGCTCGCCGCCGCGCTTGCCGCCTCGCTGGGCGCGGTGCTCGCGCATCATGTCCAACTGCTCGTCGGTCAGCACCTCGCGCATCTGGTCGCGCATGTCGCGGCGGCTGGCGCCGCTCTCACGTATCTCGCGCATCTGCGTCATCTGCTCGTCGGACAGGCCGAGGTGATCGCGCATGCGCTCCATGCGCTCTTCCGGATTGCCGTGGGGGCCGCGTTGGCCGTTGCCGCGCGGTTCGTCCTGGGCCATGGCGTGGTGCACCGTGGCCAGGGTAAGCACTACGGCTATGAGGGTCTGTTTCATGGTCGGGTCTCCTTACGTCGATGGTGCTATTGAAGCAGCCCGGCCTGTAAATGTGGCTGGCGAGTGGGCAAAGAAATGTAAAGCAATGCGAGTCGGTCTGAGGGATAAGGACGGCCATTTCGAGAACACCCCGCAACAGCCCGGCGTGGCGAAAGACGATGTTCACCTGACCCTGGCGGACGGTGTGCTCACCCTCCGGGTGCCCAGGCGTTTGGGGCCGGCGCCGACCGCGCGCCGGATCAGTATCAGCTGGCGTCTGCCTCGACGGCCTTGTCCATATCCTTGAGCCCAAGGCCGCCTTTCGGGCGAATAAACAGCGCTTCGCAGGTGGCGGTGACCTCGTCACCGTTGCGCATCTCAGCGTGCATCTGGGTTTTGCGGCCTTCGACGCTTTCCATCCAGGCCTCCAGCTTCAGCTCGACATTGAGCGGGGTGGGTCGGTGGTAGCGGGTGGTGAGGCGGCCGGTCATGCCTGGCTGCTTGCCCATCATCTGCGCCATGCCCAGGAACTGGTCAAAAATCGCCGCGATAAAGCCGCCGTGGATATGCCCGGGTGGCCCTTCATAGGCCCAGCCGCAGGTGACGGTGCCATATGCGCGCTCGTCCTCAATCCACATGTTCAGGCCCGGTGACAGGGGGTTACTCCAGCCCGCCATGGCGTTGAGCTCGTGGTTCACCTCGCCACGGGTGCCGTGGTTGCCATCGGCCTGGAAGGCCATCTGGCCGTAGAGCCGGGGTGCGGCGGCGAACTGGCGGGCCTGCAGTTCCAGGCGCTCAGCGATGGCGTTCATGTCGCCGATCGACGGGGTGGATGTCACCAGCACGTCGGTCAGCTCGCGGATGGCCTGGGCCAGGCGGCGCTTCGCTTCCCAGTGTTCTGAAAACGGCGGGGTAATCTCTTCGGACTCGAAGGGATTGAAAACGGTCTCTGTCATGGAAAGGTGGGGTCCGGCGAAAGGTGAGGACCTAATTATACTGCCGGTGGCTCACGGACAGGTGCTTCTTGGCGACGGAATTCAGCTTCAGTATGAATGCTTGGTAGTGCTCTTTGAGCTCCAGTAGCTGTTGCTGGTAATCCCGCATCTCGCCGCGGGAATAGGTGAAGATGTTCTGGCTCAACTCGTCCATGCGGTTCACCAGCACATCGCCGCGCACTTTCAGGTTGGGATCGTACTCGGAGAGGATGGCCACCTCGGTGCGGATGATGGAGGCGGAGGCCAGCATGATCTTGCGGGTCTCCCGATCCGGCGGCATGCCCTGGGTGACTACTTCGGACACCTCGGCCACATAGCTGGCGAAGTTGTCCTTGATGCGGTTGCCACCGCCGGTCATGAACTGGATTTCGAGGTTAAAGCCCGCCTCGCGCTCCATTTGCTCGCGCTCGGATTCGGTGTAGAAATTCTGGATACCAAGAAAAATGACGGCGGCCACGACACCGAATATTCCCATCGCGACGACGTCTTTGACGAATTCCTGCTTGGCAAGCTCACTCAATGTCGGCATAGCTGACATCTACCCCTAACCCAACACGCTACCGCCGTGCGATCCTTTCGCACGGTCACTTATTGTTATCTTGCAGGCACCGGTCGTTTCATCGCTTGCAGGTTTTTTGTAGTCAAGCGACCTGTCCTGTGCACGTTTCCCTGTCCGCTCATTTTTGGTCGGGGAAGCTCGCAGCCACGTTAACCATAGGCAATCTGAGCCGCGGTCGCAATTTTAAAACTACGATTTGCGTAGTTTTCACTGCACGGATCAACGCAATTGTGCAAAACAGTTTTGCACTTCCTCCACAAATACGTCCGGTTGCTCGAAGGCAGCGAAGTGGCCGCCCTTGTCCAGCGTGTTGAAGTGAATCAGGTTACTGAAGCGTTTTTCCGCCCAGCGCCGCGAGCAGCGGAAGATCTCCTTGGGAAAGATCGAGGCGCCAACCGGCATATGGATGGGGTCGAGATTGGGCTTGTTGAAGCTCTCCCAATAGAGTCGGGCCGAGGAGGCACCGCTGTTGGTGACCCAGTACATCATCACGTTGTCCAGCAACTCGTCCTTGGTCAGCACGTTTTCCGGGTGGCCGTCGCAGTCCATCCAGCTCCAGAACTTTTCGACGATCCAGGTCATTTGCCCCACCGGGGAATCCGCCAGGCCATAGCCCAGGGTCTGGGGGCGGGTGCTCTGCTGCTTGGAGTAGCCGGAGTCCCACTGGCTGTAATGCTCCATGCCCGCCAGCGCCGCCTGTTCAAACTCGGTGAGGTCGGCGAGATCCTCTTCACCGGGTGGGCAGATTGGCATATTGATATGGATACCGGCGCAGTGCTCGGTTTCGCTGATGCCCATGCACTGAGTCACCAGCGCACCCCAGTCACCGCCCTGGGCCACGTAGCGGTCGTAGCCCAGCCGCGCCATCAGCTTGCCCCACAGCACGCCAATGGCCTCGGCGCTGGTGCCGGGGGCGGTGGGCTTGCCGGAGAAGCCGTAACCCGGCAGGCAGGGTATGACCAGATGGAAGGCCTGGGCGGGGTCGTCGGGCTGGGTCAGCGGCTCGATGACCTTGTGAAATTCCACGATGGAGCCGGGCCAGCCGTGGGTCATGATCATCGGCAGGGCGTCCGGGTGCGGGCTCTGCACGTGCAGGAAGAAAACCTCCTGGTCGTCGATTACGGTGGAGCAGGGGTTCCAGTGATTGAGCTTTACCTCCCAGCGCTTCCAGTCGTACTGGTATTCCCAGTACTGTGCCAGCTCCTGGGCATAGGCCAGCGGCATGCCCTGGCTCCAGTCGTCGACCACTTCCTTCTCGGGCCAGCGGGCATTGCCCAGCCGCTGTTTCAGGTCGTCGAGTACATCGCCTTCAATATCGATACTGGCGGGGGAGATGACGTCGCTCATGGGTGTGTCCTCAGTACAGTCCAGCCCCATAGGCTAACACCAAACTG
>JANQIO010000186.1 GCA_028282105.1 Halieaceae bacterium | reverse complement strand
TGGCGGACAAGCTCGACCGACAGCTCATCAAGCACAAGGAAAAGATACGCGGCCACTGATGTTCCAGCTTGACCAGCTCCTGGACCCGACGCTGACTTTCTGCGCGCTCGGCGGCACCAGCAAGAAGAAAGTCATTGAAACTGCCTCCTCGCTTATCACCGAGCGAAAGAGTGCGCTGGATTCCGCAGAGCTTTACAACAAGCTGCTGGCCCGGGAAAAGTTGGGCAGCACGGCTCTGGGTGACGGCATTGCCATCCCCCATTGCCGCCTCAGTGGCTGCCAGCAGTCCCTGGGCTGCCTGATCACCCTGGCGCAGCCCGTGGATTTCGATGCCATCGACGGCCAGCCGGTCGACATCGTGTTTGTCCTGATCGTGCCCGAGGAGGCCACGCAGGAGCACCTGGACATGCTCGCTGGCCTCGCCCAGTTGCTCAGCCAGGGCAAATTCTGTGACGCGCTGCGGGACGCCGGGAGTGACCATGCGCTCTACAGCGCCGCGGTGAGCTTCGGACACTAGGGGCCTCCGTGCGCCTGGTGATCATCAGCGGTCGCTCGGGATCGGGCAAAAGTACCGCCCTGCACCAGCTCGAGGACCAGGGCTTCTACTGCATTGACAACCTTCCCGCCACGCTGCTGCCGGCGCTGGTGGAGCGCGGCCATTCCCAGCCGCTCTCCCCCGCCGGCCTGGCGGTGTGTATTGATGCCCGCAATGCCCACGTCGACCTCACCCACTTCTCCAACCTGCTGGCGGAACTGCCCGGCGATGTGAACATGGACATCCTGTTCCTCGATGCCGAGGATGACAGCCTCATAAAACGCTTCAGCGAGACCCGGCGACGCCACCCCCTGAGTTCCGACGATACCCCGTTGGCCGATGCCATTGCCCGGGAACGTGAGATTCTTGAGCCCATCGCCAGTGCCGCCTCGCTGGTCATCGATACCAGCCAGATGACGATCTACGAGCTGCGCTCAGCCATCAGGGAGCGGCTGGTGGGCTCGCAGTCTGGCGAAATCTCGGTGCTGTTCCAGTCTTTCGGTTTCAAACGCGGCGTGCCCGCCGACGCCGACCTGGTATTCGACGTACGTATCCTGCCCAACCCGCACTGGGAAAAAACCCTGCGCCTGAAAACGGGGCGCGACGCGGAAGTGGTGGAATTTCTTGAGCAACAGCCGCTGGCCAGGGATATGTTTGAAGAGATATCCGGCTTCCTCGAGAACTGGCTGCCGCGCTACCGTGACAGTAACCGCAGTTACATCACCGTTGCCCTCGGTTGTACGGGTGGGCAACATCGGTCAGTATATCTCGCAGAAAAACTATACCGACGCTTCCGGCAGGACTATCCGGAGGCTAACCTCAGGCACCGCGAATTGCAGGGCCAGGCCGATGGCCACAACCAGGGCTGAGCATGCTCCGGCAGAAAATTACAATAATCAACAAGCTGGGTTTACACGCGCGCGCGGCGGCAAAGTTTGTCAGCTGCGCTGCTTCCTTCTCCAGTTCTATCCAGGTAGGCCAGGACGGCAAGATGGTCGACGGCAAGAGCATTATGTCCATCATGATGCTGGCCGCCGGCAAGGGCACGGAGCTTGCCCTGGAAATAGACGGCAAGGACGAAGAGGAGGCGCTGGCCGCCATCACCCAGCTCATCGAGAACCGCTTCGACGAGGGCGAGTAATGCCCCGCCAGCGCCCGTTCCCCCAGGCCGGAGCCTGATCGCAGGTGGTCCAGGCCGTCGAAATCAATCGTACCCAGGCCCAGCTTGACGAGCTGACCCGGGCGCTGGGCAGTGGCACCTTTGTCAATGTCCGGCATATGCTCAATGCCCTTCCCGCCACCGACATTGCAAAGCTGCTGGAGTCTTCACCACCCCCCACCCGGGCGGTGCTGTGGCAACTGGTGGACGACGAGGACGAGGGCGAAATCCTCCAGGAGCTGGGCGACGAGCTACAGTCTCAGTTCCTGCGCGGCATGGACGCCACGGAGGTGGCCGCTGCCACCGAGGGCCTGGAGCCTGACGACGTCGCCGACATTTTGCAGCGGCTGCCGGAGAAAGTGCTGCAGGAAGTGCTGCGGGTCATGGATGAACAGGATCGCGCCCGCGTTGAGCAGGTCCTGGACTATCCGGAAAACACCGCCGGCGGCCTGATGAACACAGATACCATTACCGTGCGGGCCCGGCATACCGCGGACGTGGTGCTGCGCTATCTGCGCCGCCATGAAGAGCTGCCGGCCATGACCGACAGCCTGATTGTAGTGAACCGCGCGGATATGCTGCTGGGCGTCCTGCCCCTGCGGCGGCTGCTGGTGGCAGACCCCGCCGCCACTGTCCGCGAAATGATGGACACCGAGGTGGAAGCAATCCCCGCCGAAATGGAGGCCACCGAGGTCAGCCAGCTGTTTGAGCGCAATGGCTGGGTGTCGGCACCGGTGGTAGACGACAGTGGGCGACTGCTGGGCCGGATCACCATCGACGATGTGGTCTACGTAATACGCGAAGAGGCCGAACACTCGCTGATGAGCATGGCCGGCCTGGATGAAGACGAGGACACCTTTGCCCCCGTGCTCAAGACCACACCGCGCCGCGCGGTATGGCTGGGCATCAACCTGGCCACGGCCTTTATCGCCGCTTCCGTCATCAACCTGTTCCAGGGCACTATCGATAAGGTGGTCGCGCTGGCGGTGCTGATGCCCATCGTCGCCAGCATGGGCGGAATTGCGGGCACCCAGACGCTCACCGTGATGGTGCGGGGTATTGCCCTGGGCCAGATCGGCTTCAGCAACCAGCGCTGGCTGCTGAACCGCGAGTTCCTGGTCGGCGTGCTCAACGGGCTGCTGTGGTCCGCGGTGGTGGCGCTGGCCGCCTCGCTGTGGTTCAGGGACTGGCAGATTGGCGCGATCATCGCCGCTGCCATGATAATCAACCTGGTGACTGCCGGTGTCGCCGGCACCCTGATTCCGCTGCTGCTAAAACGCTACAGCATCGACCCCGCCCTGGCCGGCGGCGTTGTGCTGACCACTGTCACCGACGTGGTGGGCTTTATGTCTTTCCTGGGCCTGGCCACCCTGGTGTACGGATAATCGCCATGAACGACTTCGCAGACGAACACGGGGAGCCATTCGAGCCCCCCAGCAAGAGCGAGCTCAAGCGTCAGATGACCGCGCTGCAGAAACTGGGGGAAACCCTGGTCGAGCTCAGCGACAAGGAGCTGGCGCGTATGCCGATAGCAGATGACAGAGTGCGGGAGGTGATTCTCGAAACCCGGGCGATTCGCAGCAACAGCGCGCGGCGGCGCCATCTGCAATACCTGGGCAAGTTGATGCGCGGCATCGACCCGGTGCCCATCCAGCAGGCCCTGGATGCCCTGCATCAGCGCCGCCGCGGCGATGCCGAGGCCTTTCACAGGCTCGAACAGTGGCGCGAGCGCCTGCTACAGGAAGGCGACCCTGCCGTCCAGGCGCTGCTGGACGAGTTCCCGGACGGCGACCGCCAGCTGCTGCGACAGCTGATTCGCCAGCACCGCAAGGAATCCGGCACCGGCAAACCGCCGGCCGCCAGCCGCAAGCTGTTCCGCTACCTGCGCGAGTTGGCCGGCGAACATTAGCCCGCCCGTGATCAGGTTTCCGGTTCTTCCTCCGCCGGTTCCGGCTTCGACGTCTCGATAGCCTCGATAGTCTCGATAGTCTCGATAGTCTCGATAGCCTCGATAGTCTCGGCCCCGTCCGCGGTCTGAATCTGCCCCTCCTCGCCGACGGTGGCATCCGCCGGCAGTTTGCGCAGCTCGCGAGCGGAATTGTCAAAGATGCGCTGGAAATTCACCTGCGGATCTGCCCAGTCACCATCCACCCTGTACACCGCACTGGAGAAGCGATCCATCTGTTTATCGAACAGCTTGCTGATCACGTACACACCGGCCGCCGCCGGCAGGCCGCTAACCAGTGCAAACATCCAGGGCAGGTTGCTGGCGATCGGCAGGGTTGCCACCAGTTCACCGTCCACCGTGGCCTCGCGCGCGTCCGCCAGGCCGACAAACTGGAAACGGCTGGCGCGACCGCGTACGTCGAGACCCGGCACCTCGATCAACCCCTCCCTGAACATCAGTTCGCCCTCGATGGAATCGAAGGGCACGCCGGATTTGTAGACGTGGGACAGATCGAGACTCAGCTTGTTGACGAACTCTGTGAGATTGAGAATGGCGACCACCCGCAAGGTGCCGGAGGTGGCACCCGAGGTGTTGAGGAAGCGCCCTTCCTGCACATCCAGCGTCATGCGACCATCGGCCGAAGCCAGCGCAAACTCGGTGGGCCCACCAGGCCATGAGAGCTCCAGCCCCACCTGGCCTGAATTAGTCTCGACAATCTGCTCGTACTGGTACTGCTCCAGCACGTCTCCGAAATTGACAAAGTTCAGCTCACCGAGCACCCGGGTGCGCTCCCCGCCCTCACCCCGCAGCCAATCCACCCGCATGGGCGTATCGCGGCCCAGCTGCAGGCGGCGCAGCTCACCGCTGATGTTTTCGAAATGCAGGTTTTCGCCACTTTGGCGCAGCGTAAATGCCAGATTGCCCCAGTGGTCTTCCGCTTCGTGCAGATCGGCAATAGCGACGGTGAGCGGCGGAAAATCGAAGTTGTCGGCGGGCAGGCCCTCCTCGGCATTCAGCATGGCTGCGAGCCCACCGACCTCCAGGCGCTGGAAATCCAGATCGACTACCGACAGATCCTCCGGCAGCGTGACTCGCCCCGCCGTCCAGACAGTGTCGAAGTCAATCTCCCAACGGTCCTGAAACTCCTTGCCGTTGAGCCGCACCTCGTCAACCTGCTTGCCAAACAGCTGCAGCTCTACAATCTCCAGGTCACGCAGTGAGGTGAGAATCGCCACGGGCTCGGCATCATCCTCAGGAAAGTAGCGCTCGATAAAGCTGTCCCACTCGTCCCAATCCATGTACACCAGTTCGCCCCCCATAAGGAATCGACCGGTTTCGCTGGCCTCCAGGGGGCGGGAAAAGCCCAGGCTACCACCACTCACGCCGTCATCCGCGAGCTCCAGCGCCAGGAAAGCCTCTGAATCCATGGCAATCTGTACCCGCCTCGGGCCTGCCGTCAGCGGCATGTTCAACTGCATGGGGCGCGCCTCGTCCGAGGTCTTGGCCCACGGGGAAGGCAGGTCCAGCGACACGCCGCGCAGCTCGCTATCCACCTGTAACAGCGCCGAGCCACCCGGCGGCACCCTGATGTGCAGGGTGGCATCGGTTTCACCCTCCGCCAGCGCCAGAATATCCAGATCCAGCCACTGGCGAACGTCGCTGGCGCTGGCGCGACCACTGAGGGCGAGGTCCAGTTCTGCCAGCTCGCCTGCGCGCCGGCCCTGCTGCAGCCGGCCAACAATGGGGCGGCCCCACAGGGTGCCGGTCATGTCATCGGCGCGGAACCCGTTCCATGAATCGTAGTACAGGGTGGTATTGGCGCGGGCGACGTTAAGGTCCAGCTCACCCATGTCGACGTCAACGTCGCTCAATTCTGCTATCAGATTGACCCGCGGCGCTTCCGTGCTGTCGCTGAGGTTCATGGCGAGTGCCAGTCGGGCCTCCA
This sequence comes from Halieaceae bacterium, assembly GCA_028282105.1. GTDB lineage: Bacteria > Pseudomonadota > Gammaproteobacteria > Pseudomonadales > Halieaceae > JANQIO01. The sequence goes on along the minus strand of JANQIO010000186.1, from coordinate 810 downwards.
GCTCACCGTCCAGGGTCCAGTCGCGAAAGGTGTCACCGACGGTTTCCGTCAGCGGTGAATTGTTAACCACCGCCAGCCCATCCGCGGCGCTGCCCTCCAGGTAAGCGCTCAGTGCAAGCTGAAGCTGTTTGTCCGGGTCCTGGCGCAGACGCACACGGATGTCGCGAGCGTCAGAGTCGAGGATGCGACCGCTCTGGGCATAGACATCCACATCCGCATCATCAATCAGCACCAGCCCCTGGAACTCTTCCACCGCCGGCCAGCGCGGATGATAGTCAATGCGGGTATCCTCCACATCAAAAAACAGCTGGATAGTGCGATACCATGGCTGTCGGACCAGGCTGCCCCGAAAGATAAAGCCGCCTTCAGCAATACGGCCCTCGCCGATACTGGGCTCCAGCCACTCCAGCAATGCCGGGTTGAGCTTGTAGGGCAGGTACTTGCGACGGTATTCCGGCGCGGTGTCGCGCAGGCTGACCATCAAGTCCATTTCCGCACCTGCCGGGGCTTCGATCCGCGGCAGTTTCAGCGAAAACAGCCCTCTCACCTCGCCCTCGTTGGCGACCGCCGTGAACGGCCCGCTGCGCAGCCGAAAGGCATCGGGGTCGACGCGCCACTGTAGCTCGGCGCTGAAGGAGTGGTAGTCGAGGTGATTGTGGAACACCTTCGGGAAGGCCATGGAGAACTCAGAAGACGCCAGCTGCACGCGGCCGCCATCCTTGTTCAGCACCGCAAAGCCCGAGGCATTGCTGAGCCCGGGTGCGCCGCGCCAGGGCTCTACGTCAATGCCACGGAAATTGGTCGACAGTC
>JANQIO010000183.1 GCA_028282105.1 Halieaceae bacterium | reverse complement strand
GGTTTGCGGTATTTCGATAACGTCACAAAGAGTTTAGCAGCAATATAAATACCACTGCAGGTGAAGTCGGGTAAGGCGTATGGCGACACGCGATTCGGTCAAACGCAGGCGACAAGCTGGCTGCACGCAAGCACCGCCGAATGCCAGAGGTGGTCGTCCGCCGGTTGCACCAGAGGAACGACGCGACCGGCGCGTCGTGACCTTTGTCACCGGGGCTGAATATGCACAACTGCAAAAGCGCGCGCTGACAGAAGATCGGACCATCTCACGATGCGTCCACCGAATGATTGCAGCGCAACTCGAGACGAGTGACAGCTAGCCGGCGCTGGAATCTGAGCCGGAATTGAAGAGGACAACACTATGAAAACCATCAACTTCCTGCTGGCTGCAGTGAGCCTGCTGAGCTGGTCCTTGCATGCCGGCGCCAGAGACATCGTCTTCGACCCGGAGTTTCAGCGCATGCGCGCGGAGTTCGGCGCCCAATGGGAGGCCGATGACAAGCTGGTCAGGCGTAAACTGAGTGCTCTGGAAGCACGCTTCGGCAAGAAACCCAACATCGTCTACATCATGGCCGACGACGTGGGACTTACGGAACTGGGCAGCTACGGCGGCGGTAAGTTGCGCGGTGCCCCTACCCCGAATCTGGACCAGATGGCACAGCAGGGGATGCGCTTCCTCAACTTCTATTCGGAAGTAGAGTGCTCTCCTTCGCGCGGCTCGGTGTCCACGGGTAGGCACCCGATTCGCAACGGACTGTTTAATATCACCCTGCCGGGACAAGTGGGCTTCGGACTACACAGGGAAGAGGTCACTATCGCTGAAGTGCTCGCAAAACAGGGCTACTACAGCGGGCATTTCGGGAAATGGCACATGGGCGGCGAGGAGGACCAGTATCCTACCAGCCAGGGTTTCGACGAAGCCGAATGGTCGGAGGGTAACCCACCCTGGTGGGTACTCAACAAGAACGCGAAGTTCACGGACGATGCCGGAGGCTTCTCCAACCGGGTGTTTATGAACGACCCGGGGCCGGAGGGTTTTCCCTATGACACCGGCGGCGTGATGCGAGCCACGAAAGGTGGCGACGCCGAAATGGTGTACCCCTATTCACTGGAGAAGTACAACACCTATGATTCCGAAGTCGCCGACCACGTTATTGATTTCATCAAGCGCCGGGCCAAGACAGACAAGCCGTTTTTCGTAAACTTCTGGGGCAAGGGCAATCACTTCTGGGGCGCTCATCCGGACTTCCGCGATACGCCGGCTCAAACCACCACCGCCAGCCAGATGGTGGAACACGACTACAACACCGGTCGCATTCTTAAGACCTTGCAAGACCTTGGCATAGCCGAGAACACCCTGGTGATCTGGACGTCCGACAACGGGCCCATGTACACCGTGCATCCCCATGGCGGTTACTCGTTGCTGCCTGGCTCCAAGGGCGAGACCCGCGAAGGTGGGGTACACGTGCCAGCCATCGCCTGGTGGCCGGGCATGATCGAACCTGGCCAGAATCCCATGGATATCGTGCAAATCACCGACTGGTTTACCACTATCGCGAGCATCGCCGACGGCGGCCGGCACATCCCGCGCGACCGTGTGATTGACGGTATCGACCAGTCAGGCTTGCTGTTGCTGGGTGAAGGCAGGGGTCGCCGTGACTATATCTTTCACTACAATCGGGAGAACCTTGAAGCCATACGCAAGGACCAGATAAAGCTGAACCTCAAACCCACCAATCCCGGCTTCCACTTCTTTGAGGTCTACAACCTGCTGCACGATCCGGCAGAGCGCTTCCCCAACGAAATCGAGAACGGCTTCTGGGCGGGGCCTGGTATCTCCAAGATGATTCAGGAGCATATGCTGCAAATACAGCGCTACCCGCACCGCAAGGTGAAGGGCTTCTACCGCGACTTCGACAGTTCCTTCGACCCACAGGCTACCCCGGTGTACACACCGAAGTCAGTGGATTGGTAGGGTCACGCTGCGGTCAGCCGTAGTAATCGACGCCCATCAGTTCGCGCATACGCTCGGCATAGGCCGCATTGTCCAGCGAGGCAATGCGGCGCCACTCCTCATCGTCATTGAGCGCGGTATAGGCTCGCCAAAAATCATCGGCATCCGGGCCTACCGGGTAGCGGAAGCGCGGCGTGTCGTTTTCGATCGCGTCCTGGATTGCGTTGGCGCAGTCTTTGGTGGTCGCGGCGCGTCCCAGGCCGAACTCGCCGAACTTCATCAGCCGACCAAAGGATTCGCCATAGGCACTGTCCTCAGGTGGCGGCGTGCCTTTCTCCCACATCGGCGTCCAGATACAACCTGGCTCAATCAGCGAAACATGGATATTGAAAGCGGCCAGCTCCTGGCTCAGTGCAATACACATGGCCTCCACCGCCGCCTTGGACGAGGAATAGGTGCCGTGGCAGCCAAACACGTTGACCGCCGCCAGCGATGACACATTGACCAGGCGCCCGCTACCCTGCTTGCGCAGCTGCGGAATGACGGCCTGCATCAGCGCGAAAGTGCCGAACACGTTGGTTTCGTAGACGGCGCGCAGTTCGTCGAGCGGTGTTTCTTCCAGGGCGCGACCGCCGCCGATACCGGCGTTGCTAACCAGCACGTCCAGCCCGGCTTCCCGGGCCAGCAGATCTTCGACTGTCGCCGCCATGCCGGCCGGGTCGAGCAGGTCGATCTGCACCACATCGAGATCGAGGCCGGCCTCTTCACGCGCGGCGAGCAACTCACTGGCGCCGTCGGGGTTGCGACAGCCCGCCAGCACCCGGTGCCCGGATTTGGCCAGTTGCAGTGCACTTTCGAGGCCAATACCGCTGTTGGCACCGCTGATCAGAATCTTCGACATGCTCTCGTCTCCCGCTTATTTGGACTGGCGTACGCCGCCACGGTGCAACATGGTGGCGGATTCGATTTCAAAAAATGGCGGCTTCTCCAGCCCGCTGCTGGTCTGTCCGGCGTCCACCACCAGGGTGTGACCGGCCACATACCGCGACTCATCCGACAGCAGGTAGACAATGGCGTTGGCGATATCTTCCGCCTGCCCGGCATAGCCCAGGGGAGATGTTTCCGCGAGCTTTCGGGTGGTGGCGTCGTAGTCTTCCGGATCGTTGGCGACCACCGAGCTTGTCATGTCTGTCACGGTGTTGCCCGGTGCCACGGCATTGACGCGAATTCCCATGGAAGACAATTCACTGGCCGCTGAGCGCGTGATGCCCACCACGCCGTGCTTGGCCATGGTATAGACATGGGGCCCCAGGCCACCCTGGACGCCCGCCGTGCTGGCGATGGAAACAATGGCGCCGCCAGAATCCTGCATGGCCCGCGCCGCGTGCTTGATGCCAAGGAACACCGCCCGCGCGAGTATGGACATGGTGAAATCGAATTCTTCTGCCGGCGTGTCCATGATGGAGCCAATGGCGCCGACAATGCCGGCGTTGTTGACCATGCCGTGCAGACCGCCAAAATGATCAATCGCCGTCTGGACCGCGCCGGCAATGTCTTCTTCACGGGTAACATCGGCATGCACAAAGGTGGCGCGCTCACCCAACTCGTCGGCCAGCGCCTGGCCGCGCTGATCCTGCAGGTCGGCGACAACGACGTTACCGCCCTCTTCGATTACCTTGCGGGCAGTCGCCGCCCCAATACCACTGGCAGCACCGGTCACCACGACCGTCCTGTCTGCGAGTCGATTCATCTTATTATTCTCCTTGCTGTGCGAACCCTCAGGCCCGGTCAATCATCGCGGACGCTAGAGTGTGCCAGAGACAAGCCCGGCAAAGAAACTCCCACGAACTACATGGGTAAGCAAGGAAGCAGCAGACACCCTGCCAGATTTGGGAGGCGCATTCCCATAGACAAGCCGCCACCTACAAGACAATAAGGGTGCCGCAGGGAATGACGTTCGAGATGGTGGCACAGGACAATCAAGAAGCAGTCACGGTGACGCAGCCCCTCGTGCCCTGCTTAGAGGCTATAAACCCTAGCGGGTTTATAAAAAAAAAGGGGACGGTGCGCACACCATCCCCCTTCGTTCAGCCTTTCCAGCCAGCGCCTCCGCGATTTGACTCGCTTCGCCGCCCTGCCTTCCGGGCTCGGCCTCGGCTGACCCCTTCCGCGCTCGCTTTTACACTCGCCCTTCCAGGAACCGGCCTTTACCGGCCAGAGGACCGAAGTCCCCGTTATTTTTTGACGCTTGGCAACGTCCACCCGCAGTGGCAATCCGGTTGCTCGCCTCTACGCGTTCGAGCTGCTCACCTCTGCCTTGCCATGGCTCGCCGTTCCTGCCCGAGGGCTCTCCCGGCTCGCCCGCTCGCTCCTCCGTCCTTCCGCGACCTTCGGCCTCCGTTCGCTTTCGCTCCCTTCCGCTTTCCGGTGCTTCCGTCCCGAGGGACTCGCTGGCTCGGCAGCGCTTGCTGCCCGTTGACCACTCTTGGCGTGTGGTCCCGCCCCGGCCAATCGGGGCATGGCTTTCGCGGTTTGCGCATTTCCGCAGCCACGATTTAAGTCTACACACTCCCCGCCGGGCGTCCAGCCAACAAGCTGTGGGTAACTTGTGTAAATGATGTGGCAATCGAAGTTTTTTTAAAAAAAGTGCATTTCAGGCGTTTCTCGGTCGTTTTTTTAACCGGCCAAGGCGCTCATTTGGCGTTTTCGCCGCCGCCGTTACCCTTTCCCGGTGTCCCCACCTGTGCGGCCACTTCCACACACAGCTCATCAATACGCAGTTCGCCCTCCCGGGTTTGCGCACCCAGCGCCAGCGCCGCTTGCATACTGGGGGTTGCCGCAGGCCCGCGCAGGCTCTGCTGGAACAGGTAGGCCTCCTCCCGCAGCGCCTCGGCCAGCGGCAGTTCGGCATTGTTGATGGACTGCTTGCAGAGCGCTACCGCCCGCGGGGGCCAGGCTGCGATACGCCGGGCGAAGGTGCCGACCCAGGCGTCCATGGCTTTGGCGTCTTCGAACGTGCGATTCAGGTAGCCCCAGTCACAGGCTGTCTGCGCGTCGATATCCTCGCAGCCCAAGCAAATCTCCATGGCGCGCCCGCGTCCCACCAGACGTGGCAGGCGCTGGGTGCCGGTGCCACCGGGCAAAATTCCCAGGGCCACTTCCATCTGGCTGATGCGGGTTTTACCCACTACGCCGTAGCGCATGTCGCAGGAGGCGGCAAATTCGCTGCCGCCGCCCCCCACGCGCCCGGCGAGCAATGCGATGGTGGGTTTGGGCATGGTGCGCAGGCGTTCGCACATCAGGTGGAAATCGTTGGGAGAGGCCTCGTGGCGCGCCGGTTTATCAGTGGGAAAGGCGAGGATCATCTCCAGGTCGAAGTGCGCGATGAAGAACTCGGGATCAGCGCTGGTGAACAGCACCACCCTGATCGCTTCGTCTTCCGCCACCTGTTCCGTTATGGCACACAGCTCGGTGAATAGCGTGGCGGTCATCACGTTGGCGGGTGGATTGCGAATGCACACCGTCATCACCCCCGCTTCCAGCGAGGTGCCAAGGGTCTCAAAGTCGTAGCTCATCGCGTGCTGCCTGATGAAAGCGGGCTGTCGGGTCGGTACCAGATGGGCGAACTGTAGGCCCGTTCCCGGGTCACCATCGGCACCCACTTGCCTATCGCCAGATCGAAGTAACGGCCATCGTAGGCCGTCCACCGCGGGGTCTCGATCTCCAGCACTCGAACGTAATAAAAAGCCTGTTCCGCTGGGTCAAAGTCGGGATCCGTCCACACCGTGGCCAGGCTCACCGCACCCACGCTGTTGCGATAGGTGGCGGCGGTCACGTCCACGGTGGACGGCAGGGGCGGCGCCTTGCCGGTGGCCGGGTCGATTGCCCGGCCGTCAGACAAGGCCACGTCATAGACGTTCTCGTGCAGCTCGCCCCGGGCATCCAGCCAGCCTTTGATGATCTGCACCCGGTCGAGGTTGGCGCCATCGGGATCCTTAAGGGCGTGCACCAGGAAACTCGGCGCGCCACCCTCCGAAAGCCTTGCGAGGGTCCCACCCATGGGTACACCGCGGCTGTAACCGAGCCGGGCGAGGTCCGCCACTTCCTCGTCGCCCGGGGCAAAACCTTCGCCGCCGAAGAAGCGCAATGCAATGCGCGGGCCGGTGCTGGCATACACCTCGCGCCGGGCCAGCGCATCAAACAGGGCCTCGCGGGTGTTTTCCTCCGCCCAGATCGCCGCATAGCCCGACGCCGCCAGCCGCCAGTTTGACCACAGGGCGCCCCCCATCTTATTCGTCACACGCTCCGCCGAAGGTTCGGAATCCCGGAACTTGCCCCAGAAGTTGTCATCGTCGGCGGTGGCCAGGGTGGTGTGGGAATCGGTGCTGCCGATGAGGCCAAAGGCAAACGGATCCGCGCCGAGCTCCTCAGCGAGCTTCAACCCCAGCTTCAGGGCGGGCCGGGCGTACTCATGGGCCAGCATCTCCGGCCGCTTTTCTACCGTGCGGGCAATATTGTCGCCATCCCAGGTCTCGAAGTCGGCGAACTCGTCATCCGGTGACAGGAAAGGATGGGCCTCGCCATCGCCTTTGACCTGAGTGACTTCGTAGACCGGCTCCCAGCGCGCCCTGCGCTCGGCGTAGTCCTTGTCCAGCGGTTCTCCGCTCACGGTCTCGAGGGCAAACATCAGGCCATTGGACACGTTGCCGTTGTGGGGAATCGCCATCACCCGGCCCCCGGTGACATCCTCGTACTGCTGCATGGCGGCCCACAGCTCCTCGGGGTCGCGGCTGTCCAGGGCCGAATACGGCGCCAACTGCGCCGCTCGTTCAGCGCCGTCCCTGAACAACACCACCCGGTGCAGGTTGTTGCCGTCGATCATCGAGGTCCACTCATAGCCGACAAAGGCGGTAAACAGGCCAGGTACATTGTGCCGGTCCGCGGTGGCGCCAATCTCCGCCCAGATAGAGCGACGAATGCTGTCTGGCAACTCCTGCTGGTAATCCGTGGCCTGCAGGCGTTGCAGCCAGGCGTTTATGACCGCGCGCAGATCGCCGGTCTCATCCAGCAGGGCGCGCCACTCCTTGCCGAGTTCGGTGCTGAGCAGCATGGGGTCACGGGCCATCAGGCGGGGGAACACACCGATGAACTCGGCGTGGTCTGCCACCAGCAGGAAATCCAGCGGCCGTCGCAGCTGGGCCTGCAGCCCACCGCTGGTGGGTACTGCCTCACCGCGGGCGAAGCGGAAGGCATTTTCCGGTGTCAGCCGGGTATTGCCAAAAGCAAAGGAATCCGGCGACTGGTTGCTGTGCACGTGCAAGTCGCCCCAGAACAGCCGGGTGTGTTTACTGGTGGCCAGCGGGGGCGAGTACTCCTCGGCGGCGGCAAACGTGCTCAGTAACAGCAGCACTGGGAAAAGCTTCTTCATATTATTATTCCGCGTGGGGCAGGCGACATGCTGTGTCCGGAATGTAAATTATTGCCGGGCGATCAAAAAGTGCTTGCCGTAATTATCAATCAGACTAGACTGTTTTTTATCCCATCGCTTAATAATAACTAGAGGGTATAAAAATGGAGTCTAGTAGAACTTCACAGCCACACTTCGTGCTCAAGCCCATTGCGGCTGCTCTTCCCGCTATCGCCCTGCTGGCAGGACCACTGGTTAGCCCGGTGGCCCAGGCTCAGGCGACGCTGGAAGAAGTGATCGTTACCGCCCGGAAACGGGAGGAATCTATCCAGGATGTACCCATCTCCGTAACCTCGGTCGGGAAGGAGCTCAAGGAGGCCAGCATCCGCCGGCTGGAGGACATCCAGTCCTTCACCCCCAACGTGTACATCCGCAATACCGCCGGTATACCGGGGGGCGCCGCCATCAGTATCCGCGGCGTGTCCTACCAGGAAACGGACAAAACGCTGGACCCATCCATTGGCGTCATCATGGACGGCCTCTACCTGGGTACCTCCAGTGGTGCGCTGCTGCAGAACTTCGACACCCAGCGGGTCGAGGTGCTACGCGGTCCCCAGGGCACCCTGCACGGTAAGAACACCACCGGCGGCGTACTCAACATCATTCGCAACGACGTCACCATGGAATGGGGCGGTGAGATGATCCTCACGGCGGGCGACGATGGCCGGGAGGACTTCCGCGGGGTGCTCAACGTACCGATGATCGAGGACAAACTCGGTACGCGTTTGTTTGCCGCCAGCATCAACAGCGACGGCTGGGTGGAAAACAGCACCCTCAATGGGGAAGACGCCTGGGGCGACGACAAGCTGCTGTACGGCTTCGCCACGGAGTGGCGCCCCACCGAGAACTTCGACATCAAGTTCCACTACGAGAAGATGGAGGACGAGACGGACACCGGCGCCTACACCAACATGAACCAGCCGGAAGATCTCACCTGCCAGCTTGAGGGTATTTTCTGGCCCATTGGCTGCCAGACCTCCGACACCGGCAGTGACCAGGACAACAACTCCACCAACGACCGCAATACCAACGACAGTGAGTACGATACGTATATCGTCACCATGAACTGGGAGTTCGACAACTTCCTGATCACATCTATCACCGGTCGCCGCGAGATGAACGAGGAGTACCGGATCGAGTTCGACGGCTCACCGGCGAACCTGCTGTTCTTCGACTATTTCAACGATTGGAACCAGACCAGCCAGGAGCTGCGCGTCACGGCCGACATCAACGACAACCTCACGGTGATTGTGGGTGGCTTCTACTGGGATGTGGGCTACGAGCAGCGCTGGAACGTGCACGAGCTCAACTACACACTGGAACTGCTGGGTATACCCCAGGGCAACCCGCCCTTCAGCCTCACACCCAACTCCATCAACTATAACGGCCAGAACCAGAACACCACGTCGTATGCCGGTTTCGCCTCGGTGGACTGGGATATCAACGACAAGTGGAGCCTGAGTGCCGGCATTCGCTATACCTATGAGGAAAAGGACTTCAAGGGCGGCGACGGCACCTTCTATGAGAATGGCGATCCGGTGCCGGACCTCAACTTCGAGTTCTTCGATGACGACTGGTCAGAGGCCCTGCCGCGGATTGGCGTGCAGTACCAGTACAACGACGACGTGATGCTGTTTGCCTCCTACTCGGAAGGCTTCAAGTCCGGTGGTTTCTTTGGCCGCCAGGCCAACTTCGATATCGACCCGACCTACGATCCCGAGTTCGTAAACACCTATGAACTGGGCATGAAGAGCACCTGGGCCAACGGCCGCATCATCTTCAATCCCACCATCTTCTTTAACGACTACGAAGACAAGCAGGAAGAGATTCTCATCCCGATTGACCTGAGTAACGTCGCCACGGTGGTGCGGAATGCGTCGACGCTGGAAATCTTTGGCGCCGAGCTGGAGTTCCAGATGCAGGTGACCGAAGCCTGGAATGTGCGCCTGTCCTATGGCTACCTGGATGCCGAGTTCGATGACTTTGTCGCCGACATTACCGGCGACGGTATCATCACGGACAACTCCTACCTGGAGCCGCGCAACACGCCGGAGCACACGATTGGGGTCAATACCAGCTACACCATGCAGATCGGCCCCGGTGAACTGGTGGCCTTCGCCTCCTACCGCTGGCGCGATGAGGTCCAGACGATTGCCGGCCCGGCACCGATCGATCCCAACCCCAACAGCAACGACCCGCTGGGTCAGCTGGACTCCATCGACAACCTGGATATCAACCTGAACTACATCTGGAACGACGGCCGCTACCGCGTCACCGCTTACGGCCGTAACGTGACCGATGAGCGTGAGCAGGTGGTAACCCGTATTCCCGGGCTGACCTCCTGGGGCTACTGGAGCCAGGGTGAGAACTACGGCGTGGAGTTCGCCTTCAACTTCTAGGCGGCGTCATCGAGGCGCGGGCTGGTTTTCAGCCCGCGCCATCTTGAGAAGCTACTGAGCAGGGCTTGAGAAAGTCTCGAAAAGGTCTCGAGACAGCCGCGAAAGTGTCAGGCAGGCACCTGCTCGAGAACCCGGCCAAGTAGCTGGTCGAGATAGTCGGCGCTTTGCAGCTCGATAGCGGACAGCTCATCGAGCTGCTCACCCAGCTCGGGGTAGGCCTGCTTGAGGTTTTGCCAGGCCCCGGCGCCCTGGCGCTCGGCATTGGCCTGGATGGTCATCTGCTCGATGGGCGAGTACTCCGAGAACACCTGGTAGTAGGTATCCCGCGCCGCGGGAATGGCTGTCTTCACCAGGGCGCGATGAGCCTCGGAGGGTGGGAACAGCGCTTCCACCCGGTCGGCAATCTCATCCTCGCGGGCGGCGCACTCCAGCAGCCCGGCGCGATGCTCAGGCACGGCCTCGGCCCATCCGCGATAGCGATCCGCCGCGGTGCGCTCGAGCTGCGAAAGCATATAGGGATAGGCCTCGGGAGGCATGGCATCGAGGTGCTCGGCGAGCAACTCACCAAAATTGGGAATCGTGACTGCGTTCATACACCAGCTCCTCCGCGTGATGAACCAGCATAGTAAGGACAAGTACTGAGAGTGACAACATGAGTGAACAAGCAACCAATTACGACGACGTAAAACAGTACCGCCTCGACCCCGAGCGGGAAGAAGAGTTGGTGAAAACCGGCGGCGAATGCACCTTCATCTGGGCCAACAAGGCTGGCCACCCGCTGGGCGTAACCACGGCTTACGTACCCGCCAAGGGCAAGATATGGATGACCGCCACCAAAGAGCGGGTGCGCATCAAGGCCATTGCCCGCGACGGTCGCTCCTCGATTGTCATCACCAGCAAGGGCACCCCCATGGGTGGCGGCAAGACTGTAACCTACAAAGGCCACACCGTGATCCACGACGATCAGGAAACCAAGCACTGGATGTACCGCCTGCTGGCGGATGGCATGCAGGCCTCCCAGCGGGAAGACGAAGGCAACGAGTTCACTGCCGGCCTGGACCCGGAAATGTTCATCCGCTTCCTGGATACACCGGAACGCATCGTGCTGGAGTTCACGCCGGAAATGTCGATTCCGTTTGACGGCGACAAAATGGCGGCAGGTACCGCCCAGGCTTACGCTGAGTTCGCCAGGCAGGACGCCGAAGCCCGTGAACAAAGCTGATAAATGGGGGCAATGCCCCCGTTTTCAGGCCGGCAGAAAACAGCCGTGGAAGCCCAGTGGCAGCACGCGCTCCATGTCTGCGCTTGCCACCGGTCCGTCTGCCAGGCGCCCTGCCTTGAGCGCTGCAATGCCACTGCGGCCCTGGCGGTAGTCCAGGAAGCTATGCAGCAGGTAACCCTCATCCGGGCCGGGGACAAACAGGGGCTCTTCCACCACTACGCCCTCGCCGTAGTCAAAGCGCTCGCTGTCTCCGGTACGCGGGTCGACCCGCACCACCGCGGAGGCCAGCCGTGAGTCGGCCTCGCCCTGCCCGGCAGCGCCGGACAGCATCTGCGCCGAAAACGGACGCCGCGTATCGTAGCCGGGAAACTCCATGTCGATACCCAGCGATGTCGTTTCAGCGCTACCTGGGGACAGCGACAGCGTGTAGTGCACCAGTGCAGAGGCGTCGTGATAGGGCCCGGGCTGCTGCTGTGCCAGGCGGAACATACCGACGCTGACGATGTCCATATCGCGGTAAGCACAGGCGGTGAAGTGTATGTTATCGCCCTCCTCCCAGCCGTTGCCGAAGTGGAACACAAAGGTCGCCGGCACCTCGATGGTAGCTCGCAGTGAAAAGTCATTGCGATCAAACACCAGCAACTGGCTGGGCCGCTCCGGCTCCCAGTGCAGGCGATCCACAAAGTTGTCGCCAGCTCCCAACACTGCGGAGCTGTTGAGGGCAATCAGGTAGCGCGGCGTCAACACGAAATCGTGCATGTAGCCCGGGAAATCCATGGGCACTGCGGCTGACTTCTGCAATCGGCCATCGGCGCCGAGGTGATAAAGCACCAGCGTAGGCTGATGGGCAAAGAGCACCGAGCCGATGTTCCAGAGCTCGCCGCGCTCATCAAAGTGCGGGTGGGCCGAGAACGGTACCCCCCTGAGACTGTCATCAAACTCCAGGGTGCCCAGGGTCTCCAGGCTATCCGGGTCGATGCGATAGGCAGAACCCGCCTCCCACATGGCCAGCAGTTCACCATTCAAGGGTTGCACATTGATGTTGGCGACGTTGGTGCTCTCATTGTTACGCACAGGCAGGGCATCTTCGAAATTCGTGCCGGCGCCGCCATGCAGAAAGCGTCCGGCTTTCTCTTCCTGCTTAAAGCGGTGAGTGCGTACAAACCGGCCCTGGTGTTCCACGCTGCCAGCGGCAATCCGGAATGCCTGCACCATGCCGTCCGGGTCGAACCAGTGCTGATAGCGCTGCAGGCCCCGGGCGTAAAGCGCCGGACCATTGCGATAGAGGCTGCCGCGGCACTGGGCAGGAAACTCGCCACGCACTCGCATAGCGCGTGGCGGCAAGTCCTCTTCCACGCCTTCGAAGCCCAGCGTCCAGGGCGGCGGCGCCTCGGCCCACAGATAGCCCGACGTTGACTGGGCGGCGACCAGGGCGGCAAGCCCCTGCAAAAACTCTCGTCTGTTCATGGCTAGCGCACCCGGATTTCGATCTGCAGGTCTTCGTCCACGGTGACCGCAGCATCCTCGAATGACGGCGGACCGAAGCGCCCGGCATTGTTGCTGAATCCGTAGCCTTCCGTCGGAATGCCCAACATATTGCTGTCCAGCTCACCATTGTTGTTGGCATCGTGAAACAGCTTTATCGCATAGCGCCCGGCGGGCAGGTCGTGCACGGTCACCTTCATGCTGTCGCCGTCGACGCGGTTGCGAACTGCAAGCAGGGCGCTGTCATCGGCTTTGTAGTGCTCTGCGCTGTCAAACAGCACCCACCTCACCTCGCCCGTAGGCTCGGTGATGTTTGTCACCAGAATGGTCAGGTCGGCTGCTGCTGCCGACTGTGCCAGCATCACCAGGCTGGATATTCCAAGTAGTGCATTGCGCATGACGCGTCCTCCATAAAGGGATGGCTTCGTTCACTCAGTCTAGCGTGCACCATCCCATGTGCCGGGACAGGTGCCGGAAGTCATGCGCTCTGTCCCACCGCACCATGACTTCTGGCACGGTGCCCGTGGACCGGTTCTGGATTATGATCGCGCCCATGAAACCTCATTCCATGACACTGGAAGAAAGCCTGCTGAACGTCTCCGGGCTGTTCGCCATTGCCCTCGTGGCCACGGTGACTGCGCTATACCAGGCGCTGTGGCCCAGCGTAATGCTGCACACCGCCTTCGCGCTGGCTTTCCTGCTGGGCGCATATAAAAAGCAGGTTCCACTGATGCCACACCAGGGTGCCGTGGGCGTGATGCTGATGTTTGTGCTCTCTTTGATCGCGCTGGTCACGTTTCGCGACACCTTAACCCTGATCCTCTCAGTGGTGATGATGGCTAGCGCCCCGTACCACCTGAGCCGACGCCAGAGCTGGCTGTTATTGGTCATCGCCAACTTGTCCTATGCTGCTGTACTCAACGACGTGTCCGTGCTCGCCGAATACGCGATCGGCTGGCTGACCCTGCTGGCACTGCAGGGCTTCGCTATCACCTCAAGCCTGGCGCGTCGGCGCGAGGTTGAAACGCAGGAAACCCTTGCTCGCCAAAACAGTGAATTGCTGGCTGCCCGCGCGGTCATGGCCCAGCAAAGCCAGGCCGAGGAGAGACTCCGCATTGCCGGCGACCTGCACGACACCATCGGCCACCAGCTCACCGCCCTGCAGCTGCAACTGGAGGCGTTGACACACCAGGCACCCGACGCGCTCAAACCTCAGGTCCTCAGCAGCCAGTCATTGGCGCGTGATCTGCTGGAGGACATCCGCACCATCGTCCGCCGCATGTCAGAGGAAAAGCGCGGCGACCTGGCGGGCGCTATTCGGCAGTTGGACAAGCTCACACCCGGCATTGAAATTACTGTGGCCTCCGCATTGCCGGAGCTGGATTCCACACTGGCGCAGCAACTGGTGTTCTGCTTTCAGGAAGGCATCCACAATGCTATTCGCCACGGCGGAGCCACCCGTATCGAGATCAGCTATGGGGATTCCAGTTTTCGTATCCGCGACAACGGCCGTGGGCTACGGGGCCCGACGGTTAATGGCTTCGGCCTTGCCAACATCGGCCAGCGCCTGGAGCCCTTCGGTGGCAGGGCAAAGCTGACGGAGGTCGAGGCCGGTGGTTGTGAACTCGCTCTCCAACTGGTGGGGGCCGAAGCGTGATCCGCGTCGGGCTGGTCGACGATCAGGCACTGGTCCGGGAAGGCATAGCGCGGCTACTGGAGCTGTCCGGTGTCGCCACCACGGAGTGGCAGTGCGAAGATGGCGAATCTGCACTGGCACTACTTAAGACACTGCCGGTGGACGTGCTGGTCTGCGATATTCGCATGCCAAAACTCGACGGCATCAGCCTGGTTCGCCGACTGCGCGGCGCCGGCAACGCACAGCCGGTGCTGGTGTTGACCACCTTCGATGACCACCAACTGTTTATGGACGCGCTGGCCGCCGGCGCCAACGGCTTCCTGCTGAAGGATGTGTCACTGGAGAAACTGATCAACGCCATCCAGACTGTCTCCGAAGGTGGCTTTATCGCCGAACCACGGCTGGTAACCCAGGTCTCGACCGGCATTGCCGACGCGCCCCCGGCCGACCCGGACCTGCTCAGCAACAAGGAACGCGAAATCCTCAAACTGGTGGCAGGCGGCCTCTCCAATCGCGAGATCGCCGGAGTCATTCACCTGGCGGAAGGCACGGTCAAAAACCACGTCTCCAACGTCCTCACCAAACTCAATTGCCGCGATCGCACCCAGGCAGTGCTCTACGCCATCCACTGGCAGTTGATATAGCACCAGCACCTGCCCAACGTTGCTACTTAGGTAAGGTGCAACCCCCAAGTGCTTCTGGTGAACAGTTGGACCGTCACTGATCGAGCCTACAAGACGCGTGCGCGGCACGCGGGGCCCTACCGGGACACGCTAAAAGCATGACGTCCATGTCTCGCTCGGATGCGGCCGTCCTGGCCGCATACGGTCCCGGAAGAGCCCCGCGCACCGCACCCGCTTCGCCGGTGCCATGGCAACTTCAGAGCTTCAAATCGGGTCTCCTGGAACCGATCGCTGATAGAGTGTGTGAACTGAGTGTACGCTCAATTCGCACCCGAACTACGGAGCACCTGTTCCTGGCTGGAAACGATAAGTGACGGATCAAAAAAAGGGCGGCGCTGGATGCGCCGCCTGGGTTTGGGAGAGGTAGGTGTTTAGCGTGTGGCGACGTTGCTGCTGTCGGCGCGCTTGAGGTCAAAGCGGTCCAGGGTCATGACCTTGGTCCAGGCATCGACGAAGTCGTCGACGAAGCGGGCTTCGCCGCCTTCCTCGGCATAGACCTCAGCGACTGCACGCAGTTCAGAGTGCGAGCCGAACACCAGGTCGACAGGTGTGGCGGTCCACTTCACCTTGCCACTGCTGCGATCGCGACCTTCGTAGATACCGGCCTCAGCTTTCGACTTGCTCCACTGGATATCCATGCTGAGCAGGTTGACGAAGTAGTCGTTGCTCAGGGCACCCGGCTGGTCGGTGAACACACCATGCTGCACGCCGCCGGAATTGGCGTTCATGGTGCGCATTCCGCCCACCAGCGCGGTCATTTCCGGCACGGTCAGGCTGAGGGTGTTGGCTTTGTCCACCAGCATATTGGCGGGCGAAAGCAGGGCGCGGTTGTCGAAGTAGTTGCGGAAACCGTCAGCCGCGGGCTCCAGCCAGCGGAAGGAATCCGCATCGGTCATCGTCGCCGTGGCGTCGGTGCGGCCCGGTACGAAGGGCACGGTCACCTCGTGGCCAGCCTTCCTGGCCGCCTGCTCAACGCCGACGGCGCCAGCCAGTACGATCAGGTCCGCCAGCGATACCTGCTTCCTGCGGTTGGAGTCGTTGAAGTCCTTCTGGATGCCTTCCAGGGTGCCAAGCACCTTGGCCAGCTCCTGCGGATCATTGGCCCGCCAGGCATTTTGCGGTGCCAGACGCACCCGGGCGCCGTTAGCGCCACCGCGCATGTCGGTATTGCGGAAGCTGGAAGCCGAGGCCCAGGCCGCCTTGACCAGCTCGGTGCTGGACAGTTCGGACTTGATGATCTCGTTTTTCAGCTTGCGAACATCGCGAGCGCTGATGGTGTCGTAGTCTGCCGCCGGCACCGGGTCCTGCCAGATCAACTCTTCTGCCGGGACTTCCTTGCCCACGTAGCGGGCGCGGGGTCCCATGTCGCGGTGGGTCAGCTTGAACCAGGCACGAGCAAAGGCATCTTCAAACTCGGCCTGGTTTTCCAGGAAGCGCTTGGAAATCTTGCGGTACTCCGGGTCAGCCTTGAGGGCGAGATCCGCAGTAGTCATTACCGGCGCGTGGCGCACATTGGGCAGGTGGGCGTCGGGCACCAGATTCGCCGCGTTGGGGTCATCCGGAATCCACTGGGTGGCGCCGGCCGGGCTCTTGGTTTTCTCCCATTCAAAAGCGAACAGGTTTTGCAGGTAGTTGATGCTCCAGGCCGCGGGCGTCACCGTCCAGGCGCCTTCCAGGCCGCTGGTCACGGTATCTTCCGAGTGGCCTTTGCCACAGCTGTTTTTCCAGCCGAGGCCCTGCTTCTCAACTCCGGCCTGGGCCGGTTCAACGCTCAGGCACTCTTCCGGGCTGTGGGCGCCGTGCATCTTGCCGAAAGCGTGACCGCCGGCAATCAGCGCGACGGTTTCCGCATCGTCCATGGCCATGCGGCCGAAGGTCTCACGCACATCGTGTGCAGAGGCGACCGGATCGGGGTTGCCGTCGGGACCTTCCGGATTTACGTAGATCAGGCCCATTTGCACCGCCGCCAGCGGTTGTTCGAGCTTGCGCTCGCCGGAGTAGCGGCTGTCGGGCTGGTCGCTGGTGGCCAGCATGACTTTTTCAGGTCCCCAGTACACCAGGTCAGCTTCCCAGTCGTCCTCGCGGCCGCCGGCAAAGCCGAAGGTTTTGAAGCCCATGGACTCCAGCGAGACGTTGCCTGCCAGAATCATCAGGTCGGCCCAGGACAGGCTGCGACCGTACTTCTGCTTGACCGGCCACAGCAGGCGGCGGGCCTTGTCGAGATTGCCGTTGTCGGGCCAGCTATTGAGCGGCTCGAAGCGCTGCTGACCGCCGCCGGCGCCGCCGCGGCCATCGGCCACACGGTAGGTGCCCGCCGCGTGCCAGGCCATACGGATCATGAACGGGCCGTAGTGGCCATAGTCCGCCGGCCACCAGTCCTGGGAGGTGGTCAGGACCTTGTCGATGTCCTGCTTGACCTCATCAAGATCGAGTTCGGCGAAGGCGTTGGCGTAGTTGAAATCCGCCATCGGATCAGAAGCCGGGCTGTGGGCCCGCAGGGGTTGCAGGTCGACCTGTTCCGGCCACCAGAATTGATTGGATTTGGGCGCACCCTGGGCGGCGGCGGGGCCGCTGCTCACCAGGGGTACTGCGACCGCCATGGCGGCCAGCAGTGGGATGGTTTTCTTGAGCATGGGACGTGCTCCTCGCAGTGCGTGTCGTTATGGACCCCTGCCGGCATCAGCCGCGGCATGGGGTGTACACCACAAACATAGGCCGGGGCCGTGCTCCAGTAAAATAGATTCCTGATGCAAAGGTGATCGAGAAATGCGATTGACGCCGGGGCGCGGCTTCTCGCTGCGCCAAGTTATTGTTTTAGCTATGGGTTTTCAGGCGGGTGCGGTTTGCTGGGAGAGCGCATCCGTGCCGACGAGTGCACGATCTTCCACCAGCAGCTGTCGAAACTCGCGTTCACGCAGGGGCTGGCTGAAGTAGTAGCCCTGGATTTCATCGCAGCCGAAAGCCTGCAGGGCCTGTAACTGGGACTCGGTCTCCACGCCTTCTGCCAGGACTTTCATACCCAGGTGGCGGGCCAGCACTATAGTTGAGTTGACGATGGCCCGGTCAGCAGCGTCAGAATCCAGCTTCTCGATAAAGCAGCGATCGATCTTGAGCGTGTCGACCGGCAACTCTTTCATGTAAGCCAGCGATGAATAGCCGGTGCCATAGTCATCCATGCTGACCTTCACCCCCAGCGAGCGAATCTGTTCCAGAACGTCCACCGCCGAATCCATGTCCTGCACCAGCAGGTTTTCCGTGATCTCCAGTTCCAGGTCGTCACCCGGCAGGCCGTGGCGTTTCAACGCCGAGCGTACCTGGGCGTACATGTCCGTCTGGCGTAGCTGCGCGGCGGAGATATTGATGGCAATGCGCGGCGGCATCATGGCCTGGTCGCGCCAGGTGCGAAGTTGCCGGCAGGTGTGCTCCAGGGTCCAGTCACCGATGGCACTGATCAGCCCCAGGCCTTCGGCGGCCTCGATAAACTGGTCCGGACGGATCATGCCACGCTCCGGATGATTCCAGCGGATCAGCGCTTCCGCGCCGGTAATCTCATGGGAGAAGGTGTCAACCTTGGGCTGGAAGAACAGCTCAAACTCGTCTTTTTCCAGTGCGCTGCGGATGTCATTGGACAGCCGCATCAGCTCCAGCAGTTCCGCATTGAGCTCGCTGGAGTAGAACTGGAAGGTGCCGCGGCCCAGGCCCTTGGCGTGGTACATGGCGGTGTCCGCGTTGCGCAGCAGGGCATCCGGCTGCTCGCCATCCTTGGGATAGATGGCAATACCGATACTGGCGCTGCCGCGCAGCTCGTGGCCGTCGATAATCACCGGCTCCGAGGCCGCCTCGAGTATGCGGTCAGCCACCCGGCTGATGGAGGCCACGGTCAGGTCGTGATCGGCACCGCCTACCGCGGTGATCACGAATTCGTCACCCCCCAGCCGCGATACCGTGTCGTCCGCCCGCAGGCACTCCTTGAAACGATCGGCGATGGCCTTGATGTAGCGGTCGCCCACCGGGTGCCCGAGGGTATCGTTTACCAACTTGAAATTGTCGAGGTCGACAAACATGATGCCGAGATTGCCCCCCTGGCGGGCGGTGCGGCTCACCGACTGCTCCAGCCGGTCGAGGAAAGCCATGCGATTCGGCAGCCCGGTCAGGGCGTCGTAGTGGGCCTGGTGGAACAGGCGGTCTTCCCACTCGGCATTGGCCAGTGCTACCGCTATGCGATCGGCGTAGTTATTGGCGAGGGTGATGTGGTCCAGGTCAATGGACGGCGCCTGTCGATGGCCGAGCAGGATCAGCGCAATCACTGCGCCGTCCAGTTTGATCGGCAGCAACTCAAAACTGCAGCCCGGCGGAATGTTGCTGTTGAGAATGTAGTTGGGCAGCTCAGCGCCTGAGCCGTCGATCAACACATGGCCGGTCAGCGCCAGCTCTTCCAACTGCAGGGCACCGATAACAACATCCGTACTCTGCAACTCCCCGGCAAAGCTGTCGCTGAGGCGATAGATCTCGCCACGCTGTTCACCTTTTTCCAGCAGGATCATGGCGATGTAGTCCGCCGGCAGCACCGCCGGGGTCTTCTCAAGCACGATCTTGATAATGTCCTCTTTCTTGATGCGCGACAGAATCAGTTGATCGATGCCCGACATGGACTCCTGCATCAGCAGCTGGTACGAGACGCGGGCCGACATGGTATTAAAGGCCGCCGCCATATCCTCAAATTCGTCACCGGACTGCACCTGTACCGGTGTGTCATAGTCCTTGCCTGTCACCCGCTGGATGCCCGCCATGATTTCGCCGAGCGGGTTCATCTGGCGGCGAATCAGGTAGATGCTAAGCAGCGAAATCGACAGGATTACCAGGCCCGCCAGGCCCAGGAACTGGCGGCGGAACGCCGCGGTATCCGCCAGCATCAGCTCGGTCGGCCTGGCCACCACCACCCGCCAGTTGTGGGCACCGTACAGCGATGCCAGGTAGAGGGAGCGAAAGCCCGCCATGTACTCGCTGCCGTCAGCAAGCGCCGTGGCCGTGCCGCGGTGGCTGTTCTCATAGGCATCCAGGCCGGCAAATTCCCGACACACCCGGGCATCGGTGTAGAACAGCAGCTGGGCGCGCTCATCGTAGATGCAGCTGGTATTGCGCAGGTCGCGGCTGTCGGAGTCGCCGATGGCAATCCGCTCGGACACCAGGGCCCCCACCAACCTCGGCTCTGTGGCGCCGATATCCATGGCGCGAAGGATATAGGGCTGCGCCAGCTCCCCGTCCCAACCGACGCGAGCCAGTATCAGCTCACCAGCGCGCAGACGCCGGGCCGCGTCCTCCCGGGAGCGGACGCCGGTGGCGCCTTCCAGCGCCGACCACGGCAACACCCGGAAACGGTTGCCACCCAACAGGGCCACTACATCGCCGCCCGCTTCCAGTCCCAGGGCCTCGACCTTGGAGAAGTGATTGAGCTGTCCGGTAAGCACCACCAGCCGCCCCAACAGGGTGTCCGCCAGCATGGCCGCCTGTTCATCCTGCAGCTGGCTCGCCTGCAGTTCCTCGCGCTCGCTCACATAGTCGAGGGTCACCACGGTCAGCACCGCGGTCGGCGCCAGGGCAAACAACAGGAAGACCCCGAACAGACGCCGGGTGATCTTGCCTAACCAGAGCGACCGAGGCATGAGCAAATCAACCTAGTAATCGCCTGCGAGCCCGATAAACGCGCCGTCGTCGGCACGAATACAATCATCGAGGCTTTCCGATGCCGACAGGTTGGCGCGGTAAAGACCGTCTTCACCGGTGCTGAACAGGTCGTAATCGGAGTTGAGGGGTTTGAGGTTCTTTTTCTTGCGGGCTTTCGGCTTCTTGCCCTTGATCTTGTTGCCGGCGAGGTCCTGTTTCACCTTGCCGTTCTTATCGTTGACGTTACTCAGTTCGAGGTACAGATAGTCGTTACCCCAGGGGTCGCCGGGTATGCTGCCCAGCTCCGACAGGTCCCAGGGATAGGAATAGTTAAAGGCTTTGTACTTCTCCAGGCGCATGGCGATATCGTTGAGATCCGCCTTGCACTGGGCCACCAGGGTGCTCTTCTGGTAACTCTTGTAGGAAGGAAAGGCCACAGCCATGACGATGCCGATAATCGCCAGGGCGATCAGCGTCTCGATCATGGTGAAACCGCAGGCATGCCCGTGCTCCACCCACCAATGTCGGTGCGTTTCCAGCTTGGTAGCCACAACAACTCCCTTCCAGTGGGATACTTGTTTTCTTATCCTTGCTGGGGAGTCTAGGTAGAAAGCCTGGTTCAGTAAATGGAATAGCGGGGGTCAGACGACCAGTTTTTGACCAGGTCGCGAAGTGCTTCACACAATTCGCGGCCGCGGGCCGCAAGCCCACGGAATTTCAGGAAAAACAAGAGGTTAGCGGCAGCTAGCTTCGAACGTCAGGGTCAGGCGTGGCCGGCCTCGCCCAGTACCGCCTGTGGGGCCTTGCCGCGGCGCCGGTCGACGGCCCGCGCCAGGTTGCGCATCACTTCCACGGTCGCATCCCAACCCATGCAGGGGTCGGTGATGCTCTGCCCGTAGGTCAGCGCCTGGCCGTCCACCACATCCTGGCGACCCTCCACCAGGTTACTTTCCAGCATGATGCCGAAGATACTGCGGCTGCCACGCGCCACCTGGGTGGCGATATCGTGGGCCACATCCACCTGGCGGGCGGGCTTTTTGCGGCTGTTGGCATGACTGGCGTCAATCATGATACGCGCCGGCAGACCGGCAGCGGTCAGCAAGCCCGAGGCGTCTTCCACCGAGAACATGTCGTAGTTGGGGTGCTTGCCGCCCCGCAGGATGACGTGACAATCGCTGTTGCCGGCGGTCTGGAAGATCGCTGAATGTCCCTCCTTGGTCACCGACAGGAAATGATGGGGATTGGCGGCAGATTTGATGGCGTCAACGGCGATCTGAATGTCGCCATCGGTGGCATTCTTGAAACCCACGGGGCAGGAAAGGCCCGAGGCCAGCTCGCGGTGAGTCTGGCTCTCCGTCGTGCGAGCGCCAATGGCGCCCCAGGCGATCAGGTCGGCGATGTACTGCGGGCTGATCAGGTCCAGGTATTCCGAGCCGGCCGGCAGCCCCATATCGGCCAGGTCCAGCAACAGCTGCCGCGCCAGGTTTAGCCCCTTGTTAATCTGGAAGGTATTGTTGAGATCGGGATCATTGATCAGACCTTTCCAGCCCACGGTAGTACGCGGCTTCTCGAAGTACACGCGCATCACCACCAGCACCTGCTCCGACAGCTCATCGGCCAGCGTCTTCAGGCGAGCAGCGTAGTCGCGAGCCGCGTCCGGGTCGTGAATAGAACAGGGGCCCACGATCGCCAGCACCCGGTCATCGGTGCCCGTGAGAATGCTGTGAATGGCGCGGCGGCCGGCGCTCACCGTAGCTGCCGCTCTTTCGCTCACCGGGATGCTGTCGATCAGCGCATCCGGGGAGATCAACTCCTTGGTGCCGGTAATCCGCAGGTCATCGGTGGTCTTGTCCAGAGTCATGTCACTTGCTTCCAAATTGTTCGCGCCGCGGCGCCATCAGGGCCGCGTAGTATACGGTGCTGACGGGCCCAGGCGTAGTGCCTGCTAACCGCAGATAACCAGCGTTTGTGTGGAAATGCCAGTTTTTGGCCTACCCCCGCCCGGTTTGCTTGTGTAAAACAGCCACCATGAGCATTTATCGCCCCGGGCGCCGGGTGTTTATCGGATTCATGTTGGCCGCCTGGTTGGGGGCGGCAGCGCTGTTGGGCCAGGTCACCTGGCTACTCTGGCAGGAATCGGTGAACGCGGAAGAAGCGCGAGTCGCCGAACTGGCTGAACAACTGGGCCAGCGCGCCGAGCAGATGATTGTTGAAGCGCGGGCACTGCTCGACCGCTTCAACAACTCCGATCTGCCGCGCTGCAGTGACGCGCATATCAACGCCATGCACGAGGCCGCCATCGGCCGCCCGCACATTCGCGCTATCGGCTACTGGCGCGCGGTCGACCGGGTCTGCGGCGTGGGCTACATCCAGGCGGTAGACCTGAGGCCCTCCCGCGCCGACCGCCTCTATGAATCCGGCGTCATTGCCTGGTGGCCCTCCAGCCAGACCGAGATCGGCGGCGTACAGCTATTCCTGATGCGCTACGGCGACCACGACGTGGCCATCGACCCACGCATGCTGTTGCAGCCGGCACAGGACCCCGGCCGCCAGGCGGGACTCTGGGTAGAGAATCTGCCCATGGCCACCACCGGCAACGCTGGCAATATTCCAGAGCCCGACAGCCTGAAGCTGGGGTTGACCCTGGACAGCGCCAACAACCGGGTGGTGTCGCGCTTCACCACTGGCACTATCTTCCCGATGGACATCGTGGCGGTGGAAACCATTGATCGCTTCTGGGGCCGTTACCTGCCCTTTATCGCCGTGGCCGTGGCGATCGGCCTGCTGCTGGCGGCGGTGTGGATTTACCTGGTGCTGCGCTACTCGCGGCGTCGCATGAGCTTGTCCTCGGAGCTGCGCAACGCTATCAACCGCGGCTACATCACTGCCTACTACCAACCGATTCTCGAGCTGTCTACCGGGCGCTGCATTGGTGCCGAGGCCCTGGCGCGGTGGATTCGCCCGGACGGCGAGATGGTGCGGCCGGATGTCTTTATCCCGCTGGCGGAACAGAATGGCCTGGTGCCGGACATCACCATGGCGGTTCTGGCCGCCACCCTCAGAGACCTGGGCGATATGCTGCGCGCCAATCCGCTGCTGAAGATCAATATCAATCTCGCGCCGGAAGACCTGAGCGACGAGTCCTTCAAGCAGCGACTGCGGGACCAGCTGGTAAACGCCGCCGTCGCGCCCCAGTGCATCAAGCTGGAGATCACCGAGCGCGCCATGGTCAACAGCGACCGCTCGCGGCAGCAGGTGTTGGAACTGCGCGACCGCGGGCACCAGATCGCGGTGGACGATTTCGGCACCGGCTATTCCAGCCTTGCCTACCTGCAGAGCTTCAAGCTCGACACCCTAAAGATCGACAAGTGCTTCGTCGATGCCGTGGGTACCGAGGCCGTCACTCACAACGTGGTGGGGCATGTCATCGAGATGGCCGGCACGCTCCAGCTCGATACGGTCGCCGAGGGCATCGAGAGCCCGGATCAGGCCGACTGGCTGGTAGCCCAGGGCGTAGCCTACGGGCAGGGTTTTCTTTACAGTAAACCTATCCCGGCCGAGCCGTTTCGCGCCTACCTGCAGGATAACCTGGCTACCCACAGCCGCCGGCTTGAAGTGGAGGCGGAAGCGGTACTGGCCTGAGGACAACCCCTGGGGAATGTGCCAGTGCACAAAACGACTGTGAGAAAAGCTGTTATCCAGACTGTGGCCTGGCTCGCCGGGCCGCTGCTGTTGGGCGCCTGCAGCGGCGACGGTGAGGAACGCCCACCCAGTGTTGAAACCGCGCAGCCGGAGTGGACCCGCGAGGCGGGTGCGATCCCCAGGGCCACCACGCCTGCAAAGCCCCGGGCCGCTCGAGCCAAACCCGCTGAGGACTTCCCCTACCTGGTGAGCACGCCCCAGGACGCTGATACGGATGCGCTCACCCATATGGATACCCTGCTGGCCAGCGACGCCGATGTGTTACACCCCAACGAGGTGGGCTACTACGTCGACACCCAGGAAGCGCGTCTCGTACAGTTGTTGAAAAACACTGATGTCTCCGCTCGCCGCGAGGGCGACGTGCTCGCGCTGACGATTGGCGGTGGCGATACCTTCGCCAGCAACGGCACACGCCTCTCGGACACAGCGCGCACGCAGCTTGAGCCGGTGGCCCGGGTATTGGAGGAATACGACCGGACCCGCATCTCCATCTTCGGCTATACCGATGATGTCGGTGAGGAGGCCTACAACCAGCAGCTGTCCGTCCGCCGCGCCCGGGCGATCGCCAGGCTGCTGGTAGACAGCGGCGTGACGCCCGAGCGCCTGTTCATTGTCGGCTACGGCGAACTGGACCCGGTGGCAGACAACAGCAGCGAGAGCGGCCGCGCCCGCAACCGGCGCATTGAGCTGCGCGTGGAACCGCTGACCCGGCCCGCACAATCCCTCGCGGAATAAGCCCCCGGCCAATACCCCAAAATCGCTATCAACCGCGAACAGCAATCGCGTTAGAATGCGCCGCTTTTACAGAGCGGGAGAAACACCTTGCCCACCCTTCTTCGCAGCCTGCTGGCAGTATGCCTGCTGAACTTTGCCGCCTGCAGCACCGAGCGCGACGACACCGGCACCGAAGCTGCCACCGCAAAAGCGCCGAGCGCCTTCCGCCAGTTCCTGGACGCCAACTACGCCGTTGACATGGCCCAGAAGCCGCGCACCGCTTCGCGCCGCGGCCTGCGCGATAACAATCGCGAGTGGGACCCATACTCGGAAGCGTTTCTCGATAGCCAGCGCCAGCAGTGGGAAGAGCGACTGGCGGCCCTCCCCGGGTTCGACCCGGCGCAGCTGGATGCCGGGGAAGCCATCTCCTGGCAGCTCTACGAACAGGAGCTGAAGCGCAACATCTCCAGCGACGAATTCCGCCACCAGAAGTATGTCATCCATCACTACCGCGGAGTGCATACCCGGGTGCCCACCTTCCTGGCCAATATGCACCCGGTGGCGAGCGTGCAGGACATGGATGACTACATTGCCCGACTGAACGCGGTGGACACGCTGTTCTCGCAGGTTATCGAGCAGCTCGAGATCCGCACTGAGAAAGGCGTGTTCCTGCCGCGCTGGTCCTACGCCAAGCTGATGGACACCATTGGCAACACCACGACCGGCATACCCTTTGACGACAACGGCAGTTCCAGCTTCTGGACCGATATTCAGCGCAAGCTGGACGGACTGGAGCTGGCGCCCGCAGACCGGGCAGAGCTGGAAAACGCCGCGCGCACTGCCTTGCTCGACGTGGTCAAGCCGGCCTATGAACGCCTGCACGCGGCGGCGGCCGCCCAGGCCGCCCTCGCCCCCGAGGGTGACGGTGTCTGGAAGCACCCGGATGGAGACGCTTTCTATGCCGAGCGCCTGGCCTACTACACCACGACCGACCTCAACGCCGAGCAGATTCACAACATCGGCCTGGAGAATGTGGCGCGCATTCACGGGGAGATGCGCGGCATTATGGAAACCGTCGGCTTTGAGGGGGATCTGCCAGCGTTCATGGAGTACATGCGCGAGAGCCCGGATTTCTATTACGCCAATAGCGACGAAGGCCGCGCCCGCTACATGATCGAAGCGACTGAAATGATCGATACCATGCGCGAGCGGTTACCGGAGTATTTCGGCCTGCTGCCGAAGGCCGATGTGATCGTCAAGCGGGTCGAACCTTTCCGGGAGCAGGCGGCGGGCAAGGCCTTTTACCAGGCGCCGCCCGAGGACGGTTCACGGCCCGGCATCTACTACGCCAACTTGTACGACATGAAGTCCATGCCCACCTACCAGATGGAAGCGCTGGCCTACCATGAGGGCATTCCCGGTCACCACATGCAGCGCGCTATCTCTATTGAGAAGCAGGATATTCCGGCCTTCCAGAAGTACGCCTGGTTCACCGCCTACACCGAGGGCTGGGGCCTGTACACCGAGGAACTGCCGAAGGAAATGGGTTTTTACAGCGACCCCTATTCCGACTTCGGCCGCCTGGCCATGGAACTGTGGCGCGCCGCCAGGCTGGTCGTCGACACGGGTTTGCATCACAAGCGCTGGAGCTATGAAGAGGCCGTTGAATACCTGGTCGCCAACACACCCAATGCGCGCTATGACGCCGAGAAGGCCATCGGGCGCTATGCCGTCATGCCAGGCCAGGCAACTGCCTACATGATCGGCAAGCTGAAGATCATGGAACTGCGAGAGAACGCCAGAACCGTGCTGGGCGAGCGCTTCGATATCCGCGGCTTCCACGACGAAGTCTTGAAGGATGGGCCAGTGCCGCTATACCTACTGGAAGAGAAAATTGATCGTTGGGTGGCAAGCCAGCAAGGCTGAGCAACTCAAGCCACCCAAAACAGGGAGAATCAGCCATGAAGATTGGTGTTCCAAAAGAAATAAAAACGCTGGAATTCCGCGTGGGGATGACGCCGGCCGGAGTTCGCGAAGTGGTGCACGACGGCCACGAAGTGATGGTTGAGACCAATGCCGGTGCCGGCATTGGAATGAGCGATGAAGACTATGCCGCCGCCGGCGCGCAGGTAGTCTCCACCCCCGAGGAGATCTTCGGCTGGGCGGAAATGATCGTTAAGGTCAAAGAGCCACAGCTGAATGAATGCGCCATGCTCCGAGAGGGCCAGGTGTTATTCACCTACCTGCACCTGGCGGCCGACCCGGACCAGGCCAAGGCCCTGCTGGAATCAGGCTGCACCGCCATCGCCTACGAAACCGTCACCAGCGACGGCCAGGGCCTGCCGCTGCTGACGCCGATGTCGGAGGTCGCCGGGCGACTGTCTATCCAGTGCGGCGCCTATGCCCTGCAAAAGGCCAACGGCGGCCGCGGCGTTTTGCTGGGCGGGGTGCCCGGCGTCGAGCCTGGCCGCGTGGTGGTTGTGGGGGGCGGCGTTGCCGGCCTGTCGGCGGCCGATATGGCGGTCGGCCTGGGCGCGCAGGTCACCATCCTGGACCGCTCTATTCCAAGGCTGCGCTACATCGACGATATCTTCGGCGGCCGGGTGCACAACATCTACTCCACCAAGGACGAGGTGGACCGCCTCATCCCCGAGGCCGACCTGGTGGTGGGTTCGGTGCTGATCCCCGGGGCTTCGGCACCGAAGCTGGTATCCGAGCAGAACATCAAGGACATGAAGCCCGGCTCAGTGGTGGTGGACATTTCCATCGACCAGGGTGGCTGCTTTGCGACCAGCCGACCGACTACCCATGCGGATCCTACCTATGTGATGCACGACGTGGTGCACTACTGCGTTACCAACATGCCGGGCGCAGTACCGCGCACCAGCACCCTGGGGCTCACCAATGCCACTTTGCCATTCACCCTGAAGCTCGCCAACAAGGGCTGGCGCCAGGCCTTGCGCGACGATCGGCACCTGGCCAATGGGCTCAACATCCACTCCGGCCAGGTAACCTACCGCGCCGTGGCGGACGATCTCGGCTACCCGCATATCGCAGCAGAGCAGGCCATCGAGAGCTGATCAGTCTCGGGTTATCTGTTTCGCTCAAGGGGTGCTAACCTAAGGGAAAAACAAAACTCCCGAGGGTACTACCATGCGTGCAACAAACATCCTCCTGGCGGTTTCGCTGGGTACCTCCCTATTGGCCGGCTGTGGCGGTGAGGTGGAAGTGCCGCCGCCACAGAGCCGACCGGTAAAAGTGTTTACGGTGGAAGGCCCGGGCAGTGAAGCGCTGCGCAGCTTTCCCGGCAGTGTGCAGGCCTCCCAGCGGGCAGATTTGTCCTTCCGGGTATCGGGCACGTTGCAGGAAATCCAGGTGCGCGAGGGCGAGAATGTGGTGCGCGACCAGCTGCTGGCGCAGCTTGACCCCACCGACTACCAGATCGCCCTGGAAGACCGCCAGGCCACCTTCGACAATGCCGAGCGCAACTTCGAGCGCGCCAAGGAGCTGATCAAGGACGGCAATATCTCCAAGCTGGACTACGACCGCATGGAGGCGGAGTTCCGCACCAGCCGGGCAGCCCTCACCCAGGCCCGCCAGGACCTTGAATACACCGAACTGCGGGCCCCCTTTGACGGCACAATTGGCCGCCGCGAGGTGGAAAACTTCGAAGACGTTATCTCCAAGCAGACCATTTTCCGCTTCCAGAACCTGGACCAGATCGACATTCTCATCGACCTGTCAGAATCGCTGGTACGCAGCATCTCGCCGGACCCCTCAGACACCCAGCCTGGCGCCCAGGCCAACCGCCGGGTAGACGCTATAGCGTCCTTCGAGGGCCGCGGCGATTTTTCATTCCCGCTGGACATCAAGGAGGTCGCCACCAAGGCAGACCCGCAGACACAGACCTTCCGCGTGACCATGACCATGCCGCAGCCTGCCGAGTTCCTGGTACTGCCGGGCATGACCGCCAACGTGCAGGTGGACTTCTCAAAGATCATGGAGGCCGACTCGGCGAAGTGGGTGCCGATTACCGCGGTGCAGGCCGACGGCGCCCTGGAGGCCCGGGTCTGGAAAATCGACCCCGACACCATGACGGTCAATAGCCACCCGGTGAAAATCGGGCGTATGAGCGGCCGGCGTATCGAGGTGACGGATGGGCTGTACGGCGGCGAGGAAATCGTCAGCGTGGGAGCACCCTACCTGTCGGAGGGGATGCGCGTTACCCGTATGGCGAAGCGCGAACAGGCGGAACCCCGTGAGGACGAAGCCTGATGAATATTGGCGAATACTCGGTCAAAAACCCGGTCAACGCCTGGCTGCTGGTCGTCATCCTGGTGGGCGGCGGGCTACTGGCCTTCGACGAGATGGGTAAACTGGAAGACCCACCGTTTACCATCAAGTCGGCCAAGATTCTCGTGCCCTACCCCGGCGCCACCGCTCAGGAAGTGCTGGACGAGGTAACCTACGTCATGGAAGACGCCTTGCAGCGGCTTCCCCAGCTCAAGCAGATCGATATGTCCGTGGCCAGGCCTGGCCTGGCGGACATTCTTATCGATTTCAAAGATGAGTTCCGGGCCCAGGATTTCCCCAACATCTTTGACGAACTCAGGCGCCGGGTAGCCGATGCGCGGCCAGACCTGCCACCGGGCGCCCAGGACCCCATCGTACTCGACGATTTCGGCGACGTGTACGGCGTTTACGTAACACTGACCGGAGACGGCTATTCCTGGCGCGATCTGTTTGATACCGCAGATACACTCAAGAAACAGCTGGTGCTGATTCAGGGTATCAGCAAGGTAGTCATCGACGGCGAGCAGCAGGAAGTGGTGTACGTGGATATCTCCCGCGCGCGCATGGCCGAACTGGGTATTTCCTTCAGCCAGATCACTCGCGTGCTGGAATCCCAGAACGTGGTGGTTAACTCCGGCAACGTGCGGGTGGACGATGACTACCTTCGCATCAGCCCAAGCGGGGCCTTCCAGTCGGTGCAGGAAATCGGGGAGCTGATGATTTCCTCTCAGGACCGCACCCTGATTCGCCTCAAGGACTTTGCCACCATTACCCGCGCCTATGTGGAAGTGCCCGGCAAGCTGTATTTCGTGAACGGCAAGCCCGGCCTCAGCATGGGCATCTCCATGGCGGCGGGCCAGAATGTGGTCGCGGTGGGCGAGCGCCTGACCCGCCGGGTGCTCGAACTGCGCGAGATCGTACCCGTGGGCATGGAGATCGGCGTCACCTACGACCAGCCTACCGAGGTCAACACCTCAGTGAACGGCTTTATCGTCAGCGTCGGCCAGGCGGTGGCCATCGTGATCGCGGTGTTGCTGCTGTTTATGGGGCTGCGCACCGGCATCATCATCGGTGCAGTGCTGCTGATCACCGTGGCCGGTACCCTGTTCGTGATGAACATCTACGGCATTGAGCTGCAGCGTATTTCGCTGGGCGCGCTGGTCATCGCGCTGGGCATGTTGGTGGACAATGCCATCGTCATTGCAGAGGGCATGCTGGTGCGTATGAGCGCCGGCATGAGCGCCGCCAAGGCCGCCAGTGAAGCGGTGGGCAAAACCATTTGGGCACTATTGGGCGGCACTGTCATCGGCATCCTGGCTTTCTCGGCCATCGGCCTGTCGCCGGACTCCACCGGTGAATTCGCCAGCTCGCTGTTTTACGTGATCCTGATTTCCCTGTTCCTGAGCTGGATCACCGCCATCAGCACCACCCCGCTGCTCTGTAACTTGCTGCTCAAGCAGGGCGACGGCAGCGACGACGCAGGGGACGCCTACTCGGCCAAGCCGTTCCAGGTGTACCGCGGGCTGCTGGCCAGTGCGGTCAAGGTACGCTGGCTCACAGTGATTGTGGTGGTGGGCCTGTGGGTGGCGGCGCTGATCGGCTTTGGCTACACCAAGTCCGGCTTCTTCCCGGACGCCAACACGCCCCTGTTCTTCGTCGACGTTTATACGCCGGAAGGAACTGACATACGTTCTACCCGGGACGACACCCTGCAGGTCACGGAGTTCCTGCGCAAGCAGCCCGGCGTGGTCAGCACGTCGACCGTGGTCGGTGGGCCCCACCAGCGCTTTACCCTGGTGTACGACTCCAAGGAGCCATCATCGGCCTACTCGCAAATCATCGTAAAGACCGAGCGGCGCGACCAGATCCCGGCCATCCAGGACGCTGTCGAAACCTACATGTCTAACGAGATGCCCTGGCTGGACCCCATCATCAAGAACCTCCGCATCGGCCCGGGCCGCGACGCCAAGATCGAGGCGCGTTTCTCCGGCCCCAACCCGGAGGTGCTGCGTGAGCTGGCGGAGAAGGCCAAGGCCATTTTCCGTGAGGATTACGACACCAAGGATGTGCGCGATGACTGGCGCAGCCCGGTCAAGGTCGTCACCCCGGTGTTCAACGAACAGGTTGGTCGCCAGCTCGGTGTCACCCGCGAGGACCTCGGTGGCGCCCTGCAATATGCTTTTGAAGGCCAAATTGTGGGCACTTACCGGGACGGCATCCACCTGCTGCCCATCAAGGTGCGCGCCCCTGCCGATGAGCGCGGCGACATCGACCGGATGCGCGACATCCAGGTCTGGAGCCCGGTGCTGCAACGGGCCGTGCCCGCTGGTCAGCTGATCTCCGAATATCGCACCACCTGGGAGAACGCCGTGGTGCGCAGCCGCGACCGCGCGCTCACCATCATCGCCTCCTGTAATCCCATCAGCCCGCTGGCGGACCCGCTATTCTCCAGGGTGCGGCCGCAGATCGAAGCCATCGAACTGCCCAGTGGCTATATGCTGGAGTGGGGCGGCGAGTACGAAGACTCGGTCAACGCCCAGGCGGGCCTGGCGGGTTCACTGCCCGGCGGTTTTACGCTGATGATCCTCACCACCATTCTGCTGTTCGGCAAACTCAAGCAGCCCACTATCATCTGGCTGACGGTGCCGCTGGCGGCCATCGGCGTGACCGCGGGCCTGCTGGCCTTCGACGGCGCTTTCGATTTCATGTCGCTGTTGGGCGCACTGTCGCTGGTTGGGCTGCTGATCAAGAATGCCATCGTCCTGATCGACGAGATCGACCAGCAGATTGCGGAGGGTGTGCCGCGCTTTGACGCCCTGCTGGATGCCTCGGTGAGTCGTATGCGACCGGTGATTCTGGCAGCCGCGACAACCATTCTCGGTTTGATCCCGCTGCTGTCAGACGTGTTCTTCGTGAATATGTCGATCACCATGATGGCAGGCCTGGGCTTCGCCACTGTGCTGACCCTGATTATCGTGCCTACGCTTTACGCCATCTTTTTCGGCATCAGCGTGGATGAGGTCCGCGGCAATACTGCGGCGGCGCCAGCGGCTCCGGACGCCGGCGAGCAACAGCCCGCCTGAGCTACACAGCCTGCTGATACAGGCAGATAACAGCCCGGGCACTGCCCGGGCTTGTCGATTTCAGACCACCGTGAACAGTATGGGGCATCCTGCGCAGGGGCATGTCTGGGTCCAGCATTTACAGTCACCCGATTGCGACATAACCTCACTCTGTTGATAACGATAAAGAGGCCGAACACCATGGGCATGCTGCTAGCCGGAGTCTTGTTATGGAGTGCACTTCACCTGGTACCCGTCATCGGCCGGGGGCCGCGGCAGGCCGTCATCGAAAAACTGGGTGAAGGCGGCTACAAGGGTGTCTTTTCGCTGTTGATGCTGGGAGCCATCGCGCTGATGGTATTCGGCTGGCGCGGCAGCCTGCCACGCTCTGTTTACATCCCCAGCGAAGCCATGCACCTGGCTGGCCTGGCACTGGTGGTCCTGGGATTCATCTTCATGGCCGCCGCCAATCGCCCCAGCCGCTTTGGCCGCCTGGTGCGCCACCCCCAGCTGACCGGCGTCTTCCTGTGGGCCGTCGCTCACCTGCTGGCCAACGGCGACAGCCGCTCCCTGGTGCTGTTCGGCGGGCTGGCCGCCTGGTGCGTCATTATGATCCCGCTTATCAACCGCCGCGACGGCGCCTGGACCAAACCTGAGGCGCCCTCCTGGACCCGGGAGATTGTCGGTATCCTTATCGCCCTGGTGGTCGTGGGGATCGTGGTCGCCATTCATCCCTGGATTGCCGGCGTGCCGGCCATGGTCTGGTAGCTCTGCTCCTGAGTGGGCCAGGCCAGTTCACCGTCTGCAGGGCATTCGCGGAGCAAGCTTACGTAGCGCAAAGCGCTACTTAGTGGCGCCCCAATTGCTTATATTCACCACAAATTTGTCTTTATGTAGTGATTATTGGGCATTTCGGCCGCATTCCTGAGTGTTTTTAGTATAGAAAGCTCCCACCTTACCTCTATACTATCCCCCCTCAAAGCCATGACTGGACTCGAACCATGAGCCGCTTCGACTTCCGCAAGTACCCGGCCTACCAGCCGGTGCGCATGACCGCACGCCGCTGGCCGGATGCCACCATCACCGCCGCCCCGCGCTGGTGCAGCGTCGACCTGCGCGACGGCAACCAGGCCCTGATCGAGCCCATGACCGCCTCGCAAAAATCGCGGCTTTACGACCAGTTGGTGAAGGTGGGCTTCAAGGAAATCGAGGTCGGCTTCCCCTCCGCTTCCAGCCACGACTACCAGTTTGTGCGCGACCTGATCGAAAACGACCGGGTACCTGACGATGTGACCCTGCAGGTTCTCACCCAGGCGCGACCGGAGTTGATCGAGAAAACCTTCCAGGCGCTAAAGGGCGCCAAGCGCGCCATCCTGCATGTCTACAACTCCACGTCCACCGTGCAGCGCGAGAAGGTCTTCAAGCTGGACCGTGCCGGCATTGTCGAGATCGCTGTTAACGGCGCGCGCCTGGTGAAGGAAACTGCCGCGAAGTATCCGGAAACCGACTGGACTTTCCAGTACTCACCGGAGAGCTTCACCGGCACCGAGATCGACTACGCCGTGGAGGTGTGTAACGCCGTTATCGACGTCTGGCAGCCCACCCCGGACAACAAGTGCATTATCAACCTGCCTGCCACGGTGGAGATGAGCACCCCCAACGTTTACGCAGACCAGATCGAGTACTTCTGTGACCGGATCAATGGTCGGGATGCCATCATCGTGTCCACTCACACCCACAATGATCGCGGCTGTGCCGTGGCCGCCAGCGAGCTGGCCATTATGGCCGGCGCCGACCGGGTGGAAGGCACCCTGTTTGGCAACGGTGAGCGCACCGGCAATATGGACGTTCTCACCATGGCCATGAATCTCTATAGCCACGGCATAGATCCCGAGCTCAACTTCGAGCACATGGACCAGATTATTCAGACCTACAAGGACTGCACCCAAATGCCTGTTCATCCGCGACATCCCTACGCGGGCGAACTGGTCTTCACGGCATTTTCCGGCAGCCACCAGGATGCCATCAAGAAGTGCCTGGACTCGCGCAATGACGATGAA
>JANQIO010000149.1 GCA_028282105.1 Halieaceae bacterium | reverse complement strand
CGCAACGTGCTCAAGGAAGGCGAGGAAGTCGAAGCCAAGATCATCAGCGTTGACCGCAAGAACCGCGGCCTGTCCCTGTCCATCAAGGCCAAGGACTACGACGATGAGCAGGAAGCTGTGAAGTCACTGAAAGAGTCCGAAGGCGAAACCGCCTCTCCGGGCACCATCGGTGACCTGATCAAGCAGCAGATGGAAAAGTAACTCCATCCGCTAACGATCAAGAAAGGGCCGCACTAGCGGCCCTTTTTTTTTGCCCGCTCGTTACTAACTCGAAAACTGTTCCTCCGGAGCCCGCGCGTGCAGTACCCGGGGGCCTTCGAGGGAGAGACAGGACCAGTTCGCGCCCGACCTACGAAGCACTTCACCAGAATCGACCGTTGCTGAGCGAGACAGGGATGTCATGCTTTTGGTGTGTCCAGAGAAAGAGAGGACCAGTTCGCGGCCGCCCTACGAAGCTACTCGCTGCACAGGAAAAGGGGCCAGAGCAGCGGCTCTGACCCCAGCGTGGTCAGGACTTGCGCTACACGCTGGCCCAGCCGCCGTCGATCAGCAGGTCGGCGCCGGTCATGTAGGACGAGTCGTTGCTGGCCAGGTACAGGAAGCCGTTGGCCATGTCCTGGGTGGTGCCGGCCCGTGCCAGCGGCGCTTGCTCGGTGACCATGTTCACGAATCCTTCGAACTGGTCTTCCTCCAGGTTGGTGTTGCCGGCGAAGTGCGTGCGCACGATGCCCGGGCTCAGGCTGTTAACGCGGATGCCTCTGGGCGCCAGCTCTGCCGCCAGGGTGCGGGCCAGGGAGCGGATTGCCGCCTTGGTGGCAAAGTAGAGACTGCCGGTGGCGACGCCCTTATCCTGCACTGCAGAACCGGTCAGGATAATGCTGGCGCCTTCCTTGAGGATCGGCAGCAGCTTCTGCACGGTGAAGAAGGCACCCTTCACATTGATGTCGAACTGGTGATCGTAGGCGGCCTCATCCACCATTTCGATGGGGGCGAAGACGCCGAGGCCGGCATTTGCGACAAGGATGTCGACCTTGCCAAAGCGGCGCTCGGTCTCCGACGCCAGTCGTTCCAGGTCGGCGATGTTGCTGACGTCGCCCTGCACGCCGAAGGCGTTCTCGCCGAGGGTGGTGGCTGCCTGCTCCACCGTCTGTGGGTTGCGGCCGAAGATAACGACCTTCGCGCCTTCGTTGATATAGGTTTGAGCCGTGGTCAGGCCAATGCCGCTGTTGCCACCAGTGATGACCGCTACCTTGTTGTCGAGTTTACCCATGATGCTATCTCCATAGTGTTTGGCGCCCGGGCGGTATGCTCTCGGGCTTGCGTTGAACACAGGGTCAGAATAGGGAGGTGGCATACATGTTTGTAGTGAATTGATTGTATAAGTATTATGCATGTGATGAATGTAAATGCTCTCGATCTCAACCTGCTACGGGTGTTCGACGCCGTCATGTCGGAAGGCAATGTGACCCGGGCGGCGCAGCGGCTGTTCCTGTCGCAGCCGGCTACCAGTCATGCGCTGGGCCGGCTGCGACATCTGTTGAAGGATGAACTGTTCGTGAAAGTGCCAGGCGGTGTGCGGCCCACGCCCCGGGCCGTGGAGCTCGCCGGCCCGGTGCATGAAGCGCTGGGCATGCTGGAACAGGCCTTCAATCCGCCGGAGTTCGACCCCGCGGCGTCCACTCGGGTTATCCGCCTGGCGACTCACGACTACTTCACCACGCTGATCATGGATGACGTGGCGGCCTACCTGGCTGAGTATGCGCCGGGTATCAGCCTGCGCCTGCATCCCACCTCCGGGCGCGCCCTGGAGATGCTGGATCTGCAGGAGGTGGATATGGCAGTGAGCGCCTTCGGTGAATTGCCGGAGCGATTCGAAAAGGCTGAGTTGTTCCGTGATCGTTACGTCTGCCTGGTACGGCGTGGGCATCCCCTCAGCCGCGGCAAGCTCAGCCTCAAGCGCTACGCCGATGCCCGTCACCTGCTGGTCAGCCCGCGTGGGGATGAGCGCGGTTTTGTGGACACCAGCCTGGCCGGGGAGGGGCTGACTCGCCAGGTGGCAATGATCATCAACCATTTCGCGCCTGCCGGCAGAATCGTCGCCGGCAGCGACCTGGTGTTGACCGCTTCAGAGCGCCTGGCCAGGGTCCTGTGCGCCGAGCAGGAGCTGGTGACGCTGCCCTATCCGCTGGATGCCCCGGCGGCCTTTGCCAGTTCCGAGGTGGTATGGCACCGGCGCCTGGGCGATCACCCGGCGCTTGCCTGGTTCAGGGATGTCCTGGTGGAACTTGCCGCTGAATAGCGTATCCGCGCTTGCACCCTCCCGGCTTTGCAGGCAGAATATCCAGCCCAATCAATAAGTTATAAGCAGTCTCCGGACAAAAACTGCCTATGCCGGAAGCCGCGATACCAGGAAACAGGAGGCAGCATGACCAAATCAGAGCTGATTGAGCTGATTGCATCCCGGCAAACCCAACTGTCCGCCAAGGACGTGGAGTTGGCCGTTAAAACGATCATCGAGCACATGTCCCAGACCCTGTCGGTGGGTGAGCGCATCGAGATCCGCGGTTTCGGGAGCTTTTCCCTGCACTACCGCGAGCCCCGCAAGGGCCGCAATCCCAAGACCGGTGACGCCGTGCAACTCACCGGCAAGTACGTGCCGCATTTCAAGCCCGGCAAGGAACTGCGCGAGCGCGTGAACATGGGCTTGCAGGCAGGCCTCTAAGGTCGTCTCCGCGCCCCGATGCAGTTTCTGCGGAACCTTTTCTACTTTTTCATCGCGGTTGCCATGCTGGGCCTCGGCGCCCTGTTTGCGGTGCAAAACGAGGCGACGGTTCCCCTGGACCTGTTGGTCATACTGCTACCGGAGCGTTCGATAGCGCTGTGGGTCCTGTTGGCGTTCGCGCTGGGCGGTGTGACCGGCCTGGTGACGTCCCTGGGTATCATCCTGCGCCAGCGTACCGCTCTCGCGGCCGCCAACCGCAGGATCGACAAAGCCCGCGCCGCTGTCGCACGGGATGGCAGCCCCACCGAACCGAAACCAAAACCCCAACCCGCTGCTGACACCCTGCAGGAGAGCTGAGCCCCATGGATAGCCCGATAATCGTCGCCCTGGATTTTGACAGCGTCGAGGAGGCCGTGGACCTGGCTGAGCGGCTTGATCCCAATCTGTGCCGGGTCAAGGTGGGTAATGAGTTGTTTACCCGCGGCGGGCCGGCCATGGTGCGCAACCTGCAGGAGCGGGGTTTCGAGGTGTTCCTGGACCTCAAGTATCACGATATTCCCAACACCGTGGCCGCCGCCGTGCGCGCGGCGGCGGATCTCGGCGTGTGGATGGTCAACGTACACGCCGGCGGCGGCAGCCGCATGATGCAGGCCGCCCGCGAGGCGCTGGCGGGGCGCGCACAGCGGCCGCTGCTGATCGGTGTCACGGTGCTGACGTCCATGTCCAGCGAAGACCTGGCGGAGCTCGGTTATACGGAATCTCCCGAACAGCGGGTACTGCGGCTGGCCACCATGGTGCAGGAATGCGGGCTGGATGGGGTGGTGTGTTCGGCCCAGGAAAGCGCGGCGCTGCGCGCGCACTGTGGATCGAACTTCAAACTGGTCACTCCCGGTATCCGCCTGGCCGGAGATGACGCCGGCGACCAGCGCCGCGTGGTCACCCCGGTGGATGCCATGGCGGCCGGCAGCGACTACCTGGTGATCGGCCGCTCCATCACCCGCGCGGTGGAACCGATCACCACCTTGCAGGGCATCCACGCCGATCTGAGCGCTTAAGGTGGCAATTTGTACGTGGTGCGTCCGCTCGCCCAACTAGACTGATCTCCTGCAGGTTGCATGAAAGCAACCGGCCGGCCCACCGTGGTCGGCGTCATAGGGACAAGCAGGGATAAGGAGATCCAGTCATGTCTAGTCACAGCCAACACTCAATCATCAGTCAATCCATTGCACCGTTCATGCTGGCCATCTGTATGGCGTTGGCGCCGCTGCTGGTGCCATCACTGGCCCAGGCCGACGAGGTGGCCATGGCGGCCCAGGCCCCCACGGTGAACATCAATAGTGCCGATGCGGAAACCCTGGCCGAGGGCCTGGTCGGGGTGGGGATGAGCCGCGCCGAGGCCATCGTCCGCTACCGCGAGGAGTTCGGCCCCTTCTTTACCGCCGACGACCTGCAGCAGGTCAAGGGGATCGGCCCCAGCGTGGTCGAGAAGAACCGTGAGCGCATCCGTTTGGAATAGCTCGGGGCCATCCGTATAGTGGCGAGGGGGGTGTTACACCCCCCTTTTTCTTTTGGAATCCAGCGCGTGACTGCTCTCATGGCAATAGCTCTCGCAATAGCATGAAGTGCCTTGTGACCGGTGCGACCGGCTTTATCGGCAGCGAACTGTGCCGGCAGCTGGCAGCGCGCGGGGCCAGCGTGGAGGCCTGTGGCCGAGAGGCGCCTGGCGACGGTCAACTGGCTGGCACGGTGGCGGCGTTTCATTGCGCCGGTATTGCCCACCGGGCGGCCGCCGATGCCGACTACGAAACTCACAACTACAACGCCAGCCTGGGGCTGGCCCGGCGGTGTGCGGAAGCCGGTGTCGCCCGCTTCGTTTTCCTGTCCAGCGTGATTGCCATGGATCCCCGGGACGCTTACGGCCGCTGGAAGCTTGCCACTGAAGATGAGCTGCTGCAGCAGTACGCCCGCACTGACATGAACGTGGTGGTGGTGCGCCCGGCCCTGGTGTACGGCCCTGGCGTCAGTGGCAACCTGGCGCGCTTAATGACGCTGGTGCGGCGTGGCATGCCGACCCCGCCGCGCGGGCAGCCCCGTTCCATGGTGGGACTGGAGGACTTGTGCGCGGCGCTCTGTCTGCTGACCGAGATCGACCCGGGTCGGGGTAGGGTGCTGGTGGCGACCGATGGCGAATCCTATGATTTGCAGCGCATCCACGCCGCGCTGACCGAGGCGCTGGGGCGTCACCCGGGTCCTGCCCGTTGGCCCGGCTGGGTCTGGTCGCTGGCCTGCCACCTGTACGACGCGCTGCAACGGGCACCGTTTTCCGGCGGCACGTATCGCCGGCTATTCGGCGGTCAGGAGTATGCCAACGACGAATTGCGCCAGGCCCTGTCCTGGCAGCCTCGGCAACGCTTCGAAGACGCCGCTCCAGCCATGTGGCGGGAGGCTGGACAGTGAGCGCGGCACTGGCCATTGGGCTTGCCTTCCTGGTGTCACTGCTGAGCTGCGGCGGCTACCTGAAACTGGCGCATCGCTGGCAGCTTTTGGATGTGCCCAACCATCGCAGTGCCCACCAGCAGCCGGTACCCCGCGGCGGCGGAATCGGCATCCTGCTGGGCCTGTTCGCTGCCATGGCTCTGATCGCGCTTACAAGCGATGGCTGGCCGCGACCTTTCCTGATGCTGGCCGCCATTGCCGCCGGGCTCGGCCTGGTCGGCATTGTCGATGATCGCCTGGGCCTGCCGGTAGCGTTGCGCATGCTGGTGTATGCGGTGGCCTGCGCCGTAGCCGTGCGGCTGGTGTTGGCTGGCGCCCCCTGGTGGTGGCTGGCCCTGGCCGTGGTCTACAGCCTGTGGCTGGTCAACCTTTTCAACTTCATGGACGGCATTGATGGCATCGCTGCAGTAGAGGCCGCGTTTGCGCTGTTGGTGGCAGCGCTGCTGTCCTTGTGGCAGGGCGGCAGTGGCGCCTTCCCGCTGTTTTGCCTGCTGATGGCGGCGGCCAGCGTGGCCTTCCTGCACTGGAATTGGGCTCCGGCGCGGCTGTTCATGGGCGATGCGGGCAGTATTCCACTGGGATTCCTGCTGGCCGCCCTGTCCATACAGGGGGAGGTGAGTGCGGTACTGCCCTGGGTCTGCTGGCCGGTGTTGCTGGCGGTGTTTATAGGTGACGCCACCTACACGCTGCTCTGGCGCGCCCTGCGCGGTGAGAACATCACCCAGGCCCACAGTCGCCACCTCTACCAGCGATTGGCCCGGCACTGGGGCAGTCACAGTCGCGTGGTGCTGGTGGTGTTGGCCTATAACCTGTTGTGGCTAACGCCGCTTGCCGTTGCCGCAGCCCATTGGCCGGGCTACGGCCCGCTGTGGCTGGTGCTGGCCTACCTGCCCCTGCTGCCCGCGCTGGTGAAAGCGGGCAAATTACCGTGAACTGCAGGGTAGCTAGCGGCTAAAATACCCGCTGCGGGGCAGTGGCAGCGTTTCCGCGTATACAGGGACAGGTGGTTGGGAACTGGGAAAGCAGTCGCGGTGCCAGGGACGCACGCACCGCAAGGGGCACATAGGGTTTGAGACCAGTAAAGCGCTTGGCCGACCGGACCGTCGGTGGAATCGTCACCAGCACGGTGGTCGCCGTGGAGAAGATGATCGAGCTGCCGCGCAACATCAAGCAGGCGTTGCTGCTGGTGCTGGATATCGGCTTCGTAGCCGCCGCCCTCTGGTCAGCGCGTGCCCTGCGCTATTGGCAGACCGACGTGGTGCCGCTGCCCATCGGTCTGGTAGAGCTCATCATTGCCGGCGTTACCATGGCCGTTAGCGCGGTGATTTTCCTGCGCCTTGGGCTGTATCGGGCGGTGATTCGCTTCATGGGCCAGCAGGCGGTGTGGGCGATTATTCGCGGTGTGACCTATTCCACCATGGTGCTGGGCGCCTGCATCTTCTTCCTGCAACCAGCCCCACTGAGCGTGCCGCGCTCGCTGCCGATCATCTACTGGGGCATGGCCCTGCTGCTGGTGGGCGGCACCCGTATGGTGGTGCGCGCCTATTACCAGGACAAACTCTATTCCGCCTGCCAGAAAGTCATTATCTATGGCGCCGGTGAATCCGGGCGCCAACTGCTGACAGCGCTCTACCATGGCGACCAGTTCCGCGCGGTCTACTTTGTGGATGACGACCCCAACATCCAGCGCAGCGTGATCAACGGTGTGCAGGTGGAGCGACCCGATCGACTGCCCGAGCTGATCGAGGAACACGACATCCAGCAGGTGCTACTGGCGCTGCCCTCGGTGAGCCAGGAGCGCCGCAAACAGATTATCAACGACCTGGTAAACCTGCCGGTCTATGTGCGCACCGTGCCGAAGTTTGTGGAGATTCTGCAGGGTAAGGCCAGCGTTGACGAAATCCAGGATATCGAGTTGGAAGACCTGCTGGGTCGCGACCCGGTGCCACCCCATCCGGAACTGATAGATCGCTGCATTACCGGCAAGGTGGTAATGGTAACCGGCGCCGGTGGCTCCATCGGCTCCGAGCTGTGCCGGCAGATCCTGCTGGCACAGCCCCGTGAAATGGTCCTGTTGGACAGCTCCGAGTACGCGCTTTACACCGTTGAGCGCGAGCTGCGCGCCATGCTCGATGCATCCGGCAGCCAGTGTGAGATTGCCTCGCTGTTGGGTTCGGTGCAGGACAGACGACGGCTGCAGCGTATCTTCGGCAGCTTTGATATCGACACCATCTATCACGCCGCCGCCTACAAGCACGTGCCGTTGGTGGAGTACAACGTTGCCGAGGGTGTGGCCAACAACGTATTCGGCACCTGGTATGCGGCTGAGGCTGCGGTGGAAGCGGGGGTTGAAACCTTTGTGCTGGTGTCTACCGACAAGGCGGTGCGCCCCACCAACATCATGGGCGCTTCCAAGCGTTTCGCCGAGATGTGCTGCCAGTCCCTGGCCAGCAAGCAACCTGGCACCAGGTTCTGCATGGTGCGCTTCGGCAATGTACTGGGCTCCTCGGGTTCGGTGGTGCCGCTGTTCCGCGAGCAGATTCGCGCCGGCGGCCCGCTCACCGTGACCCACCCGGAAGTCACCCGCTATTTCATGACCATCAGCGAGGCCGCGCAGCTGGTATTGCAGGCCAGCGCAATGGGGACCGGCGGCGACGTGTTTGTGTTGGACATGGGTGAGCCGGTGAAGATATCCGACCTGGCACGGCGCATGATTCGACTCAGCGGTTACACCGTGCAGGACGAGGAAAACCCAGGCGGCGACCTGGAGATTACCTTTACCGGTTTGCGCCCGGGCGAGAAGCTCTATGAGGAGCTGCTGCTGGGGGACAACGTCAGCGGCACCGGGCATCCGATGATCATGCGAGCGGAAGAGGAATATCCGCCGCTGGATCGGCTGCAGGCATGGCTGGCCGGCCTGGACACACACTGTGATCATATGGATTGCGACGGCATCAAGGCGGTGCTCATGGAGGCCGTGAGCGGCTTTGAAGAGCACGAAGGCATGCACGATCACCTGTGGAATCGGCAGCAGGCAGCCGGCGCCCAGACCTCCAATGTAAAGGAACTGTTCCCCGACCGTTCCGCAGACAAGTAAACTGTGCTCCCCGCTCCGGGAGCGAGCCCCTGATACCTGGAAAACCCACGAAGATTTATGGCCCATTACGACGTATTTAACGGTGATGCCGACGGCATCTGCGCCCTCACTCAGATGCGCAATGCGCAGCCGGTCGACAGTATCCTGGTGACCGGTGTGAAGCGTGACATCAGCCTGCTGAAACAGGTAGACGCCCAGCCCGACGATGTCATCACCGTGCTGGACGTGTCCATGGACAAGAACCGGGATGCGTTGGCCGCCGCGCTGGAGGCCGGCGCCAGTGTGTTTTATTGCGACCACCACTTCGCCGGAGAGATTCCCGAATCAGAACAGCTGACGGCGCTGATCAATACCGAACCGGATGTCTGCACCAGCATCCTGGTCAACGGCTACCTGCAGGGCGCCTTCGTAGAGTGGGCGGTGGTCGGCGCCTTCGGCGACAACCTGTTTGACAGCGCCGAGCGACTGGCGCGACCGCTGGGCCTCGCCGAAGACAGGCTGGCGCGGCTCAAAGACCTGGGCACTTACATCAACTACAACGGCTATGGCGCCAGTCTTGAAGACCTTCACTTTGCGCCGGCGGAGCTCTACCGGCTGGTCAGCGCCCACGCCAGTCCCTTCGGCTTCATGGCGGACAGTCGCGAGGATTTTGAGCGTTTGGAGGCAGGCTACCGCGACGACATGGCCTCGGCCGCTGCCCGCCAGCCGGAGCAGGCAACGGATGCCAGTGCCGTGGTGATCCTGCCCAATGAATCCTGGGCGCGGCGGGTCAGCGGTGTCTACAGCAATGACCTCGCCAATGCCAACCCGGACCGCGCCCACGCCGTGCTCACCGAAAAAGCCAATGGCAACTATCTGGTGAGTGTGCGTGCGCCACTGTCCAACAAGACCGGTGCCGACGAGCTGTGCATGCGCTTCCCCACCGGTGGGGGCCGCAAAGCGGCAGCCGGTATCAACGACTTGCCCGCAGAGTTGCTGGGTGATTTCATGGATCAGTTCGACGACTTCTATCGACGGGAGGCCTGAATGTACAAGCTCATCATCACCCTCTGGCTGCTGGCCGCCAGCAGCCTGTCCCTGGCCCAGCAGGAGTTGATCGAGCTGGCGCGCCAGGATATACGCGCCGGCCGCATGGGCATGGTCGCCGCGTCCATGGACCTGAGCGCCGAGCAACAGGACGTATTCTGGCCCATCTACCGCGAGTATGCCGACGAACAGGAACAGCTTCTGGACCGTCGCATTACCATGCTGCAGCAGTTTGCCGAAAACTGGGACGGCATGGATGACCAGGCCGCCAGCTCCATCGCCGAGCAGTCTTTCTCCATTCAGCGTGCGCGCCTGGAGCGCCGTGAGCGTTACTTCAAGCGCATGTCAGAGGCTCTGGGACCGGTGCTGGCCGCGCGCTTCCTGCAGGTAGACGGGCAGATTTCCACCCTGCTGGATTTTGAAATGGTCCAGCTTACGCCGCTGCTGCAGCCGGCGGAGCCCGC
This sequence comes from Halieaceae bacterium, assembly GCA_028282105.1. Classification (GTDB taxonomy): domain Bacteria; phylum Pseudomonadota; class Gammaproteobacteria; order Pseudomonadales; family Halieaceae; genus JANQIO01. The sequence goes on along the minus strand of JANQIO010000149.1, from coordinate 746 downwards.
CGCAGAGTAAAAAAAAGCGGGCGCCCGGGGAATCGGCAGCGCCCGCCACTACGCCAGAGCGATCTGATTAACTCTGGTGAATCTGTGCCAGCTTGGCGTTGCCGACGTCGCGCACTGCCTGGTCCAGGGCAAATTCCCGGCACTCCTTCTGTTCGTTCATCTCGCGCAGGGACTTGCGGTGAGTATCTTCACAGACAGTTTCCGCGGTGCGGCGCAGCCGGGTGTAGAGGGTTTGTGCATCTTCCGCCTGGTTCAGGTTCAGGTCGGCGTAGGACACGCGCATGGACTGAATGCTGATCTCGGGGATGTTGGCCGTGCTGATGGTAGACAGACCGCTAAGAACGGTGAACGCGGCGGCTGCGATAACAGTGTTGCGGGTTGTGCGAATGTGCATGACAAGACTCCTGGTTTCATGACCCTAAAGGTGGCAGGCGTGTGCCTGCGATAGGTGGGACCGGGAGTTTGCCGCGCCGTTCGCGCCGCTGCGATGAAGCGCAGGTGATGGCCGACGAGTTGTGAGGCCCGTCGACGAAGCGCTCAAATCGGGCGATCAGTTACAGAAAATAATGCCGTTGTCGACAATGCAGGAGTTGATCACCTCGATCACTGCGGCGCGGAATTCCGGCTGCTGAGAGATTTGCTGCCAGTCGACGGCGTCGGCCCGGGCTGCCGGGGCCAGATGCTGCAGGGCCGCTCCAGCCAGCAGGCCGGCGGTGAAAACAAGAACGGGGGCGATGGGGCGTGAT
>JANQIO010000146.1 GCA_028282105.1 Halieaceae bacterium | reverse complement strand
GGCGGCACCAGCAATATCACCTTGAGCGGCAGTAACTCACTGAACGAGTCCAACCCGCTGTATGCCGAGAACGATGTCGACACCGGAACAGGCACCTTTTTCACTATCACCGGCCTCGAGTTGGAAGGCTTCGAGTACACGGTACAGAACAGCACCTTCCGTGGGGATAGCAGTGCCCCGGCAGACTCCGAAGAGTTCACTTTCTTCCAGCGCAACCTGGACGATGCGGTGGCTTATGCGCTGCTGCTGAGCAATCCGCAGGATTCGGTGGTGCGCCAGAATGCCTCCGGCGGCAGCTACGTGGACACTGATGGTGACGTCAACCTGGACGCCGACGGCGGCTTTTTCGTGGGCAACGACGGCCTCGTCAACCTGTCTATACAGGCGGCGCTGGATGCTGCCGCCGACGGTGATGTCGTCAACGTTCTCGCCGGCAGCTATCTGGAAAACCTGGTGATGGCCACGTCGGGCGTTACCCTGTCCGGCGAAACCGGCACATGGATTCAGGTCGGTGCCGGTGAGACCGGCGTGAGCATCAACGCGGATGACGTGATTGTTACCGGTCTCGGCATCAACGGTCCGTTTACGGACCCATTCACCCAGGTCGACTGGGACAGCGTGGGCAATGCTTTCGGCATGACGGTGGGTGCCGGCGTTTCCGGCGTCAATATCACCAACAACACCATTACCAATACTCGCACCGGTGTCTCCTTCTTCAGTGGCAGCAGCGCTACCGCCAGCGGCAATACCGTCGACAATACCAAGGGTTCGTTCCTGATCCGCAGCGAGAACATCACGCTGTCGGGTAACGCCACCGGGACCAGCGGCAGCGAGTGGGATATCGTCTTCCTCGACGGGGTCAGCGATGGCGCCTATGTCACCTCGCCGCATGTGGACGTCGCCGCCTACGGCGCCGGCATCATGGCCCTGTCGGCGAGCAACGGTGACATGAGGGTGCTGGACCGGCGCTACGGCTCGAACGGGTTGCTGGGCAGTACCCCTGAATTCGGCAACCGCTCCCACCTCACCGTGGCGGAGGGCGCAGGCTTTACCGCGTCGGACGACTTCGATCTGGGCAATGGCCTGGGTAACCCGCGGCAGCCACTGGCCAACATCGGTGACGCACTCGACGCCGGGGTGGCTGGCGCCTGGATCGACGTGGGCGCCGGCAGCTATGCGGAAACTGTCAACCTGTCGGCCGACGCGAATCTGAACTTCGCGGTGGCAGGTGTTTCGGTAAACGGGCTGGTCGTCAATGACGGCAGCACCGTGGGCCTGGCTGGCACGCTGACAGCGCCTGACGGCCTGGCGATCCTCGGCGACGCCGTGCTCACCGGTGACACCGTCATCAATTCCGGCAATGCCACCGTGAACTTTGCTGGTGCTCTGGACGGCAGTGTGGCGGGCGAACAGGATCTCACCATCGACGCGGGTATTGGCTCCGTCATCTTTACCAACGTTGGCCAGACTGTGCGCCTGGGGAACGTGGTCATCGAGGCCGGCGACTTCGACGCCTCGGCAGGATCTACCGACGTGACCAGCATCGACGTCACGGCCAGTGGCGATGCCAATGTCGGTCAAAGCACCCTTAACAGCCTGTCCACCGTGGCCCTGGTGGCCCGCAATATCATTGGCAGGATTATCTCGCAGGGCAGCGTCAACCTGGCGGCTGCTGAAGCAGTGAATACTGAGGTAGTCGCTGAGCAACAGGTGACCATCAACGCGACCAACGACGTGGTGGCGAACGTCACCACGCCAGAAGACGTGAACGTAGCAGGCGATAACGTCAGTGGCACCGTTGCAGCCAGGGGCGTTACCGTGGTCGCCTCGGCCAGGGCAAACTTGGATGTGGCGGCCACTGAAGAGGTTTCGGTCGAAGCCGAGGATGTCGAAGGCTCCTATCAGGGCGACAGCGTTTCCATTGACGCCGTTGACGAGGTTGTCGCCACCATCGAGGCGGATACCACCGCCGACGTAGAAGGCAGGAGCATCGTCGCGACCATTGAGGCAGAAACCGCCGAGGTGACTGCCGACGAAAGTATCGATGTGGAAGTCGAGGTGGAAGACCTGACTGTGTCTACTCAGGGTACGGCAGAGGTAGATGGTGACTTCGAATCCGTGACCGTGGATGAGGACAGCGAGCCGGTGGAAGTCAACGAGGAGACCGTGGACCCCGGCGAGACTGTGGAGCCTCCTGCACCTGCGCCGCAACCGGCGCCCCAACCTGCGCCGGAGCCCGAACCCGAGCCGGAGCCCGAACCTGAGCCTGAACCTGAACCAGAACCTGAGCCGGAACCGGAGCCGGAACCGGAGCCCGAACCTGAACCGGAGCCCGAACCGGAGCCAGAACCTGAGCCAGAACCTGAGCCAGAACCTGAGCCGGAACCCGAACCTCAGCCGGAACCAGAGCCCGAGCCTCAGCCCGAACCCGAACCAGAGCCGCAACCTGAGCCTGAACCCGAACCAGAACCTGAGCCGGAACCGGAACCGGAACCTGAGCCGCAGCCACCACCCACGCTCGAGCCAGAACCCGCGGTGTCGGAGGGGAACAGTATTCTTGCGCCGGAAACGGCAGTGGCGGGCACAGATGTGGCTGACGCGCCTACCACAGCGGCGCGTGAGATTTCCGGGAATGGGCCGACACCGCGGATCTATGAGCGCGGCTATCAGCTCAACGTACAGGTGGAACCGGTCGCCGTGGCTGAGGACCCGCAGTCCAGATTCCTGCG
>JANQIO010000142.1 GCA_028282105.1 Halieaceae bacterium | reverse complement strand
TATCGCGATCTATGAGGTGAAGCGCGGATTGATTCAGCGCGCATGGTTCGTCCGCTAGCGACTACCACCTCGCCGGACAGGCTTACAGCGGCTGCCACGGTATGGCTCGGGTGCGGCCACTGCAATTTGGGTTACTATCCGCAGTCACAAAAATAGTTGCTGGTCGCGGGGTATATCATGGGCATTGCTCGATCTGTTGTTGCACTGAGTCTCCTCTGTCTTTTGTATGGCTGCGGGGAAAAACCTGCGTCAGAGCAGGCTGCCGGGGCGCCGGACACCGGCGTAGCGGAGACTGCCGTGGATGCTCGCTACAACATCTACGAACCCTTCACCCTTAGCGCCGATCTGTCGCACCTGAATGAAGACCAGCGGCAAATGCTAAGACTGTTGATCCAGGCCTCGGAGATCATGGACGAACTGTTCTGGTTGCAGGCCTATGGCGAGTCGGGGCCGCTGCTCGACGCCATCGAGGATCCCGCCCAGCGCCGTTTCGCCGCTATCAACTACGGACCCTGGGACCGCCTCGATGGCGACAAGCCTTTTGTGGACGGCGTGGCTGGTAAACCCGCCGGGGCACGCTTCTACCCGGAAGACATGAGCAAGCAAGAGTTTGAGGCCTGGGAGCAGCCCGCCAAGGACGGGCTCTACTCCCTGGTAAGGCGCAATGAAGACGGCGCCCTCACGCTGGTGGCCTACAGCGAGGCCTATGCCGACCAGTTGCAGGCGGCGGCAGCCCTGCTGCGCGAGGCAGCCGGCCTGGCAGAGATCGAGTCCTTTGCCGCCTACCTGCGCCTGCGTGCCGATGCGATCGAAACCGACAACTATCAGCCCTCGGACATGGCCTGGATGGACATGAAGGACAACGAGGTGGAACTGGTGATCGGCGCGATTGAGAACTACGAGGATGGCCTGTACAGCTACCGGGCGGCCTATGAGTCCTACGTGCTGATCAAGGATCTGGCGTGGAGCGAGCGTCTGGCGCGTTTCTCAAAATACCTGCCGGAACTGCAGCAGGGGCTGCCGGTGCCGGAGGCCTACAAGGCCGAGATGCCCGGCTCCAACGCCGATCTCGGCGCCTATGATGCGATCTACTATGCGGGACATAGCAATGCCGGCGCCAAGACGATCGCCATCAATCTGCCGAATGACGAGCAGGTGCAACTCGCCAAGGGCACCCGCCGCCTGCAGCTCAAGAACGCCATGCAGGCCAAGTTCGATAAGATTTTGATTCCTATCACCGCCGAGCTGATTGCCGAGGACCAGCGCCAGCACGTGACCTTCGACGCCTTCTTCTCCAACACCATGTTCCATGAAGTGGCGCACGGCCTGGGTATCAAGAACACGCTGGACGGACAGGGCACCGTGCGCAAGGCCCTCAAGGAGCATTCCTCGGCGCTGGAAGAGGGTAAGGCCGACATCCTCGGTCTGTACATGGTGCAGCAGCTACGCGAGAAGGGTGAGATCGACGAGGGCGTGCTGATGGACAACTACGTGACCTTCCTGGCCGGCATCTTTCGCTCGGTGCGCTTCGGCGCCTCCAGCGCCCACGGCAGGGCCAATATGGTGCGCTTCAACTTCTTCGAGGCAGCCGGCGCCTTCAGCCGTGATGCCGAGACCGGCCACTACCGGGTCAACGTGGCCGAGTTCGAAGACGCGGTGCAGGATCTCAGTGGTCGCATCCTGATGTTGCAGGGCGACGGTGACTACGAGGGTGTGGATACGCTGATGGCAGAGCTGGGCAGCATTGGCCCAGCCCTGCAGGCTGACCTCGACCGCCTGGCAACGGCGGGTATCCCGGTAGACGTGGTGTTTGAGCAGGGCGCTGCGGTAGTCGGCCTGTAGGCTCGCCGGGGCAGACCGGACTGCTATATTTGTTCCATCCGAATGCCTGCTAGTATTCGTAATTACTTTCAGCCAGTTTCCGAATCTAAGAATAATTCGATCGAGGGACAGCTCCATGAATAACGTCGTTCTGCCGCCGCGCACCCTCCTGGGTGACATCGACCACTGGGCCAGGGAGCAGCCCCACGCGCCCTGGCTGGTGGAGAAATGGTCCGCCCACGAACGGGAAATCAGCTGGGAACAGGGCGCGGCAGAGGTGCGAGCCGTCGCTGCCTGGCTGGCCAATGAGGTGGGTAGCGGGGCGCGTATCGGCCTGCTGGCTCCCAACTGCGCCCACTGGATGCTGGCGGATTACGCCATCATGGGCTCCGGTGGCGTGACGGTCCCGTTCTTTACCACCATGGACGCCGAGAGCATTGCCTATACCGCGGATTTCTCCGGTGTGGAAATGCTGCTGCTGGGCAATGCCGCCAACTGGGAGGCGGTGCGCGGCAGTTTCAAGGCGGGTATTCCTGTGGTTCAACTGCCCGGCGCGCCGGCAGTCGAAGGCGCGATCGCCTGGGAGGAGATCGTGGCCGCCGGCGCCGCGCTGTCAGCCCCGGACGCGCGTGATGACGAGGACCTCGCGACCATCGTTTTCACCTCCGGCACTACCGGCAAGCCCAAGGGCGTTATGCATTCGATGCGTTCGCTGCGCGAGGCGGCCGGCGGTGTATCCATTATGGCGGACAGCCAGCCCGGTGCCCGTTTCGTGTCCTACCTGCCGCTGGCGCACATGGGCGAGCGGATCGTGATCGAAAACCACGCGCTGTTCTGTGGCGGTACCGTGTTCTTCAATGAAAGCCAGGAGAGTTTCCTGGCCGACCTGCGCAACGCCCGCCCCACCTGGATGCTGGGTGTGCCGAGAATATGGGAGAAACTGCAGCAGGTGGTGCTGGCGCACCTGGTCAGCCTCGAAGAACTTGAGGCGGCACGGGTGGCGGGTGAACTGGAGCCGGTGGCACAGAAGATCCGCGAATTCCTCGGCATGGATGCGGCCGACTATATCCTGACCTCCACTGCTCCCACGCCGACTCCGCTGAAGGCCTGGTACGACGAACTGGGCATCCTGTTGTACGACGGCTACGGCCAGTCGGAAATCCTGCCGGTGTGCGGTAACGTCGCCGGCAATCGCAAGGTTGATTCCATCGGCATCGCCTCGCCGGGCGTGGAGATCAGAATCGCCGAGGACGGTGAGATTCTCGCCCGCGGTGGCGGCACTGCCCTGGGCTACTACAACGACCCGGATAAAACCGCCGAAACTTTCGAAGCAGACGGCTGGGTGCACACCGGCGACCGCGGCCGCATCGACGAGGATGGCCACGTGTATATCACCGGCCGCGTCAAAGAGATCTTCAAGACCGCCAAAGGCAAATATGTGGCCCCGGCCCCGATCGAGGGCCTGTTCCTCGACAGCCCGCTGGTGGAACAGGCCTGCCTGGATGGTAGCGGTCTGGCGCAAACCGTCATGATCACCGTGCTGTCTGCCGCCGGTGCGGCGCTCAGTGATGAGGCCGTCGCCGCTGAGTTGACGGCCTGGGCGCAGTCCATTAACGCGAAACTGGAAAAGCATGCGCAGATCGGTGCCCTGATTGTCAGCCGTACGCCCTGGGCTCAGGAAAATGGCGTGCTGACCCACACCCTGAAGATCAAACGCGACGCCGTGGCCGATCGCTACACCGCTGAGCTCGAACAGGCCGGTGACCGCCTGCGTGAAGGCGAGCCGCTGTTTGCGATTATGGTGGACTGAGCAGCGGCTCGATTAATCCTGCACCGGCTGGCGCAGCAGCTTCTCTATCCAGGGCAGGTGCTCGCGCCCCAGGAACAGTTGGTCGCCCAGCAGGTAAGTGGGTGCGTGGAACACCTTGTGCGCGATGGCGTCTTCGCGAATTCGCGCCAGCGCCGCGCGACCCTGTTGCAGTTCGAGCTTATGGCCCGGAACGTGCTCCGCCCACAGGGCTGCAACCGTTGCGGGGTCGTCGAGGTCGGCGCCCTGTAGCCAATAAGCGGTGAAGGCAGCCCGAATGAACCGAGCAGGGTCTTCACTCAAACCCTCGGTGAGGAATGCCAGCGCTGCCAGGCATGCCTCAGTGCTGCCTGGGTCTGTGCGAAACTGCATCTCGAGACCCTGCACCTGCGCATAGAGTAGGTGAGTCCTGCGGCGCGCCAGGGCGCGCACCCGCCGGTGGCTGTCACCGCGCGTCTCTTCCGCTTTACGCTCGGGTACGGTTTCCTCGTTGGTGTGAAACGGCAGCCAGCGCGCCTCGATATCCAGCCGCCTGAGCAGGGCGCAGGTGGGATTCAGCGCCAGGTAGGAGGCGGGATTTTTGAAGTCGATGTAGATACTCAGTGTCATCAGAGTGCCAGGGCGATATCGGGGGCGGCTCCTACACGCCCGCCCAGGTACCACTCCACAAAGGGCAGGTTTTCGCGGCCGAACAGCATCTGGTCTGCAAACACATAAGTGGGCACGCCATAGATGCCCGCGTCCAGCAGTTGTGCCTGCAGGGCGTCGTGTTGCTCGCGGCCTTCGCCCGCACAGTAGGCGGCGAAACCCTCGCTATCGATGGCCGCCGCCGTCATGCAGGCGATCACCGTGTCGATGTTCTCGATGTCCAGGTCGCGCCGCCAGAAGCGCGGATAAACCGCCGCCAGATAGTCTGCCATGGCTTGTGGCTGGCGGTGGTTTACCCAACTGATGCCCATGTTTGCCAGGCTGGAATCCCAGATTTTCTCAGTGCCGTGTAGCTGGTGGCCCTGGCGCTCTGCGTAGCGACGAGCATCCCGGTAGGCGTATTTTACGGCGGACCACTGGGACGCGGAGCGGCGGCTTTCCACCAGCTTGCCACCGGACTTTTTCGCTGAGCCCAAATAGCTGGGGATATCCAGCGTGAGAGGCCGCCAGTCGACCGCAATGCCCAGGCGATCAATCATCGCCAGGGTCGGCTTGATCGCCACAAAGGCGTAGGGGCTTTTCACGTCCAGGTAGACGATCAGTGGCTTGTCACTGCTGAGAGGGTCTGGGTAGGGCACAGGGAGCGCTTGCAATGGCGTGCAGCGATTGTAGGGACTGCCGGTCCCGTTCGCCAGCGGTGAGCAATTTGCTGCCCTGCGTCACAAATCCCGCACTGTGTGCACGATGAGGTCGAAGCTGTGGCACACTCCATTCCATGTCTACCGCTGATCAGCCACATGCGTAGGGTCAGGCAGCTATTTGTCTGGGTGCTGCTGGCGGCGCTGTTGTTCGCTGCTCACCTGTCCTGGCGTGAAATGCGCTACGGGCGCGGTCCCCTGGATGCCTCGGCCGAGCTGCGCGGCGCCGCGCGTGAAATCGCATTTGTGGCGAACGTGGTGGACGGCACGGTTTCCCTGCTGGATCTTGGCAGCTACGAGGTGGTGGATACCCTGGATGTGGTGCCCGACGGCAAGCGCGTGGGCCTGTTTCGCGACCCGTTGCAGTGGTTGGCCCAGGGCTACCTGGAAAAACGCGGCGGACTGAATTTCGCCCAGGATACAGACCTGTCTCGTGACGGCCGTGTGCTCTATGTTTCCCGCGGCTACCTGGGCGACGTGGCCGCCTTCGATTTGGCGACTGGCGGCGTGCTGTGGCGCACACCGGTGAGTGGGCTGCGGGCCGACCACATGGATATCTCCCCGGATGGTCGCCGGCTCTATGTTTCGGCGCTGATTTTCGGCGGCAATATCGTCGAGGTGCTGGATGCCGCCAGCGGCGAACAGCTTGGCGCCTTTCCCACCGGCCAGTGGCCCCACGATGTGCACACCACGGCAGACGGCGCCCGCATATACGCGGCCAGCCTCGGCAACATGCTGAAAGACGTTCCCGAGCGGGACGCCGCCCCCGATGCCTACCAGGTCACGGTGACTGACGCTGTCACCCTGGAGCGGCTGAAACGCTACAGCTTTGAGTCCGGGGTGCGCCCATTTGTATTCAATCGCGACGAGACCCGGCTCTACGCGCAGTTGAGTAACACCCACGCGCTGGTGGCCTACGACCTCAGGGAAGGGCGCCACCTGGGACGGCTGGAGCTGCCGGTACTGCCCGGTTTGACCGAGGCGGACTGGGACTTCGAGGCGCCCCACCACGGCCTGGCGCTGACGCCGGACGAATCTATTCTCTGTGTGGCGGGACGCGCCTCAGACTATGGCGCGCTGGTAGAGGTGCGCGGCGACACCCTGGCCACCCTGGCGACGATCCCGGTAGGGGACGCGCCGAGCTGGGCGGCTCTCGATCTCGAAGGCGGCCGCTGCATACTGCCGAACACCCGCAGCAACAATGTATCGATTCTGTCGATTGCCGAGCGCAGCGAAGTCGCCCGGGTAAGGGTAGGCGCGGCACCCAAGCACGTGACCGTGGGGCGGGTGCCTGCCTCCTTGTTTGAATAGCGCGTCTTTGGCAGCGCGTCCCTAGGCTGCGCTGCGGCGCTTGTGGCCGTCGCGCAGGTGGTCAACAACCTCGCCGGCCAGTGATTCACCGGCCAGGGTGTAGGCCTTGCCGAAGCCCTTAACGTAGCGGCCGCGTTCCGGCACCAGTTTGAACATCTTGAAATCGTCATGCTCGCCGAGGTTGCGGGGGCGTTCACCGTGGCGCTCCGCAAGGGCCTCCATCCCGGTGTTCCATTCATCGCTGCCGTACTCCACGCGCTCGGCACGTACGGTGTAGTTCACGCGGATGCGGGCGAACAGTTCCTCCGCTGCATCTTCGTCCTCGATAATCAGCACGGAGGCGGTGGGGTTGCTCTGCAGGTTGACAGCGTGCAGCGCGATCTCACTGAGGATCACGTACAGGCACTCGTCGCCGATTGCGAACGGCGCATAGGAGGCGAAGGGCACGCCTTCCGGGTCGATGCTCGCCAGCTGCAGGCTGCGGCGGGAATTGATAAACGCCATGACCTCTTCACCGAGGCGGCTTTCCATAGCTTTGTTCTTCATGCGAAATCTCCTTACAACAGGTCTAAACAGAAAGCGTGCTGCGAATGCGTTGAAACTCTTCAAGCTGCTCCGGGAGGATAGCGCCGTCGCTGTTACGGCCCAGGAACACCTTGAACACCGTGCTGCCGTTGTCGTCTTCAAACACAAAGGCGTAGCTGTCGCGGCCGCGGTGGGGCTTGTCCTGAAAGCGCACCCGCTGCAGGGCTTCCAGCCGCAGGTGGCCGTGGAAGCCCGGCACCGGACCGTCGAGGTTGTAGAAGCCCTCGGCGATCTCGCCCTCCGGAAAGGGGCCCTTGAATTCAAAGACGCAGCCGCCACTGAAGACGATGGTCACCGTGTTGCCCCAGTGGGGCAGGGCTCGCAGCAGTGGCAGTACCTGGTCCTGCTGCAGGGCCGGTTCAACTGGCTGATTCATTTCCAACTCCTCAGGGTATGCGGCGCTCAAAAACTGTAGCGGGCGAAGAGAATAATCTCCCGGCCGGCCTCGGGTACCTGGTCCCAGGCGCGGGTATAGAAGTCGTCCTCGATGTTGTTGATATTGAGGTCGAACTTCAGCCCCGGCAGCGAGGTGGGCTGCCAGCTGGCGTACAGGTCGGTGACCGTATAGCCGTCGAAGCCGCTGCCGTCTTCGTTCTCAGGGAAGTCCGTGCGGCGCTGTGAGGAAGCGTCGGTAACCCGTACACCGGCCACCAGCGAATTCTGCAGAAAGCCGTAGCTAAGGTCGGCAATCAGCGTGTCGGCCGGGATGTTGGTGAGGTCCTGGCCGGTGTTGTCGTCTTCGCCGCGGGTTTGACCATAGGCCAGGCTGAACATCAGCGAATTACGCTGGTAGGTGCCCTGCAATTCAAAGCCTTCCAGGGTGGCCTGGTCAACGTTGATGTAGGTGGTGGTGCCGGCGTCGCCGAAGGGGCCGAACACCGGGTCGGCGACGATCTGCTCGATGAAGTCGTCCACCTCATTCTGGAATACGGAGGCCTGGATATTGATGCGATCGGCGCCCAGGGTGTCGGTGAAATTGAACTGGCCCACCAGCTCAACGTTGGCAGCCTGTTCCGGGTCCAGCTCGGGGTTGGGGATGAAGGTGTTGCAGAAGCCCGGGAATATGCAGAAGTGGGTGCCCGTGGTGTACAGCTCTTCCGCGGTAGGGGCGCGGAAGGCCTCGTCGTAGCGCAGCGCCAGGGTGGCCCACTCGGTGGCAGTCCAAACCAGGGCGGCGGAGGTGGAAACATCGTCCTCCGAGCGCTCGTCATCCAGGTTGTCTGCCTCGGTGCTGAAATCGTCATAGCGCACGCCCAGGTCCAGGCGCCACTGTTCTGCCAGCGGAATCTCGGCCCGGGCGTAGGCGCTCCACACGTCGGTGGTGGCTTCTGGCGGGGCAGGGCGGAATACGCCGCTGCGCTCGGCTTCAAACTCTTCCGTGTAGATATCGGCGCCCAGCGCCAGATTGGCCCAGCCCAGGTCGCTGACGTTCAGCAGGTTGATACCGTATTCGTCGAGCTGGGTGTTGTCGGCGCGGCCGTCGGAGACCCGGGATTCATCGATGTCGACGCTGTTCCAGTAGGCCAGCACACGGCTGTTGATAAGATTGGATTCCGGGTTGTAGTCCCAGCGGACGCTGGCGTTGACCGTTTCTGAATCCCGGTTGAGGATGAAGTTACTGGTCTCGTTGGGTTGGGCCGTGCCGTTGGCCGGAACGCTGCCGTCAACATCATTGGCGCGGACGTTGAACTGCAGGTCATGGTGCTCTGCAATCGCCCAGTTCACCTTGGCCAGCACGCCGTAGTCCTCGGTGGCAGAGTCCCGCAGGGTGTCCCCGTTGCCCAACTCGACGTCTTCACTGTCGCGGTAATAGCCACTGACCAACCAGTCCACCCGCTCGGCGCGGCCGGCCAGGGCCAGGGTGGTAGTGAGTTGCTCGTTGTTGCCGTTGAAACCCGTGCGCAGGAAACCACCCAGGTCACGTTCGCCCAGCATATCCTTGGGTTCCAGGGTGTTCTGGGCAATCACGCCGCCCAGCGCGCCGGATCCCCACAGACTGCTGGCGGGACCACGCAGAGCCTCGACGGTGCGCAGCAGCTCCGGATCCAGGTAGTAGCTCGGGCGGTGGCCTGACTCGAAGGAGAGGCGGGCGCCGTCAATCGTCTGCAGCACTTTATTGCCACCCAGGCCGCGTATGTTCACGGTCTGGCTGCCGGCGCGAGGGCCGCCTTCCACACTGATATTGGGCTGGAAGCGCAGCACGTCCGCCACCGACTGGCCGGCGATCGACTCGATCTCCATGCGGTCGACTACCGCAATGCTGCGACCGACCTCCGACAGGTCCCGTTCTACCCGGGTAGCGGTGACGACAATGTTCTCCAGAACGCGGGTGGACGCTTCTGGCTCGTCTGCCCCAACAGACGGGGTAGCCAGCAGCATCAGGGTCGCGGCGATTGGGGTAGCGGACAATTGCAGTTTGTTCATGAGAGGGTTCCTTTCCGGCGGGCCGGCAAACAACAGAGGCGGACAAGCTAACAGGCATAAATCTTAATGTAAATACGAATGATTCGCATTGCGATAAAGAAAATTCTCGAATACACTGCCAGCAAAACTGAGGAGGTACCCCGTGTTCGCCCGAATCTTCTTCGCACTGCTCACGCTTGCCGCTCATTTCGCCCAGGCACAGGAACACCCCAGCCGCGTTGCAAGCGCCGATGCTGGCATCACCGATATCATTGTCGAGTTGGGCGACGTACAGCGCCTGGTGGCCGTTGATGCCGCCAGCCTCGGCGCCGAAGTTCAACATCTTCCAAGGCTTGGCTATCACCGGCAGCTGGCGGCAGAAGGCGTTATGTCTTTGAATCCCGACCTGGTGATAGGCTCCGAGCAGATGGGGCCAGCGACGACGCTGGATGCACTGCGGCGCTCAGGTATCGACGTGCTGGTGCTACCGTACCCTGGGGATGTGGCAACCCTGCGCGACAACGTTGTGCGGGTAGCGGATAGGATGGGTAGTAGCCGGGGCGAGGAGGTGCTGGCCACCCTCGATGCGGAGGCGGGCCGTCTTGCGTCCCAGAAACTCCGGGGCTCTACCGCTGCACTGGTACTTCGCGGCGAGGGCGGTACCCTGCGGATGGCGGGTGCCGGTACCGGGGGTGGCGGCTTTGTCGATTTGATCGGTGCCGACAATGTGGCGGATTACCAGGGGTACCGGGCTGTCACCGCTGAAGGTTTGCTGGAGCTCAAGCCCGATGTATTGCTACTCGCTGACACCGAAGGTCGTGGCGTTGACGATTTCCTTGAGCGTTACCCTGTGATGCGTTTCAGCGCCCCGGTTCGCGAAGGGCGACTGTACACCGTCGACACGCGCACACTGGTTGCCGGTGTGAGTCTCGCTGCATTGGATGAGGCGCGTCGGGTGCTGGCTGCCGCCCGCCAGTCTACAGTCAGCGCGCGATAGGCTGGTAAGTAGCCAAATGACGCGTTTACCGCTTCTTCCTAGTGCAGCCACCTTGTGCGCTGTGCTGCTGGGCATCTGCTTGCTGTCTCTGGCCTCCGGGGCCATGCAGCTACCCCTGGCGCAGTCACTACTAAGCATCCTCGATCAGATGGCCGGTTCCCAGCACAGCCAGCTGGCTGAATACGAGCGGGCGGTCATCTGGGAACTGCGCCTGCCGAGAACCATACTGGCGGTGTTCGTTGGCATGCTGCTGGCCCAGTGTGGCGCGGTCATGCAGGGCCTCTTCAGGAACCCGCTGGCTGACCCCGGAATTATTGGTGTGTCTTCTGGCGCCGCCGTGGGTGCCGTGCTCGCGATTTACTTCTTTCCGACCTCCATGACCTGGTGGGCGGTTCCCGTCTTCGCGTTCTGCGGCGGTTTCGCCTGTAGTCTGTTCATCTATCGCCTGGCCCAGAGTTCTCACGGCACTTCAGTGCTGGTGCTATTGCTTGCAGGCATCGCGATCTCCGCTATGGCCTTCAGCATCATAGGCTTGATCAGTTACCTGTCAGACGATACGCGTTTGCGGGACCTGACACTCTGGCAGCTGGGATCCCTGGCAGGTGCTGACGCCACGCGATTGTGGATGGCCGCCATAGTCGCCGCCGGGCTGCTGTGGCGTTTCCAACTGCGCGCGGCTGCGCTGAACGCCTTGCTCCTGGGCGAGGCGGAGGCGAGGCACCTCGGCATCAATGTGGAGCACCTGAAGCGTGAGCTGATCATACTGGTTGCATTGGGTGTGGGCCTGGCGGTCGCCTGTGCCGGGATCATCAGTTTCGTTGGCCTGGTGGTACCGCACTTCGTGCGTACCCTCAACGGCCCTGATCACCGCAGCTTGCTGCCACTCTCCGCCCTGCTGGGTGGCGCCTTGTTGCTGGTGGCTGATGTGATCGCGCGGCTGGCCGTGCAACCGGCTGAGCTGCCCGTGGGCATGCTCACCGCGCTGCTGGGCGCGCCGTTTTTTATCCTTCTGCTCATGCAAATCAAGGGACGGGTCTGATGGTGTTGCGCATTGAGAGCCTGTCTATGGTGCATGGCAGTAGTTTTGGTCTCAGCATCGATCACTGGAGGACAAGCCAGGGCCAGTTCCATGCGCTGCTGGGTCGCAATGGTGCAGGCAAATCGTCCCTCCTGAAGTGTATTGCCGGCGAGTTAGCCTACAGTGGCAGCATTCGCTTTCACGATCTCGACCTGAAGCACTGGGATACCATGGTCCGGGCCCGCCATCTTGCGGTCCTGCCCCAGGCAAGCCAGCTCAATTTCAGTTTCAGCGCCGCTGAAGTGGTCGCTCTCGGTGCCACCCCACTGGCTATGAGCTGGCGGGACGTGCAGGCTGAAGTGCGCCGGGTGATGAACCTGGCACAGTGTGAACACCTTCGCGATGCGGCGTATCCCGGCTTGTCCGGTGGCGAAAAGCAGCGGGTCCATTTCGCGCGCTGCCTGCTGCAACTGAGCCAGGCGGAGCAGCCGCCCCTGCTGTTACTGGATGAACCCACTTCTGCCCAGGATCTCGGCCAGCAGCACACCCTGCTGCAGCAGGTGCGACGTCTCTCGGAACAGGCGGGCTACACCGTTGTAGCCGTGCTGCACGACCTGAATCAGGCCCTGCGCTACGCCCATCGCGCCAGCCTGCTCGACGCCGGTCGGCTGGTGGGCGAAGGCGAACCTGAAAGCCTGCTGACGCCGGAGCGGGTGCAGGTATTCTGGGGCTATCCCGCCGAGCGGGTCGTTAACCAGCGCGGTGAGGCGGTGTTGGTCTAGCGGCAGGGCTTAGCTTCAGGCGTCACGAATCGGCAGCACCTGGGAGTGCTTGATCTCCTTGAGGCTGAAGTTCGACTCGATGCTCTCTACCCCCGGAAACTTCAGGATTCGCTGCATGGACAGCTCTGAGAAGTGGTCCATGCTGTAGGCCACCACCTTGAGCAGGAAATCATGGCTGCCGCTCATGGCGTGGCATTCCACGATGTGTTCCTCTGCCTCCACGGCGGCCAGGAACCCGGCCTGGCGCTCGGCATTGTGCTGGCCCAGTGACACCTGCACAAAGGCTGTCACCTGCAGGCCCAGCGCGCGCTGGTCCAGCCGCGCGTTGTAGCTGCTGACCACGCCGCTGCCCTCCAGTTGGCGAACCCGCCGGAAGCAGGGTGATTCGGACAGGCCCACCCTCTCGGCCAGCTCCACGTTGGAGATGCGGCCCTCCGCCTGCAGGATGCGCAGGATGTCGCGTTCAGCGCGGTCAAATGCTATGGAAGAATCCTCCCTTATTGGCCAAAAGAACGGTGGGATACCCCTCGATAGACCCAGTATATCGGTGATTTAGAAGAAAAGCGCCTCTCTTCTGGGCGTATAGTGATCTGCAAGTGAAGCTCGCCGGCGCGCTGCTGCGCCGCGACTTCTTAGCTTGCGCGGGAGGACGAGAGACATGGCAGACCTGTTTGAAAACCCCATGGGCCTGGATGGCTTCGAATTTGTCGAGTATGCGGCGCCGGAGCGCGGCGTACTGGAGCCTGTGTTTGAGCAGATGGGCTTTACCCTGGTAGCGAAACACCGTTCCAAGGACGTGGACCTGTGGCGTCAGGGTGACATCAACTTCATTGTCAATTACAGCAAGGGCTCGCCGGCCTATTTCTATGCCGAAGAGCACGGCCCGTCTGCCTGTGGTATGGCCTTCCGGGTGAAAGACGCCGCTGCCGCCTACGCCCGTGCCCTGGAACTGGGCGCTCAGCCGATCGATATTCCCTGCGGCCCGATGGAACTGAAGCTGCCGGCCATTCGCGGTATCGGCGGCGCTATCCTCTACCTCGTCGACCGCTATGAAGAAGGTGTCTCTATCTACGACATCGACTTTGAGTGGCTGGATGGCGTGGAGCGCCGCCCCGAGGGCTGTGGCTTCAAGGTGATCGACCACCTGACCCACAACGTGTACCGCGGCCGCATGGACTACTGGGCCAAGTACTACGAAAAGCTGTTCAACTTTCGCGAGATCCGCTACTTCGACATCAAGGGTGAGTACACGGGCCTGCAGTCACGCGCCATGACCGCGCCGGACGGCAAGATTCGTATCCCGCTCAATGAGGAGTCCGGCAAGGGCGAGGGTCAGATCGAGGAGTACCTCATGGCCTACAACGGGGAGGGCATCCAGCACATCGCCTTCGCCTGCGACGACCTGCTGACCTGTCTCGATCGACTGATCGAACGCGGTGTGCCGCTGATGACGGCGCCGCCGGAAACCTACTACGAGATGCTGGAGGAGCGCCTGCCGGAGCATGGCGAGCCGGTGGACGAGCTCAAGCAGCGCGGCATCTTGCTGGACGGCACCACAGAGGGCGGCCACCAGCGCCTGCTGCTGCAGATTTTCTCGGAAACCCGCATCGGTCCGATTTTCTTCGAGTTCATTCAGCGCAAGGGCGACGAGGGATTCGGCGAGGGCAACTTCCAGGCCCTGTTTGAATCCATGGAGCGCGACCAGATTCGCCGCGGCAAGCTCTCCACCGACGACGCCGCCTAAGCTGGCCGACGGTGTGGAGGGTCAGCGCTTCCAGGCCCGACGGCGGATGGCTTCGATAGGGAGATAGGTGGTAGTCCCCTGCGCGCTGTCATGTTCGTGCCGACGTTCCAGGCTGGCGCTCAACTGGGTTTGCATGACCCGCATCAGGTACTCCAGGGTGGAAAACTCGGGGTAGTCCGGACGTATCAGGCACGCTAACTGCCGGTGCGGTCCCGGGTTTTCCAGCGGCAGGGCCACCAGCTCCGGGTCCTCCGCGGCGAGCAAGGCAACAGCGGTTTCCGGGAGCAGCGTGCAACCCAGCCCGCTGCGCACGCAGGCAATCAGCGTGTGAATACTGGCGGCGCTGAAAGTTGACGAAGCGCTGGCTGCGAGGCCGGCCGCCGCCAGGGCGTGTTCGCGGTGACAGGCCGCCGGATTGAGCAACATGAGGTTTGATGCTTCAAGGTCGCTCTGGCTGACAACAGCTTTCCTGGCCATGGCGTCGTCTCGGCGTGCGACCACTACGAACCTTTCTTCCCAGAAGGGAAAACTCAGTAGGCCTGGATGTTTGTTGGGCAGCGCTACCACCGCGGCATCAAGGAAGCCGCGGCGCACCTGCTGCATGAGGCACTGCGTTTCACCTTCGGTGAAAGATAGGGTCAGCTGACAGTTTTCCCGGTCAAGGGTTAGCAGCAATTGTGTGGCGATGGACTCGCAGGTACCGTCTGCAAACCCGACGCGCACTCGCTGCCGCGCAGTCAGTGGTTTAGCCAGGCCGTTGAGATCATCCATGGCGCGTTGTGCCAGGCGTGCCTTGCTCAGTAGTTGCTGTCCTCGCGAGGTGATGCTTACTTGCTGCCGGTCACGTTCAAACACCTGGAAACCCACGTGCTGTTCCAGGGCGTTGACTGCGCTGGATAGTGCTGCTGGAGTGACGGCGCAGGCGTCAGCGGCCCGACCGAAACTCCGCGTTTGTTCTACGGCCAGCAGGTAGTCTATCTGCTTGAGGGAAATCATTCTGGCTCAGGTCTCAACCCGGTAGAAACCGCCGTAGTGCGCCACCGGTGACCACTCGGGCTGGATGGCTGGCAAGGTCGGTGCCAGCGCCGCAAATTCGCCGGCGCCATACACGGGTTTGCCACCGGTGATGGTGAGTTCGCTTTCGATCTGCTTGAGGTCCTCGTCGTCTACTTCCAGGTAGGGGGCGTTCAGCACGGTGAGGTCGGCGAACTGCCCCGGCTTGATGCGCCCTTTCAGAATTTCTTCCTGGCTAAACCAGGCTGACCCGACGGTGTGATGATACAGCGCCTGCTGTCGTGTCAGTTGCTGGCGTTCTCCGTGCAGGACAGTGCCGCCGATGCTCTTGCCAGTGGTGGCCCAGTACAGGGTGTTCCAGGGGTTGTAGCTGGCAACGCGGGTGGAATCCGAACCCAGCCCGAGCGGAAGGCCGGCGGCGATGACGTCCTGTAGAGGCGGTGCGTTACGCGTCATCTCCTCGCCATAACGCTCGAGGAAGTACTCGCCCGCGTAGGCCATGCGCGCCTGCATGGCCATACCACCTCCCATCGCCTTGATGCGCTGCATAGTGGCGGGTTTCAGTGTTTCGCCGTGGTCAAAGGCCCAGCGGATGCCCGCGAAACCATCGCGTCCCTCGGCGACTTCCAATGCGTGTGCTTCTTCGAACACGTTGAGGATGTGATTGGTTGATTCATCGTAGGTGGCGTGTATGCGTAATGGCCAGCGATTCCTTAGCAGGTGCCGGGTAACGCCCAGCAGTTGCGCGTGCCAGCCGCTACGCGACGTGAT
This sequence comes from Halieaceae bacterium, assembly GCA_028282105.1. Classification (GTDB taxonomy): domain Bacteria; phylum Pseudomonadota; class Gammaproteobacteria; order Pseudomonadales; family Halieaceae; genus JANQIO01. The sequence goes on along the minus strand of JANQIO010000142.1, from coordinate 12,466 downwards.
TTCCGGGCGCGCAGCGAGAAAGTTTTCGTAGTCACCTGCAGCCCAGGCAAGAAACTCGCCGCCACCGCGCACCTTGTAGCCGTGTAGTAGAGCTTCGGCGCGGTTTATGTTGGCTTCGTACTCCGAGGTCCAGCGCTGAAACTCTTGTAGCTCGCGACCTTTCTGTTGGGGAAACAGGTACATGGAAATGCGTACCGGCAGCTCGCCCGCCATGGCCAGCGCATCAGAGCCCTTGTAGTCGTCGGGGAAGGTATGCCCACCGCCGCCGGCATCGATCACGCTGGTCAGGCCGAAGCGGTTCAGCTCGCGGTAGAAGTGCCTGGTGGACACCGCCTGCTCTGCCTCGGTCATAGGCGGTAGCGCACCAATGGTGCCGTACAGTAGGTCGGGATTTGGCTTTGCGTGAATAATCGCACCGCCGTCATCGGTGAACTCATAGGCTGTGCCGTATGGGGTTTTGGTGTCCGGGCTGATGCCGAGTGCCTCTACGGCCGCCTTGTTGAGAAAGCCCTGGCTGTAAAGAAACAGCACATATACGGGGGTGTCAGGCGCCGCTGCAGTCAGTTCCGCCGGCGTCGGCATGCGCTGCTCGGTGAACTGATAGGGCGACCAGCCGCCGATAACACGCACCCATTGCCCTACCGGTGTGCGGCTGGCCTGTTCACGAATGCGCTGCATGCCGATGGCGAGGGAAGGCACGCCGTCCCAGCGCAACTCCATAGCAAAGAAGCGACCGGCGCGGGTGGGGTGCAGGTGACTGTCGTTGAGACCGGGAATCACTGTGCGGCCCCCGACAGAGATTCTCTGGGTTTTACTGCTGGCCAGGGCGGAGATATCTCGGCTGTTGCCCACGGCCTGGATCAGGCCATTGCGGATCGCCACCGCTTGTGCGCGTGGGCGAGTGGGGTCCTGGGTGATGATGTTGGCATCGGTTAATACAATGTCGGGTGCGCTCTCCGCCAGCAGTCGGCCGGGGGCCAGGCCGACCAGCGCACCGGCGCCCATTCCTTCCAGAAAACGACGGCGGCTAAATGGCATGTGTTTCATGGCAGTCTCCAGTGATCTAGATTCGTGCTTCAATAGTGAATTGGGCGAAGTTGGCGTTGTCGGCAGGTCCGGTGTCCTCAAAGAAATCCTCGGGACGTGAATGCGCCAGCGCCAGGCCCAGGAACCAGTGCTTGCTGGCCTGCCACTCGATGGCGAGTGATATGGCAGTGTTCACAAAACGCTTCTGCGAGCCCAGCGGCGGGCGAATGAGATTACCGGGCGGCCCATAGACGCCATCTTCCTCCTCCAGACGCCAGTAGAAGTTAATATCCAGGCTGACAAACAGGTCATCTCTGGGTGTGAGAGTCAGGTAAGGATTCAGGTTGAAGAAGTTGGCGGGGCCAAGCTGGGCCAGCTCCGAAAAATAGTTCCCTCGCGGGTACAGAGCATCGAAGGTTTCCAGCTTATTGTCGCTGCGATCAGAATCGCCGGAGGCGATATTGGTGGACAGCATCAGGGTCGGCTGCCAGGCGCCCGGCAGCTTGTAACCGGTATTGGTAGCCAGGGTCCAGGCCTCAATATCCAGGCCGCCGTGTTCGCCGAATTGGTAGATGGCTTCCCAGTCCCAGAACCACCGGTCGCGCTCGCCGAACAAACGCGCGCCCACGCTGTGCCGGTCTTGTACACCCGTCCCCTCTATGGTGTTCCTGTCGGCGTAGTGTGCGTATAGGTAATACAGATCGAAATTCGTAAGGCCCGCTGTGCGTGTGGCGTAGACGCCTGCCAACTGTCGATCATCGTCGCTGGTGTCGTTGAATGCGCCCTCCGGCTCGACGTCGACCAATTGCAGGCCAATGACATCCCAGGTCCAGTATTCAGTGCTGCCGTTGAGTCTTACACCGTCCCAGTTACGACGCACATTGGTGCCGTCGCGCCAGCCCACCAGGCGCTGAGAACCGAGCCGAATTTCCTGGCGCCCAACAATCGCAGCGCTGCCTGCCACTGGCAGAACGAGGAAACCTTCCTGTACGGCAAGGTGGTTGTCTTCGATGGGTGTGGTTTCTATGCCCGACTGCAGCCCGCTCATCAGGCTAATGCGGCCACTCATGCCGCCCTCCAGGTCAATGTCGGCAGTGGCGTGAATACGCTGGGCCCACGACCAGCCGGCGTCCTCACTGTTACTGTCGAAGTCGATGGCAGAGACGTAGGTGGCGCGCTCGCGAATGTGGCCTGACAGGGTGACGCCCTGGGTCACTTCGACCTGTGCACTCGCGCCTTGTGTCAGCAGCACACCGAGCAATAGCTGGATAGACAGTCTCACTGCAGCCGCTCAGTCCTGCTTCAGGAATTCTGCCTGGATCTCTATTTCAACCACGTCACCCAGGGCGACGCCCGACAGGAAGGTTTGGCCAAACTCGGTTCGGTCGAGACTGGCTCTGGCATGAAAGCCCAGCGCGGGAACCTTGGCAAAAGGGTGCTTCGCACTGGAGCCGGTGAGCTGAGCCTCCAGTGCGATAGGCCGGGTCACCCCGAGCAAGGTGAGTTCGCCGTCAATGGTGAAGCGCTCGCCGCCCAAAGCTCGAACCGCAGTGGATGCAAAGCGAATTTCCGGAAACACTTTGCTGTTCAGTATCTCCGGGTTCTCGGAGATTTTGCGGTCGAAGTCCTCTTCGCCAGGGTACCCGGTGTCTACCGATGTGGGGTCGATGATTGTCGAAACGCTACTCTCGGCGGGGTTGTCGGCGCTGTACTGCAGAGAAATCTGTACATCATTGACGCGAGCGGTGTAGTTCGACAGGCCAAGGTGCTGGATTTTCCACAGCAACCGAGTGTGTCCGGGATCGTTGATGTAGCTGCCGGAGGGTGCCTCCGCGATGGCAGGGATTGGGAGCTCCAGCATCAGGGAAGTCAGCACTACACTCAGAACGTTTCGATACCACATAGCGAGGAATACCTGCTGTCAGTCTACGCTGTGGCGAATGCGCAGGGGCAGCCCTGAGCGGTTGGTCGCTCACCTCGTTAAGCTTGGGGAAAGCGCCGGCCAGAAGGACGGCGCGTGAGTTTTCCGGATCAGGCTGCTGCGGAAGCGCCGTCGTTGGCCGGTACCGGATCGAGCCGCTCGCCGTGCTGCACCCGCTCGGGCGCGCCGTGCACCATGGTGTAGCAGTAATCGACACCCATGCCGTAAGCACCAGAGTGCTCCTTAACCAGATCCATGACCGCGTCGTAGGTGTCGCGGTGGGCCCAGTCGCGTTGCCACTCCAGCAGCACCTGCTGCCAGGTCACGGGCACAACGCCGGCCTGCACCATACGCTGCATGGCAAAGTCATGGGCGTCCTGGGTGGTCCCGCCGGAGGCGTCTGCCACCATGTAGATCTCGTAGTTGGCGTCGTGCATGGCGGAGAGAGCGAAGGTGGTATTGCATACCTCGGTCCACAGGCCTGAAACGATCACCTTGCGGCGGCCGTGTTCCGCCAGCGCATTGCGAACCTTCATATCATCCCAGGAGTTCATGGAGGTGCGCTCCAACAGCGGTTGTTCCGGGAAAACATCCAGCAGCTCCGGATAGGTGTGGCCGGAGAAGCTGTCGGTTTCAACCGTCGTAATGGTTGTGGGGATGTTGAAGATTTTCGCAGCCTTGGCCAGTGCCACGGTGTTGTTCTTGAGGGTCTGACGGTCGATAGACTGCACGCCGAATGCCATTTGCGGCTGGTGATCAATGAAGATCAGCTGTGAGTTGTCCGGTGTGAGTACCTCGAGTTTTTCCTTACTCATCCTTTATTCCTCGTTCGTTTAATGTGTCTGGCTAAGCACCCTTGTCTGGGTATGGGCAATATTTAGTCAGTGACAAAATTTTGCCGCCGCTGAGCGAGCTGCACAAACGAGTAATTCTTAGGCTCGCTTTAGCGTTGCTAAAGCGAAAGGTTTAGAAAAATTTGTGTAAAAAATCTGCAACACATGATCCAGGAGTCGGTCGATTTTATAAAATTGCGTAAAAGCAAAGACGCTGAATCTGGAGCCTTCTATCACTACCCTCCGCGAAAGACGCATGCAGGAACGACGCCAGCGGATTCTTCGAGAAGCGCGGCACATTATTGCGCGCCATGGCGTTGATGGCTTGACCACTCGGGGTCTGGCGGCGGCAGCCGAGGTCACGCAGCCGACCCTTTACAACCTCATAGGCAACAAGGACTCGATCCTCGAAGCGCTGCTGGTAGAGCTGGCACAGGGTTTCGAACCGCCGGACAGCTGGCAGCCGGAGTCGGGCCTGGAGGCCATCAAGGAACTGGTGGCAGGCACCGCCATGCTCTATCAGAACAGCGACAGGTTTCGCATGATGTTCTATTTGTATTGGCGCCTTGAGGATCGTAGCTGGGCCGATCGTTCCGATCACTCACTGCGGAAGATTCTGGGTATGGCCTACGATCAGATGGCCGGCGACCGTTTACTGCGAGGCGAGATCTGTCGCGAGGATGTGGTCGATGGACTGTTCTCGGCCTACTTCAATCCGCTGATGCAATGGGCGGTGGGGAATCTGGACCCCGTGGGCTTCGAACACCGGGCGCTGAAGGCCATGTGGCTTGTGCTCTGTGCTGACGCTCATCCGCGCTTCAAGCGCGAACTGCTAGCCTTGATGGAACTATCTGACAACGCGCTCAAGCGCTCGCGGAGAGCGGTTCGGTCCTCAGGGGGCAGCCGTTCGCGGCTCCGAACATCTCGTCAATCAGCCAATTCTTGAAAGTGGTCACCAGGGCTGCCGTTTCCGCGCTAGCGCGGTGTACCAGTTGGTAATGCACACCGGTATCCAGCGTTGGTCCAAACGGCATCTGCAACCTGCCCGAGCCGATATCCAGTGAGGCCAGGGTCAAACGACACAGTGCGACGCCAGCACCTGCCGCGGCGGCGTCTATGGCCTGTTCATTGTGGCGACCGAAGTTGACGCCGCGATTGGCGTTCGCCGGATCGATACGCGCTTCACGGAACCAGCACTCCCAGGTCGGCCCCCCTGCAAATGCCAGGCCGTCGTCCCAGATAATAGGCACACGCAAAATGTCCTTGGGTTCGCGGAGCCGGTGTTCGGCGATGAAGGCGGGAGAGGCGAGAGGTACAAGAATCTCTTCGATCAACCACTCGCTGTCGAGGCTGTCGTCCTGCGCTTTGCTGAGACAGATGCCGACGTCGACGCCGTCGCCGCAATAACTGTCCCTCTCGAAGGAAGAGCTCAGGCTGATACCGATCTGCGGATAGCTGCGCATGAAGTCGCCCAGTCTCGGCGTGAGCCACTTAGCGGCAAACGGCTGCCCGCAGGACACCACGAGCTGGTCGTGAGACGTGGTGACCGATTCCACCGCCTCGCGTATTCGCGCAAAGCCATCGTTAAGTCCGGCGTTCAGGCGCATACCGGCTGCGGTAATGGCGATACTGCGGTTCTGACGCACAAACAGGTCGACACCGAGGTCTGCTTCCAGTTTGCGAACCTGCTGACTGAGCGCGGCCGGGGTCACAAAGAGTTCCCCGGCGGCGGCTTTAAAAGAACCGTGGCGAGCTACGGCTTCAAAGGACCTCAGGGCATTCAGCGGGGGCAGGCGTCTGAAGGGCATACGCCCACCTTTATCAACAAAACCTGAACGAAATACGGGGTGGCAAACTCATCGGATTCTTTCGGAGTCAGGTTTTCCGGCGTCTACTTCTGTGCATCCAGCTACTCAAGAGCCCGGCGCAAAAAAAAGCCGCCCTCAGGCGGCTTTCGTGATCTCGGAGCCTGTTTACTTGGAAATCCAGGCGTTGCACCAGCCGTTGCCGTTGACCAGGCGGCCCTGGAAGATGGAGCAGGCGCCCCAGCCATCGCCCTGGTCCACGTACAGTGCGCAGTTCTTGCAGAACTGATTGGCGCCCGCGTCGCCGGCGCGTTTCGCCCACTTGGCGGTATCTACCTTGCTGGCATCATGCAGGTAGCCGAGAGCTACCGCTGTAGCGTCATCTTCGGTGACCTTGTCTGCGGCCAGGCTGATGCGCGGCACCAGGGAAGTCGCGATAATGGCGCCACTGGCGGCCAGCACGTCTCGGCGGCTGAATTTTTTTGAATTACTCATAGTAACGGCCTCATTAAAGTGAACAGGGCATCGGTTAGATGCTAGTAATTCTCATTAGCATTTATACAGAAGCTGTACAAACGCTGATTGTGCATTAGATACGCGCAATCTCAAATCTGGCTCAGTACAGTTCAGTTTATGTTTAGACTAGGTCTGTGCGAATCCGTGCCCCCGGCGCCGGCGTACCATGCCGCGTTCACACCTTGTTTTCCGGATTTGAGGACCCTCTATGATCATCGCGTCGCAACTGCTGTCCGCAGCGCTGTTTGGCTCCATGGTGTTCTTCTCATTTGTCATGGCGCCCCTGATCTTCACGCAGTTGGACGAGGCCACGGCCGGGCGTTTCATACGCGCCGTGTTCCCCTGGTACTACCTGGTGCTGTTGGCGCTGAGCGGGCTGGCGGGCCTGGCGCTGTTTACCGTGGCACCCCTGGAAGCGGGTGTCATGTTGGCCATCGCCTCCCTGGCGGTGTTCTCGAGGCAGGTGTTAATGCCGATGATCAACCGGTTTCGCGACCAGTCCACCGCTGGCGATCAGGCGGCGGGCCGGCGCTTTGACCAACTGCATCGATTCAGCGTGATCATCAATATGATGCAACTGGTGGGGGTGACGCTGGTGCTCATCCTGCTCGCCCGCGCGTGATTCCCGGCGCCAGCGACCTCTGGCTGCTGCCGCTGGGTGGCTGCGGCGAGATCGGCATGAATATGAGTCTGTATGGCCATGCCGGTCGCTGGCTGATGGTGGACTGCGGCATCGGCTTTGACCGGGCAGGACCGGGCACCCGCATTATCACGGCCTCGCCCGATTTCATCAGCAGTCGACGCGACAGCCTGGACGGCATGCTGATCACTCATGCCCACGAAGATCACGTCGGCGCCGTCGCCTGGCATTGGCCACAGTTGCGCTGCCCGGTGTACTGCACCCGGTTTACCGCCGAGATACTGCAACGCAAGCTGGTCGAGGCCGGGCTGGCAGGTAGGGTACCCGTGCATATTGTCGAACCCGGAAGTGAAATTGAGCTGGGCCCGTTCAAGGTGGAATGGCTCGGCCTCACGCATTCCACGCCGGAGGCCCAGGCCCTGGTAATGCGTACGCCGGTCGGAACGGTGTTTCATACAGGCGACTGGAAGCTCGATCCCGAACCGGTGGTCGGCGCTGGCTTCGATGAATCCGCACTGCGCCGGCTGGGAGACGAGGGTGTGCTCGCTATGGTCTGTGACTCCACCAACGCCACGGTGGAGGGCCGCAGCCCCAGTGAAGGGGAGTTGGGCAAGGCGTTGCTGGCGAAGGTCCTTGAAGCCCCGCGCCGGGTGGTAGTGGCCTGTTTTGGCAGCAATGTCGCACGGCTGGTGACCCTGGCGCGAACGGCGGTGGCGGCAGGGCGCTATCCCGGTCTGCTGGGCCGCTCACTGGACAACTACTACCGCGCGGCACGTGCGTCCGGCTTGTGGCCTCTGGATACCGAGATGGCGCAGGCTTCACACCTGGGTTTCCTGCCGCGCGATGAAGTGTTTGCGGTCGCCACTGGCAGCCAGGGGGAAGAGGGCGCGGCGCTGGCGAGACTGGCCAGCGACAGTCATCCAGCCATGGAGTTGGAGCCCGACGACACCGTGATCTTCAGCTCGCGAGTGATCCCCGGTAACGAGCCTTCCCTGGAACGGCTCTATCAGCGGCTGCGCTCCAAGGGTGTCAAGGTAGTGGTGGATGACAGCGTGAGTGCGCCCATTCACGCGTCGGGTCATCCCGCCCGGGACGAGTTGCGTGATATGTATAGCTGGGTACGACCGCGCATCGCGGTGCCGGTGCACGGCGAGCCGCAACATCTGGACGCCCATGCAGCCCTGGCCAGCGACATCGGCGTGCCGATACAGCTCAATGGCCGCAATGGTGATGTGTTCCTGCTGGCGCCGCAGCCTGGCATCCGCCGCGCCGCCGTCCCGGTGGGGCGGGTAGACGTAAGGCGTTAGTTGAGCCTGGGCAGTGGCGTCTGTTCCAGCCACTGACGGCCGCTGTGGCCACCGAGGCCTGCCAGTGCCAGTGATTGCGAGAGGGAGTTGGCCAGCCCGGCGGCGAGCAGTCGGCGGTAGTAGGGCAGATGGGCGACATAGTGGGGCAAGGAGGCTTCCAGCGTGGAGTCGCTGTCCAGCAGTTCGACAAATCCTGACTGGAAAGCGCCCAGGGCTGCGCGCAGCTCACTACTGTCAGCGATGCCGTTCTCCGGGGTGAGTGTCCAGGTCATATCCGTCTGCAACTCGCAGCGCCCCAGACAGGGGCCCGGCAGTCGTCCCGCCCACTCCGGCGGCGAAATCAGCGAGAGTATCCAGCGCGAACCTCTGAGGTAGAGAAAGTAGCTGACGCCAGGCGCCGGTTTAAAACTGAATTCCGCCGAGAGGACCAGCAGCGTGGTGAAGTAGTCTGTCAGCACCTGCTGGGGAGACTTCGCCTGCGCACCTGCCGGCTGCAGGCCGCGCCAGGCATCCAGCACCGGCGTCAGGCCCTTGCCCTGGGGGTTGGGATTCTTGCTCATGCTCAGCCTACGGTTTACCGGCTGGATCAGATTGCCGGACGGCATGACCTTGCACGACAAGTTGTGAAAATGTTGGCGCCCGGGGCCATGCGACTTCAATGGGCAAGCAGTAGACTGGGGCGGTTATGAAAACACCAGCGATTCGCCATGTCTGCCCCCTGTTGCTCGCCGCCGTGTTGGGCGCCGGCAACGCCTGGGCCGAACGCGCCTGCGCCGGCCGTCTCGGGCAGACGCCTGCCAACGCCGCCTTGGGCAGCGAGCTGTCCCTGCTGAGCTGGAACATTCAGAAGACCGACAACGATGGCTGGCAGGCAGACCTTCAGGCCCTGGCGGCAGGCAGCCAACTGGTGTTTATTCAGGAGGCCTTACTGGAGGCGGATATTCCCGCGCTGCTGCCCGCCATGCCGGACCAGAGTTTTGCGCCGGGCTACCGTACCGAGAATCGCACCACCGGGGTAATGACCCTGGGCAGTGCGTTGCCCAGCCTGCACTGTCAGTTTGCCGCGATGGAACCCTGGCTCGGCACGCCCAAGGCGGCAGTGGCCACGGAATATGCCCTCGCAGGTCGAGAAGACCGATTGCTGGCGATCAACCTGCACGCGGTGAACTTCAGCTTCGGTGTGGCTTCCCTGGAAGCGCAGCTCAGGGAACTGACGGCCCTGCTGGCAGAGCATGTGGGGCCCGCTATCGTGGCCGGCGATCTGAATACCTGGAGCGATTCACGCCAGCAACTGGTCGATCGCTTGCTCGGTGAGCAGGGCCTGGAGCCGGTCAGTTTCGCCCCCGACCAGCGCAGCCGGCCCTTTGGGCGCGCGCTGGACCACGTTTACCTACGCGGCCTGCGCGCCGAGGCCGCTGAAGCCGTGCCGGTCGACAGTTCCGATCACAACCCGCTCAGGGTGCGGCTGGCGCTGGAATGAGACGCCTGTTCGCCGCCGCTTCCCTGGGCCTGGTCCTGGCGGCGGGCGCCCTGGCGGATGCTGACCAGGAAATTGAATACCTGCTGACTTATGTCGCTGACAGCGGCTGTACCTTTCATCGCAATGGCAGGGCTCATGACTCCGCCGAGGCGGCGGAACACCTGCGCCTCAAATACCGCCGGGGGCGGCGCTACGCAGCGTCGGCGGATGATTTCATCGATCGCCTGGCATCCAGCAGCTCCTGGAGCGGTCTGGCCTACACCGTAAGCTGTGGCGACAGCACCGAACCCAGCGCAGACTGGTTGCACCGGGCGCTTGCCGATTACCGGGCGCTGGCGGATTGACGCTCCGGTATGACTGACGCCAGTAGCGCGTCGGCTTCCTCCGCCCAGGCCAGGCGGGTCTCGCAATGACGGATGCCGGCCAGCAGGGCCAGGTAGATGCCGCGTCGCCGCACTGGCAGAGATTCCGGCTGCGCATAGTGCCGGGCGCGGATGCGCCGATAAAGGGCCAGCCGCTCGCCGTCATGCTGGCGGCGCTGGGCCAGTTCTTCGCGCAGGTGGGCGGCGTTGTCCGCTGACAGGTTGTAGAACTTCACGAACATATCGTCCTTCGACTCCGTCGCCTTGCTGTCCCCCAATACCCAGGCGTCCAGTGCTTCCCGGCCGCCCTCGGTCAGTCCGTAGATGACCTTGTCCGGCTTACCGGCCTGGGGCACATCTTCGCTCTCCAGCAGGCCCTGCTGCTCCAGGTCCCGCAGAGCCTTGTATATCTGTTGATGGCTGGCCTTCCAGAAGAAGCCCAGGGAGGTGTCAAAGGCCTTGGTGAGCTCGTAGCCGCTGAGGCGGTCGTCGAGCAGGGCGGTCATAATGGCGTGATTGAGGGCCATGGGCCTGTTCCAGAGTCAATGCGTATACAGGGTAATGTCTGCTGGGCTATATGCAAAGAGTTGCATAATCACTGGCAGACGCTATGCTATGCAACAGTTTGCATATAGCTCGATCCGTACAGCGAGTTAACCCACTGTCACAAGAACCCGCCGCAAGAGGGAAACCCATGGCCCTGCCACCTGTATTCGATACCCTGCGCCTGCCAGTTGTGGGCGCGCCGCTGTTCATCATTTCCAACCCGGACCTGGTCATTGCCCAGTGCAAGGCCGGCATCGTCGGTTCCTTTCCGTCCCTGAATGCGCGTCCCGCCCATGTGCTGGACGAATGGCTGGACCGTATCACCACCGAACTGGCCGAGTACGACGCCGCCCACCCGGAAGCGCCGTCCGCGCCCTTCGCCGTGAACCAGATCGTGCACGGCTCCAATGATCGGCTTGAGCACGACCTGGAGATGTGCGTGAAGTACAAGGCGCCCATCGTCATTACCTCCCTGGGGGCCAAGGAGCACGTCAACGAAGCGATTCACTCCTACGGTGGCGTGGTAATGCACGACATCATCAACAACCGCTTCGCCAAGAAAGCCATCGAGAAGGGCGCTGATGGCCTGATCGCGGTGGCGGCCGGTGCGGGGGGCCACGCCGGCGTACAGTCGCCTTTCGCCCTGGTACAGGAAATCCGCGAGTGGTTTGACGGCCCGCTGCTGCTGTCAGGTTCCATTGCCAATGGCAGCGCCGTGCTGGGCGCCCAGGCCATGGGTGCCGACCTCGCCTATATCGGCTCCGCCTTCATCGCCACCGAGGAAGCCAACGCCGAACAGGACTACAAGCAGTCCATCGTCGACAACGCCGCCAGCGATATCGTCTATACCAACCTGTTTACCGGCGTACACGGAAACTACCTGCGGCCCTCCATCGAGGCCGCTGGCCTCGACCCGGACAACCTGCCCCAGAGCGACCCCTCGGCCATGAACTTCGGCTCTGGCGGCAACCAGGACAAGAAAGCCTGGAAAGACATCTGGGGCTGTGGCCAGGGTATTGGCGCCGTGAAGTCCGTGGGCAGCACTGCCGACGTGGTGACGCGCATGCAGGCAGAATACGCGGCCGCCCAGGACCGCCTTGCTGCTGTTGCAGCGCCCGCGGCACCCGCGCGCCAGGTCGCCTGAGCCCGGCGGGGTTCAGGCATCAAGACCGCCCCGGCTTTCTGCCGGGGCGCGTTTGACACCTTGCTGCCAGCTGTCGAAGCTTGGGATGCCCGTCCCAGGAGGCAGACATGGACGCACAGCAGATCGCCGCAGAAGGCGATGAACTGTTCAGGGCGCTGCGCGAACAGCGCACGCTTACACCGCTGACTGAGCGCTTCGACAGCATCAGCATCGAAGACGCTTACCACATCTCCCAGCGCATGCTCGAGCGTCGCCTCGCCGAGGGTGAAATCGTGGTGGGCAAGAAGATCGGCGTCACCAGCAAGCCCGTGCAGGACATGCTCGGCGTGTTCCAGCCCGACTTCGGTTTCCTGACTGACGCCATGGTGTTCCTGGACGGCGCCGACATCTCCATCGCCGACCACCTTATCCAGCCGCGGGCTGAGGGCGAGATCGCTTTCCGCCTCAAGGCTGACCTGCAGGGCCCGGGCGTCACCGAGGCCGATGTGCTCGCCGCCACCGATACGATCATGCCCTGCTTCGAGATTGTCGATTCGCGCATCGAAAACTGGAACATCAAGATTCAGGACACCGTCGCCGACAACGCCTCCTGCGGCGTCTACGTGCTCGGTCGCAGCGAGGTCGACCCCCGCGACTTCGACCTGCCCAGGCTACATATGTCGATCTACAAGAACGATGAATTTCTCAGCGAGGGCCTGGGCGCGGCGGTACAGGGCAATCCCCTCACGGCTGTCGCCTGGCTGGCCAACACCCTCGGAGAGTTCGGCATTCCCTTCAAAGCTGGCGAGGTCATCCTCTCCGGCTCACTAGCACCGCTGATTCCCGTGGTGGCCGGCGACCACATGCGGCTGGAACTTGCTGGCGTCGGGGAGTGTTCGTGCCAATT
>JANQIO010000133.1 GCA_028282105.1 Halieaceae bacterium | reverse complement strand
GCTACCCACCACAAGACCCTCCAGGGAACCCGCCGGCCTGCCAAACTCTCCCGGGTGAATTTCATATTCACTGATGCCCCCGTCCCGCAGCTCTGCCACATGGGTGGGGCTGGCGATACTGATCTCATCGAGTCCGTCGTGAGCGTGCACCACCATAACGTGTTCGCTGCCCAGGCGCTTGAGCACCTCGGCCATCGGCCGGCACAGCCCCGGATCGAAGACGCCGATCAGCTGGCGCCTGACGCCGGCCGGATTGGTCATCGGCCCCAGCATATTAAAGATGGTGCGCAGCCCCAGCTCCTTGCGCGGCCCGGCGGCGTGTTTCATGGCGCTGTGATGCTGGGGCGCAAACATGAAGCCCATGCCCACCTCCTCGACGCAGCGGGCGACCTGTTCGGGGCCGAGCTCCAGCTTCACGCCCAGTGCCTGCAGTACATCGGAAGAGCCGCTGGTGCTGGAAACGCTGCGATTGCCGTGCTTGGCGACATGGGCGCCGGCGGCGGCGGTCACGAAACTGGCCGCCGTCGACACATTGAAGAGATTGGCGCCATCGCCGCCGGTGCCGACAATGTCCACCAGGTGCTCTGCGTTGATCGCCACCGGCGTGGCCAGCTCGCGCATCACTTCGGTGGCCGCTGCAATCTCGTCGATGGTCTCGCCCTTGATGCGCAGCGCCACCAGGAACGCACCGATCTGCGCCGGCGTGGCCTCGCCACCCATCACCTGGCGCATCACCGAACGCATTTCCTCGCCGTTGATATCCGCAGATTCAACCAGTCGCTCAATGGCCTGCTGAATGTTCATTGCTCTATACCTCCTGGTTGAGGAAGTTGCGCAACAGGTCATGGCCGTGCGCAGTGAGAATAGACTCCGGGTGGAACTGCACTCCCTCGATGGCCAGCTCGCGGTGGCGCAGCCCCATGATTTCGTCCTGCTCGCCGTCTTCAGTTTCGGTCCACGCGGTCACTTCCAGGCAGTCGGGGAGGCTGTCGCGCTCGACCACCAGCGAGTGGTAACGCGTGGCCTCGAAGGGGTTGCTAAGCCCGGCGAAGACACCCTCACCGCAGTGGTGAATCAGCGAAGTCTTGCCGTGCATCACCTGTCGGGCCCGCACCACCCTGCCACCGAACACCTGGCCCAGGCTCTGGTGGCCGAGGCAGATGCCGAGGATGGGCAAACGCCCGGCGAACGCCTCAATCAGCGGCATTGAGATACCCGCTTCGTTCGGCGTACAGGGACCCGGCGAGATCACGATCCGCTCCGGCGCCAGCGCCTCTACCCCGGCAACATCCACCTGGTCGTTGCGCAACACCGTGACGTCAGCGCCCAACTCACCAAGATACTGCACCACGTTGTAGGTGAAGGAGTCGTAGTTGTCGATCATCAGCAGCATGGCGTTACCCCTCCTCACCCGATTGCACCATGGCGGCGGCCCGGAACATCGCACGGGCCTTGTTCATGGTTTCCTTGTACTCGAGCCGCGGCACGGAATCCGCTACCACGCCACCCCCGGCCTGGATGTGCAGGGTGTCGTCCTTTATGACGGCCGTGCGAATGGCAATGGCGGTATCCATATCCCCCTGCCAGGAAATATAGCCCACCGCGCCGCCGTATACGCCGCGCTTGACGGGTTCCAGTTCGTCGATGATCTCCATGGCGCGGATCTTCGGCGCGCCGCTCAGGGTGCCCGCCGGCAGCGTGGCGCGCAGGACGTCCACCGCGCTGTACTCGGGCCCCAACTGCCCGGTCACGTTGGAGACAATGTGCATCACGTGCGAGTACCGCTCCACCACCATCTTGTCGGTCAGCTCGACGCTGCCCGTATCGGCAATACGACCGACATCGTTGCGGCCCAGGTCGATAAGCATGAGGTGTTCGGCGATCTCCTTGGGATCCGCCAGCAGCTCAGCTTCCATATCGCGGTCTTCAGCCTCCGTGCGACCGCGACGGCGGGTGCCGGCAATCGGGCGCACAGTGACTGTGCCCTGCTCCAGGCGCGCCAGGATTTCCGGCGACGAGCCCACGATATGGAAATCATCCAGATCCAGGTAGTACATGTAGGGCGAGGGGTTGAGGTTGCGAAGGGCGCGGTAGAGATCCAGGGGAGCGGCGGCGAACGGCAGACTCAGGCGCTGGGAAGGCACTACCTGCATAGCATCGCCGGCGAGGATGTACTCCTTGATACGATCCACCGCTGTGTAATAGCTGTCCTCGGTAAAGTGGGAGCGGTACTGGCTCTCGGCCATGGCCTCCTCGGAACGGGAAGCGCTGGCCGCCGCCAGGTCGATCTCAGTCGGTGGCGACATCGGTTCGCGCAGTTTTGCTGTCAGGGCATCGAGCCTCGCCTGGGTAGCATCCCAGGCCCCATCGGCCTGACTGTCCGCGGTCACCACCAGGCGCACCGTGCCCGCCAGGTTATCGAACACCAGGATTTCGTCCGCTACCATCAGCAACACGTCGGGCACGCCGAGCTCGTCCTCCGGCACACTGTCTCTCAGGCGCGGTTCGACGTAGCGCACGCAGTCGTAGCCGAAATAGCCCACCAGCCCGCCGTGGAAAATCGGCAGGTCTTCCAGCTCCGGAACGCGAAAACGCTGGCTAAAGGCCTCGACAAACGCCAGGGGGTCGTCGACCTGTTCCTCGTGGGTAAGCTCGTCCCCGTCCAGCAATCGCACCTGGTATCCACGCACTTCCAGGCGCTGTCGGCAGGGCAGGCCGATGATCGAGTAGCGCCCCCATTTTTCTCCGCCCTGCACTGATTCCAGCAGGAACGACCAGGGGCCTGCCGCCAACTTGCGATAGGCACTGAGCGGAGTTTCGGTATCAGCCAGGACTTCCCGGCTCACCGGTATACGGTTGAAGTCCTGCGCCGCCAGTTCGGCGAATTGTTGCGGGGTCATATGAGATCCTCGGAGACAGAAAAAGTGAACAGCACGGTGGCACAGCCCTCAGGCTGTGCCGGCTACCATCGCCAGCGGGTGATGGTGGGCATCCAGCGGGTGCTGGAGGGCGTGGTAATGCCCGTAATGGTGCCCGTGCTAGTTCCTGCTGCTCGCACAGCGATCTCCAGGATGGAAAGTTCAGTCATTGTACCTGAGCAAGGTGCTCACGCAACGGCGGCCAGCTCAGCGCGCATGGCCGCAATCACTTCGGCATAGTCAGGTGCATTAAAGATGGCGGAGCCGGCTACAAAGGTATCGGCGCCAGCCTCAGCGATGTCGCGAATGTTCTTTGCCGACACGCCGCCGTCGATCTCCAGGCGAATATCCAGGCCGCTATCGTCAATCAGGGCGCGCGCCTCGCGCAGCTTGTCCAGGGCAGTGGGGATGAAGGACTGACCACCGAAACCGGGGTTCACAGACATCAGCAACACCATGTCCACCTTGTCCATCACATATCGCAGCGGCTCGAGGCTGGCCGCCGGATTAAACACTAGCCCGGACTTGCAGCCCGCATCGCGAATCATCTGCAGGGAGCGGTCCACATGCACCGAGGCATCCGGGTGGAAGGTGATGTAGCTGGCTCCCGCTGCAGCGAAGTCCTCAATCAGGCGGTCGACAGGAGACACCATCAGGTGCACGTCGATGGGCGCTGTAATCCCGTGGTCGCGCAGCGCCTTGCAGACCATCGGCCCGATGGTCAGGTTCGGCACATAGTGGTTGTCCATGACGTCGAAATGAACAATATCTGCACCGGCGGCCAATACCGTATCCACCTCTTCCCCGAGGCGGGCAAAGTTGGCGGAGAGGATGGATGGGGCTATCAGGTAATCGCGCATGGGCCAGGCCTCGCTCGAAAAGCCGGCATTCTAATGGATGGCCAGTCGGGCATCCAGCGCCGCCAGACGCTGCGGCGTGCCGACGTCTTCCCAGTCGCCGCGAAAGTGCTCGCCGCCCAGCGCACCGCCGGCGATGGCCCGCTCCAACAGCGGCAGCAGCGGTCGCTTCCCGGGTTCGCAGCCGGCGAAAAATGCCGCGGAATACACACCGATGCCACTGTAGGTGAGGCGCTCTCCTGCGGCGGGACGCGTCAGCGCTCCATCGCTGCCCAGCCGGAAATCCCCCTGTGGATGCTGGGTGGGATTGTCTACCAGCACCAGGTGAGCGCCCCGCTCCGGCGCTGGCTGCAGCAGCAAGCGCGAGAAAGGAAAGTCAGTCCAGATGTCGCCGTTCACCAGCGCAAAGGGCGCGTCGCCCAGCAGCGGCAGGGCCTGGACGATGCCGCCGGCGGTCTCCAGGGGTTCGGCCTCGCGGGACCAGGCAATAGCCCCGGCCCAGGGGGATGCCTCAAGATGCTCGACAATCTGCTCACCCAACCAGGCAACATTAATGACCAATCCTTCAAACCCCGCCTGCAGCAGGCGTTCGACGTGATACTCGATCAGCGGTCTGCCTCCCACTCGCAGCAGTGGCTTGGGGGTGTGTTCTGTGAGCGGCCGCATGCGCTCGCCACGGCCGGCGGCCAGAATCATCGCCTTCACGGCGCCGCCTCCTGCCAATCCACCTGTGCCAGGCGCGGCGCGAGACGCTGCTGCCACCAGGTAGAAAACTCACCGAACGCCGGGTAACGAGGCAGTACTTCACCAATATGCTGCAACACCAGGGGAATCTCCTTGAGATAGGTGTGCTTGCCATCGCGCAGGGACAAGCGGGTGAAGTTGCCCAACACCTTGAGGTGTCGATGCAGGCCGATCCAGTCGAACCACTGCAGAAAAACCGCGTCGCTATCGGCCGCTTCCCGACCCGCTTCCAGCAGGCGGCGCCGGTAGTCCAGCGCCCATGCTCGCACCTGCGCCGGCGGCCAGACCAGGTAGCAATCCTTCAGCAGCGAGGCCAGGTCATAGCAAAGCGGGCCCACCACGGCGTCCTGGAAATCGATCAAACCCAGCCCGCCGCCAGGCTTCAGCAGCAGGTTGCGACACATGTAATCCCGGTACACCAGCACCCGGGGCTGAGCCTGCGCGTCCTCGATTAACAGCCGGCCCAGTTCGGACAGCACATCACGCTCCTCCTGGCCCAGTGTCATCCGCAGGTAGGACTCGCAAAACCAATCCTGAAACCGGCCGAACTCTTCGCCCAACAGCGCGGCATCGTAGTCGGGCAAGGTGCCGGATGGCACAGCGACCGCCTGAATCCGCAGCAGCAAGTCCAGCGCGCCGAGGTAGTCGGGTGGCGGCCGTTCGCGATCCAGCGCATCCTCGAGGTGCTGCCGTCCGAAATCTTCCATCAACAGGTATCCCTGCTGGAGATCACTGGCCAGCAACTCGGGTACCGGCAAACCCGCGGCCGCCAGCAGCGACTGCACCATCAGGAACTCGGCGTTCTTCTCGGTAGCGGGCGGGGCATCCGCGCAAATCAGTGTTCTCGATCCGTCGAGCAGGCGAAAATAGCGTCGCGCACTGGCCTCACCGGCCACGGCTTGCCAGCCTGTCTGCGATACATCGAGGCCGAGCGCAGCGCAGGCCCAACGCTGTAGTGCGGCTTGCCTGTCATCCATTAGCACAAGCATGGCCGTCGAGAATGCTTTATCATCGCGTTTCCCTCGAAATCCTTCACAAAATACCACGCAGCACCATGACCAGGGACCGGCCACGCGGCATCCACAAACGGTTTGTCTGTCGCCCCTGGCTCGGGGCGTGGCTGTGCCTTGCCGCCCTGTCTGCCGCCACAGCGGCGGAGGATACCAGCCCTGCGGAGGACTGTGGTGGCTTTCCCTTCCTGGACTGGACCACCGAGATTGAGCAGGAGGGCCGCACCGCCCTGCGCAGCCAGCGCTGCCAGGGCAGCTACCTCGACCCACTGCGTGACATGGACACCTCCCGGGACCCGGCACTGGAGGAAATCGAAGCCACCGCCGCCCGCTCCGAGCTGGAAGGGGACATGGTACGGTTCTTTGGCGGCCTGGAGGCGCGCCAGGGCTATCGCCTGATTCGCGCTGCCGAGGGCGAATACAACCAGGCCACCGGCACCGGCAGCCTGCTGGGTGAGGTAGAGCTGCGTGAACCCGGCATCCTGCTGCGCGGCGCTACCGGCTCGCTGGATTCCAACAGCGGTGAGGCGCGCCTGACCGCCAACCAGTTTGTACTGCACCAGCAGCACCTGCGCGGTGGCGCCGACCTGGTAGTGCGCCGCGGCGACGGCATCATCGAATTGGACGACGGCTACTTTAGCTACTGTCCGCCGGAAAACGACGGCTGGATGCTGCAGGCCGAGGAGTTGGAGCTGGATGTAGAGGCGGGCGTGGGCGTTGCGCGCGATGCCAAAATCAAGATCGGAGGCACCCCGGTGGTGTATACGCCCTACCTGGCGTTTCCTCTCGACAACCGTCGCAAATCCGGCTTCCTGTTTCCGGAGATTACCGACGACTCCAACGGTGGCCTGGACCTCGCAACGCCGTACTACTTCAACCTGGCTCCCAACTACGACGCAACGCTGACGCCGCGTTTCATCATGGACCGCGGGCTACTCACGGAGTTGGAGCTTCGCCACCTGTCGCACGGGGCCGGTGCCTGGACCCTGGGCGGTGCCTGGATCGGCGGCGACGACCAGTACCAGTTGGACGTGCCCGGGGAAGACGGTGATCGCTGGCTGTCGATCATCGAGCAAAGCGGGCTGTTCGAACAGCGCTGGCGTACCAGTATCGACTTCACCAAGACCAGCGACGACGAGTACTTCAACGATATCGGCACCACCTCGCTGGAGCAGAAGCAGTCCACCCACCTGCTGCAACGCGGCCAGGTGGACTACCTGGGTGACAACTGGCTGACCACCCTGCGGCTGGAGGAGTTCCAGACCATCGCCCGCGACGTGGTGAGAGACCAGTACAGCAAGCTTCCGCAGCTGTCCCTGCAACGCACCGCCACCAGCCAGGCGTTCTCCCCCAACCTGCTGTGGCAAAGCGACTATGCCTACTTTGACCACAACGACGAGCCCACCGGCCATCGCCTCTACAACGCCGTGGGCGTCAACTACCCCATGCAATGGATCTGGGGCTTTTTCACACCGACTGTGAAGTACCGGCAGCTCAACTACGAGTTGGATGAAGACATCTTCTTTAACGACCAGGAGGAGGACGCACCCGACATCGGCGCGCCCATGCTGAGCCTGGACGGCGGCCTGTTCTTCGAACGCAACACCGGCTGGGGCCTGCAGACCCTTGAGCCGCGCCTCTACTACCTGTGGTCGGACTTCGAGGAGCAGGAGGGGCTACCCAACTTTGACACCACCGAACTGACCTTTACCTACAGTCAGCTGTTCCGCGAGACCCGCTTTTCCGGCCTCGATCGCATCGACGATTCCAACCAACTATCGTTGGGCCTCACCAGTCGCTTTATTGACCCTGACAGCGGCCGTGAAAAAATGGCCGCCAGCATCGGCCAGATCTACTATTTCGACGACCGCCGGGTGAACGTGCTGGGTGAAGACCCGGAGGACACTGAGGGCAGTTCGGCGATTGCCGCAGAGCTGGCCTTGTCACCGACCGAGCACTGGGATTTCCGGTCGGCCTGGCTGTGGAACACTGATGAGAACGAGCTGGACCAGAGCACTTTCCAGCTCGGCTGGCGCGGTGACAGCGGCGCCCTGGTCAACCTGGGCTACAGCTACCGACGCAATCGTACCACCAACAACGACGGGCTGGATATCGACCAGGTCGACTTCTCCACCTACCTGCCCTTCAGCAAGGAATGGCGGCTTTTTCTGCGCTCACTGTACGACCTCGAGGCCAATGAGCGGGTCAATGATATGGCCGGAATAGAGTACAATAGCTGCTGCTGGCGGGTGCGGCTGGTCTACCAGCGCTATATCGACCAGAACACCAATCGCGCCGCCAACGAACTGACCGAATATGAAAACGCAACCTATATCGAATTCCAGCTCAAGGGACTGGGCGGGGTCGGCACCCGCGTCTCCGAGCTGCTGGAAGAGTTTATTCGAGGATATCAGGACAGTGATTTGTAAACGTCTGACAGCAGTGTTCGGGCTGACGGGTATGATAGCCGGCGCCGTGTTGCTGGCGCTTATAGGTGGGCTGGCAGGGCCGCCCGCCCTCGCACAAACCCAGGTTCTCGACTCCGTGGTCGCCATCGTCGAAGATGATGTCATCATGGCCAGCGAATTGCGCCGGCGTCTGGCGCTGGTGCAGCAGAGCCTGGAGCGCTCTGGCCGGGAAACACCCCCCCAGGACGTCCTGGTACGGGAAACCCTGGACCGCCTGATCCTGGAGAGCATCCAGCTGCAGATGGGGCAGCGCGCCGGTGTGCGCATCAGCGATGCCCAGCTCAACGATTCCATTTCCCGGATCGCCGCGCGCAATAACATGAACCTGGAACAGTTCAGGAACAAGCTCGAGTCCGACGGTCGCTCCTACCAGGCCATGCGCGAGGATGTGCGCCGCGAATTCGTGATCCAGCGGGTGCAGCAGGGCAACGTCAACAGGAATGTCCAGATCACCGATGAGGAAGTAGAGAACTTCCTGGAATCCGAAGAAGGTCGCAAGCTGACCGCCGAGGAATACCACCTGGTACACGCCCTGCTGGCGGTGTCCGGTGAGCCCGGCTCCAGTGAGGATCAAGCCGCGGCGGCCCAGGTGAATGAGCTCTACACTCGCATCGCGGCGGGTGAAAACTTCGATGAGGTCGTTGGCGGCAGCGGCCTGCCCTTCCAGGGCGGCGACCTGGGATGGCGTTCCCGCGACAACCTGCCCAGCCTGTTCGCCGACGTGGCCCCCGGGCTCAAAATCGGCGAGACCTCAGCGCCGATCCGCAGCGCCAGCGGCTACCACCTGGTCTTCCTGGCCGAGAAGCGGGGCGGGGAAATGATGGTGCAGCAGACCAAGGTGCGCCATATTCTTCTGAAGCCATCGGCAATCCGCAGCTCCGAGGAAACCCGCGAGCTGGCCCGCGAGTTGCGCGAGGACATTATCGGCGGCGAGGACTTTGGCGAGCTGGCGCGGGAGTACTCCGAGGATATCGGCTCCGCCGCTGAAGGTGGTGACCTGGGCTGGACAACGCCTGGCCAGATGGTCCCCGAGTTCGAAAACATGATGAACTCCACCGAGCTGAACAGCATATCCACGCCCTTCGAAAGCCAGTTCGGCTGGCACATCCTGGAAGTGTTGGAACGCCGCCAGGAAGACCTCTCCAGCATGGTAGTTAGCAACCGGGCCCGTGAAATGTTGCACCAGCGCAAGTACCAGGAGGAACTGGATGCCTGGCTGCGCAAGATCCGCGACGAGGCCTTCATCGACATCAAGTAATGCCCAGCCAGCGTATAGCCATCAGCTCCGGCGAGCCCGCCGGTATCGGGCCGGACCTGCTGGTGCAGCTGGCCCAGGAAGCTCATGACGATGAGCTGGTGGCGCTCGCCGACCCGGGCCTGCTGGAAGCCCGCGCCCGACTGCTGAACCTGCCTCTACAGTTGCGCCCCTATGACGGCAACACTGGCCCCCAGCCACAGGCGGCAGGCAGCCTCACCATACTGCCTGTAGAGATTGCCAAGCCCGCCGAGCCCGGCAGGCTCGACGTGCTCAACGCTCCCTATGTCCTGGAACTGCTGCGCCGCGGTTGCCAGGGCTGCCTGGCGGGCGAATTTCAGGCCCTGGTCACCGCGCCGGTGCAAAAGTCCATCATCAACGATGCGGGCATTGCTTTCTCGGGCCACACCGAGTTCCTGGCAGAGGCCTGTGGGGCGGACCAGGTCGTTATGCTGTTGGTTGCCGACCAGCTGAGGGTGGCCCTGGCGACGACCCACCTGTCACTGGCGGCGGTGCCCGGGGCCATTACCCCGGCGCGGCTTGAGTCGGTGCTGCGGGTGCTGCACCAGGACCTGCAACAGCGCTTCGCCCTGCCCGCACCGAGGATAGCCGTACTGGGCCTGAACCCCCATGCCGGTGAAGGCGGCCACCTGGGGCGCGAGGAAATCGAGACCATCACGCCGGTAATCGAGAGGCTGGGCGCGGAAGGCATGGCGCTGGCAGGCCCGCTACCCGCGGATACCGCGTTTACGCCACGGATACTGGACGCCTGTGACGCGGTGCTTGCCATGTACCACGACCAGGGATTACCGGTGCTGAAATTCGCGGGCTTTGGCCACGCGGTCAATGTCACACTCGGACTACCGATAGTGCGTACCTCTGTCGACCATGGCACGGCGCTGGAGCTGGCAGGCCGCGGCGGCGCCGACGCCGGCAGCCTGGCCGCCGCCCTGGCACTCGCCAGCGAACTCGCAGCCCACCCTTCGTGAAGGCCCACCAGCCCCGCAAGCGTTTCGGCCAGAATTTCCTGCACGATCCAGGAATCATTGATCGCATCATCGGCGCTATCGCCCCGGTGCCCGGCCAGCACCTGGTCGAGATCGGCCCGGGCCAGGGCGCGCTCACGGAAGGCCTATTGGCGAGTGGCGCAGGCCTGGACGTGGTAGAGCTGGATCGCGACCTGGTGCCGGGCCTGCTGGCGCGCTTTGGCGACAATCCGCATTTTCTGCTGCACGAGGGCGACGCCCTGAAACTCGATTTTGCCGCTCTGGCGGGCGATAGCCGGCTGCGGGTGGTGGGCAACCTGCCCTACAACATTTCCACACCGCTGATTTTCCACCTGCTGAACTACGCCAACTGCATCGAGGACATGCACTTCATGTTGCAGCGCGAGGTGGTCAACCGGCTCGCCGCCGTGCCGGGCACCAAGGCCTGGGGCAAGCTGGGGGTAATGGCCCAGTATCACTGCGCCGTAGATGCCCTGTTCGAGGTACCGCCAGGGGCATTTAATCCACAGCCCAAGGTCGTGTCTGCCATCGTGCGGCTGCGGCCACGGCGACAGGACGCCGCTCCCGATCGTGAAAACTCCCTGCGCCGGGTGGTCACCGCGGCCTTCTCCCAGCGCAGAAAAACCTTGCGTAATACCTTGCGCGATCTGGTCGACGTGCAACAATTGGAGCGACTTGGGATATCCCCGACCGCGAGGGCGGAAACCCTGACCCTGGAGCAGTTCCTCGCCATTGCCGACGGGCTGGCACAGGGCAACGAGTAAGAAACCACAACAAGACTAAGACTCCATGGCCACGTACGCGGTAGGGGACATCCAGGGTTGCCTTGAGCCCCTGAAGTGCCTGCTTAAAAAGGTCAACTTCAAGTGGGACAGAGATCGCCTGTGGATGGTGGGCGACCTGGTCAATCGCGGCCCGGATTCGCTGCGCACCCTGCGCTATGTCTACAAGCGCCGCGACAACATCACCTGTGTATTGGGCAATCACGACCTGCACCTGCTGGCCGTGGCCAATGGCCTGCACAAGAAAAGCCGCACGGATACCCTCGACAAGATTCTCATTGCCCACGACCGCGACGAACTGCTGCGCTGGTTGCGACACCGCCCGCTGATACACACGCAGGATAATTACACCCTGGTGCATGCGGGCATCCCGCACATCTGGTCGCTGCAAGAGGCTCATGAGTATGCCGCCGAGGTTGAGGCCGCTCTGCGCGGGCCGGAGTGGCGCAAATTCCTGTCGCGCATGTACGGCAATAGCCCGCGGCGCTGGAACGACGCCCTGGTGGGCTACCCACGCCTGCGCACCATCACCAACTACCTGACGCGCATGCGCTTCGTCTACGCCAATGGCCAGCTTGACCTGCAGAGCAAAGGCCTGGTGCCCAACCCGGGTCGCAACGTGGCGCCCTGGTTCAGCTACACCCAGCGTGAAACCCGCGGCCAGAATATTATCTTCGGCCACTGGGCCGCCCTGCAGGGGCAGGCCCAGGGCGATCACCTGTTCGCCATGGATACCGGCTGCGTTTGGGGTAACGCCCTGTCGATGCTCTGCCTGGACAGCGGCGAGTGGTACAGCTGCGACTGTTCCTGAATAATTCTTCCGCATGAACATCTATCTCGTAGGTGGCGCGGTGCGCGACCGACTCCTGGGCCTGCCGGTGCGCGAGCGCGACTGGGTGGTAGTGGGCGCCACCCCGCAGGTACTCATTGAGCTCGGCTATCGACAGGTGGGCCGCGATTTCCCGGTGTTCCTGCATCCCGACAGCGGCGAGGAGTACGCGCTGGCACGCACCGAACGCAAGGCCGGAGCCGGGCACCGCGGTTTTGAAGTGCACAGTGACCCCTCAGTGACACTGGAGGAGGATTTGCGGCGTCGCGACCTGACGGTCAACGCTATCGCCGAGACCGACGGCGGCGAGCTTATCGACCCTTATGGCGGCCAGGCTGACCTGCAGACCCGCGTACTGCGGCATGTATCGGAGGCCTTTGTGGAAGACCCACTGCGAGTGCTGCGGGTGGCGCGTTTTGCCGCCTATCTGCATCACCTGGGTTTCGAAGTGGCGCCGGACACACTGGCGCTGATGCAGACCCTCAGCGACAGCGGCGAGCTGGAGACCCTCTCGGCGGAGCGACTGTGGAGCGAAACTGCCCGCGCCCTGGACACTGCCCACCCCGGGGTGTTCCTGGACGTACTCGGCCAGTGCGGCGCAGGCGACCGGCTGTTTCCCGAGTTGCGCGCCGCCCACAAAGCCTATGAAAACCTGGCCCGCGCCGCTGCAGCAAAGGCCGACGTGGAGCTGCGCTTTGCCGCCCTCTGTTCCGGGCTGGAACCCGCTGCTGTCGACGCCCTTTGCCAGCGACTGAATGCCCCCCGGCGCTTCAGTGAACTGGCTGGTCTGTGGTCGGCGCTGGAACAGGACCTGGCCGCACCGGATCGACTCGATGCGCCCGGCCGCCTGCAGGTACTTGAGCGTTGCGACGCTTTTCGCCGCCCGCAGCGCTTTGAGCAACTGTTGCTGTTGCTAGCCCTGCTGCGTCCGGGTGCGGACACAGAATTCTGGCGTCAGGCCCTGGCCCGGTGCCGCTCGGTCGATGTAGCCGCCATCGCCGCTACTGGAGTGTCGGGGCGTGAGGTGGGGGCGCGTCTGCGCGCGGAGCGCGAGAAGTTGTTGGGCTAGTCCAGCTCGGCGATGGGCAGCGTGCGACCGCGCCACTCGAAGTTCACCACCTCGACTGGCGGCATAGAGGCGCCCAGTCGCCGCCAGAGCTCCGCAAAGCTCTCTTCACTTCCGGGAAGCAGCGCCGTCGGCGCCAGCTCCGCCAGCGGCGCCAGCACGTAGGCACTCTCGGTAATTTCTGCCCGCGGCAGTGGGATGCCATCGACCTCGCCGTGCAGATCGCCGTAGCAGAGTATGTCGAGGTCGAGAGTGCGCGAGCTGAAGCGCGTGGCATTCCGCGGTCGTCCCATGCGGTACTCCAGCTGGCGCAGGAATCGTGCCAGCGTCGCGAGCTCTATGTCAGTCTCCAGCTCAACCGCAAGGTTGAAGAAGGCCGGCCCGGCAAAGCCCTCCGCCGCACTTTCATAGACCGAGGACAGGCGGCGCAGGCCGAAATCTGCCTGCAGCGTGTCGAGGCCGATACAGAGGTTGCTTTGGCGATCGATGTTGCTGCCGACGCCCAGGAACACCCGGGTCATAGGCGGCTGCCGCGCTCAATCTGTACTCCAACCTCCCTGGCGGTGGTCACCGCGCCCGGTTTACCCACCTGCAGCCGCAACCAGTCGACAGCGAATTCCTGTTGCACCATGGCGGCGGTTTCTTCCGCCAGGGTTTCCAGCAGGCGATAGCGACCGCTGCGAATATGCTCGCGCACCCGTTCAGCCAGCGCCGAGTAGTCGACCGTGCGCTCGATATCATCACTGGCGGCCACCGCGGCCACGTCGATGCCGACCTCTAGCTGCAGCACCAGGCGCTGGGGCACCTCGCGTTCCCAGGGGTGAATGCCGATGATGGCCTCGACAACCAGGTCGCTGAGGTAGACCGTATCCAATTCAGGCCGCCTGGCTGGCACCGCCCAGCGGCGGCAGCTCATCCAGCGGCCAGCGCGGGCGCACCGGGGCCTCGGGGCCGTCCACTTCACCAGCCAGCAGGCGCTGGGCGCCGGCGTAGGCGATCATGGCGCCGTTGTCGGTACAAAAGCGCAGGCCCGGGTAGAACACCTGGCCACCGAGCTTCTCCAGCGCCAGCTTTAGTTGGCGCCGCAGCTCCTTATTGGCACTGACACCACCGGCGATCACCAGGGTAGCGAGACCCTCCTGCTCCAACGCTCGGCGGCATTTGATGACCAGGGTATCCACGACCGCCTGCTGGAACGCGCAGGCGATGTCAGCACGGGTCTGCTCGTCGACCTGGCCGCGGCCACCGGCGGCCTCCAGGGTGGTCAGGGTGTGAGTCTTGAGGCCGCTGAAGCTGAAATCCAGGCCCGGCTTGGCGGTCATGGGCCGTGGAAAGTCAAAGCGCTTTATATCCCCCGACTCCGCCAGCCGGGCCACGTGGGGGCCGCCGGGATAGGGCTCGCCAAGCATTTTGGCGGTCTTGTCAAAGGCTTCTCCGGCCGCGTCATCCACTGACTCTCCCAGCATCTTGTATTCACCAATGGCGTCGACCCGCACCAATTGGGTGTGGCCACCGGACACCAGCAGGGCGACAAAGGGGTATTCCGGGCGTTCTTCTTCCAGCATCGGCGCCAGCAGGTGGCCTTCCATATGGTGCACACCCAGCGCTGGCACCCCCCAGCCCAGGGCCAGAGAGCGCGCCAGGGTGGCGCCGACCATCAGCGCTCCGACCAGGCCGGGGCCCGCCGTATAGGCCACGGCATCAGGCCGCTGGCAGTTGCCATCGGACAGCACTTTCTGTACCAGCGGGAGCGCCTTGCGCACATGATCGCGGGAGGCGAGCTCCGGGACCACGCCACCGTATTCCCGGTGCACCTTTACCTGGCTGTAGAGAGCATCAGCCAGCAGGCCGTGATCGGTGTCATACAGCGCTATGCCAGTCTCGTCACAGGAGGTTTCAAGGCCTAGTACACGCATGCTTGGGGTTCCCGCTCAAATAGAGGCGGGATAATAATGGACGGTCTGGCCAGAGGCCAGTTTGGAGGGCGTTCTCGGCACCGAATTCTGGCTTTGCATTCTCCCCGGGTTGGGTATAAAATGCGCGCCCTTTGTGGTTGGAGGCCTTGAAATTCGCGGCCTGCAGCAGATTTTACTGGACAGGTGTGAACTGAATGCCCTCTATCAAGATCAAGGAAAACGAGCCGTTTGACATCGCGCTCCGTCGCTTCAAGCGCTCCTGCGAAAAGGCCGGTATCCTGGCCGAAGTTCGCAAGCGTGAGCACTACGAGAAGCCCACCACCGTGCGCAAGCGCGCGGCCGCGGCTGCCGTGAAGCGTCACGCGAAGAAGATGTCACGGGAAAACAAGAAGCGCGTTCGCTTGTACTAACACTGCTATCGCTTTTATCAGACCGCGTATGCAGTTGCTGAACTCGCGCAGATGAGCGCTTCTCCCCTCAAGGACGATCTCCAGGCCGCAATGAAGGCGGCCATGCGGGCCAGGGATAAAGCCCGCCTCCAGACCATTCGCCTGATCCAGGCGGAAATCAAACGCATAGAAGTCGACGAACGCATCGAAGTGGATGATGCCCGCGTCCTGGCCGTGCTGGACAAGATGGTCAAGCAGCGCCGTGACTCGGCCCAGCAGTACAGCGATGCCGGTCGCGACGAGCTGGCGGACCAGGAAAACTACGAAATCGGCGTAATCCAGGAGTTCCTGCCCCAGCAGCTATCCGAAGACGAGATCATCGCCCTGGTGGACGAGGCTATCGCCGGCGTCGATGCCGAGGGCATGCAGGCCATGGGCCCGGTAATGGGCGTGCTCAAGCCCAAGCTGCAGGGCCGCGCGGACATGGGCCGGGTCAGCGGCCTGGTCAAGCAGCGCCTGCAGGGCTGAGCCCACCGCCGGTCAGACCGGCTACACTACCCAGTTGACCTAACCTGTAAACTACCTCTGGTAGGCGCAGCGCATGCGCCCTGCCCAGGGCAGCGAGTATATGGCCGGATTGATCCCACAGTCCTTTATTGATGACCTTCTCGACCGCGCCGACATCGTCGACGTGATCGACCGCCGTGTGAAGCTCAAGAAAAGCGGCAAGAACTATATGGCCTGCTGCCCCTTCCACCAGGAAAAGACGCCGTCTTTCAGCGTCAACCCGGACAAGCAGTTCTACTACTGCTTTGGCTGCGGTGCTTCCGGCAATGCGCTCGGCTTCCTGATGGACTACGAAAACATGGAGTTCCCGGCGGCGGTGGAGTCCCTCGCCGACAGCCTGGGCATGAGCGTTCCGCGCGAGCAACCCGAGCGCCGGGAGGAGCGCGGCCAGCGCGAGCTCTACCCACTGATGGAGGAGGCGGCGCGTTATTACCAGCGCCAGCTGCGCGAGCACCCGCGCAAGGCCACGGCGGTGAACTACCTCAAGGGCCGCGGCCTGACCGGCGAGATAGCCAAGCGCTTTGACCTGGGCTTCGCGGCCCCGGGCTGGGACAACCTGCTGAAAGCGCTGGGCACCACCGAGGAGCGCAGGCGGCAGCTCAAGCAGGCCGGCATGCTGGTAGAAAACGAGAGCGGTCGGGTGTACGACCGCTTCCGGGACCGGGTGGTATTCCCGATTCGCGATCAGCGCGGACGGGTAATCGGCTTCGGCGGCCGCGTGCTGGGCGACGACAAACCCAAGTACCTCAACTCGCCGGAAACCCCGATCTTCCACAAGGGCCGGGAGCTGTACGGCCTCTACCAGGCGCGCCAGGCCAATCGGCAGCTGGAGCGGATCATTATCGTGGAAGGCTATATGGACGTGATCGCGCTGGCCCAGCACGGTATCCAGAACGCTACCGCGACACTGGGCACTGCCACCGGCCAGGCACACCTGGAAAAGATATTTCGGCTCTGCCAGGAAGTGGTGTTCTGCTTCGACGGCGACGCGGCGGGACGCCAGGCCGCCGGCCGAGCACTGGAGGCGGCCCTGCCCTGCATGCAGGACGGTCGCTCGGCTCGCTTCCTGTTCCTGCCCGAGGGTGAGGACCCGGACACCCTGGTACGCGGTCAGGGTGCCGAACATTTCGTCGGCTTGATAGAAAATGCCGTCCCCCTGGACAGCTTCCTGTTCGATAGCCTGGCAGTGAACCTGTCACTGGACTCCCTGGACGGCAAGGCGCGGCTCAGCAAGTTGGCGGCCCCGCTGTTACAGAAGCTGCCGCCGGGGGTTTACCGGGAGCTGATGTTCAAGGAACTGGCCGACCGCACCGGCATGGCCACCGACACGCTCAGCCAGATCGTCGCGCCGCCACCCGCGCCGGAGGCATCAGCGCCGGCGCCTTCACGGCCGCGGCAAAGGCCAGCGCTGACCCTGCCGCAGACCCAGGCAGGTCCTACAGGCCTGGTGCAGATGGCGATACTCCTGCTGTTACACCAACCCGCGGTGGCGCGGCAGGTAGAGGACCTGGAACCACTAAGGGCCCTGGAGGGGGACGAGGTGCCCCTGCTGCTGGAACTGCTGGAATTGCTGAGCAGGCGCCCCGAGTCCACCACGCACATGCTACTGGGACACTGGTACGGGACCGCCCAGGGCGAACTGCTCGCCAGACTCGCCAGCCAGGAACGCCTGATTCCTCCCGAAGGCATTGAAAATGAGTTTATTGACACCATGAACAGGCTGCTAAACCACCCGAAATCCCGGGAATTTGAAGCCCGAGTCGACAAACTGAAACACAGGAACTACGCTGACATCAGCGAGTTGGAGAAGCTGGAAATCGTCCAGGAGCTGCGTGAAAAGCGACGCCGGGACGAGGAACGCGGCCGAAAGCAGTGAACATGGCAGAGTGGGAAATGGGGGTTTATCCAGGTCCGACGACGCTTCACCGTTATCCAGCCAGACGACTGGACAGCCTCTTGGAAAACGCCGAAAAACCTCCGGAATCAGCGGCAAAAAACAAGAAACGCCGTTAATTCCAATTGGCTATTTTATAGCCGGTTAATGTGTTTTCCGGTTATAATGGGCGATTACATTTTTTATTTGGATTCTGCGGGTGACGCTTTACTACACTTAAAGCTCGCCGGCCAGAACAACTGTTGAAGGTACCCGCTGCATGAACGACGTGGTTCAACAACAATCCCGTCTCAAAGAACTGATTGCCAAAGGCAAGGAACAGGGCTTCCTGACCTATGCCGAGGTGAACGATCACCTGCCTGAGGACATCTCCGATCCGGATCAGGTTGAAGACATCATCCAGATGATCAACGACATGGGCATCCAGGTATTTGA
>JANQIO010000131.1 GCA_028282105.1 Halieaceae bacterium | reverse complement strand
AAGTGGCGGAATTGGTAGACGCGCTGGATTTAGGTTCCAGTGCCGCAAGGCGTGAGAGTTCGAGTCTCTCCTTTCGCACCAGTTTTTTGTCTGAGGAATATACATGCAGGTTTCAATCGAAACGACGTCAGGTCTTGAACGTCGTCTGACCGTGGGCGTACCGGCCGAGCGGGTCGAGAATGAGGTCAACAATCGGCTCAGGAAGGCCGCCAAGGATATCCGCCTGGATGGCTTCCGCCCCGGCAAAGTGCCGCTGAAAGTGATCCGTCAGCGCTTTGGCGCCGGCGTTCGCCAGGAAGTGCTCGGTGAAGTTATGAGCCAGTCTTTCTACGAAGCGGTCAATCAGGAAAACCTGCGCCCGGCAGGCCAGCCGAATATCGAGCCCAAGCAGATGGACGAGGGCGCCGACATCGAATTTGTGGCGACCTTTGAGATTTTCCCGGAGATCGAACTGGCCGACATGTCCGGCATCGAGATCGAGCGCCCCGCCGCGGACGTCACCGATGAAGACGTCGACAATATGATTGAGGTATTCCGCAACCAGCAGGGCAAGTGGGAAAGCGCAGAGCGTGCCGCCCAGGAAGGCGACCAGGTCACCATCGATTTCCTTGGAACCCGCGACGGCGAGCCCTTTGAAGGTGGCAGCGCGGAGGGCACAGAATTGCAGCTCGGCTCCGGGCGCATGATTCCAGGCTTTGAGGATGGCATCGTCGGTATGTCCGCCGGCGAGGAGAAAACCCTCGACCTGAGTTTCCCCGAGGAATACCACAACGAGGACCTGCGTGGGGCCGCTGTTCAGTTCGCAATCACTTTGCACTCGGTCAGCGAACGAGTCCCCGCAGCTTTGGATGAGGAACTGTTCAAGACCTATGGCGTTGAAGAGGGCGGGGAAGAGACTTTCCGCACCGAAATCGCCGACAATATGCGGCGCGAGCTGAAGACTGCGGTTCGCAATCAGGTCAAGCAACAGGTGCTGGACGCCGTCATCGACAAGCATGCTGACCAGGACGTGCCCAAGGCCCTGGTCGAAAATGAAATCAACGCGATGCGGCAGCAGATGTTCCAGCAGTTTGGCGGCGCGGGCAGCGAGGATATGGACATCGAGAGCCTGTTGCCGGCAGAGATGTTCACCGAGCAGGCAGAGCGCCGTGTCAAGCTGGGCCTGGTGCTGAACGAAATGGTCAGCAGTCGCGAACTGAAGGCCGATGCCGATAAGATACGTGCGGCGGTCGAGGAGATTGCCTCTACCTACCAGGAGCCTGAGCAGGTAGTGAACTGGTATTACTCAAACCAGGAGCAGCTCGCCGGCGTAGAAAACATGGTACTGGAAGACGCGGTCATTGAGGCCATACTCGAGTCAGCCAACGTAAGCGATAAAGAGTGCAGCTACCAGGAAGCACTCGCCCAGGCACAGGAGAGCCAGAGCGTATGAGCCAACAGTTCGATGGATACAACCGCCAGCAGGTGCAGAACCTGGGCCTGATCCCCATGGTGGTGGAGCAGACCGCCCGTGGCGAACGCTCCTACGATATCTTTTCCCGGCTGCTCAAGGAGCGCCTGATTTTCTGCGTTGGCCCCATTGAGGACGGCATGGCGAACCTGATAGTCGCCCAGCTGTTGTTTCTGGAAGCCGAAAATCCGGACAAGGACATCAACATCTACATCAACAGCCCTGGTGGCGTGGTAACGGCGGGCATGGCGATTTACGACACCATGCAGTTCATCAAGCCCGATGTCAGCACCACCTGCATTGGCCAGGCGGCGAGTATGGGCGCCTTTCTGCTGGCCGGGGGAGCCAAGGGCAAGCGCTTCTGCCTGCCCAATGCGCGTACCATGATCCACCAGCCCAGCGGCGGCGCCCAGGGCCAGGCCACGGATATTGATATCCAGGCGCGTGAAATCCTCATCCTGCGTGAGAGGCTTAACCTGCTTATGGCTGAGCACACAGGCCAGGACATTGAAACCATCCAGGCAGATACCGAGCGCGACCGCTTCATGAGCGCAGAGCAGAGCAAGGAGTACGGTCTGGTCGACGAAGTCGTTGGCCGTCGTATAGCGCTGCCCGAAGCGGGCGCCTCTGACTGATTTGCTGGCGCATTCCCGCTAGTGCTTGATAAGCCCGCAGCCCGCGTATCACGTGGGCTCGCACCCCTGCTCAGCAGAATCGGGACAGGGACTTGCATTGTGCTGTGAAAATCAGCATCTTTAAGGTAAGAGCACGTAAAAGATTCTGTGTTTGAACGGTCGTCCGTGTGCGCGGTCTGACGCTTAGGCGCGTATCAACTGACGTGAGTGTTCGTAGCCGGGTCGATGACCCGGTGAATAGCCGGCATATGTGGTCCAGATAGGCGGTCAAGATAGGCGGTCCAAGTAAGCGGTCCAGGTAGACAGGCAGTCCAGGTAAAAAGGTGGTCCAGGTAGACAGATGACTGACGAAACAACGAATTCCGGGGACGACGGCGGCAAACTGCTTTACTGCTCGTTCTGTGGCAAGAGCCAGCACGAGGTACGCAAGCTGATTGCCGGTCCTTCGGTGTTCATCTGTGATGAATGCGTCGACCTCTGTAATGACATCATTCGTGAGGAAGTGCAGGAATCGGGCGGCGAAAGCTCCCAGGACAGATTGCCGGTGCCGCAGGAAATCAAGGCAATCCTAGACGAGTACGTCATTGGCCAACAGCGCGCCAAGAAAGTGCTGTCAGTGGCCGTCTACAACCACTACAAGCGGCTGCGCCATGACGACGGCCGCTCAGACGAAGTCGAGCTGGGCAAGAGTAATATCCTCCTGGTCGGGCCCACGGGCAGTGGTAAAACCCTGCTGGCAGAAACCCTGGCGCGCTTGCTGGATGTGCCTTTCACCATTGCCGATGCCACCACGCTCACCGAGGCGGGTTACGTCGGTGAGGATGTTGAGAACATCATCCAGAAACTACTGCAGAAGTGCGACTACGACGTAGAAAAGGCGCAGGTGGGCATTGTCTACATCGATGAAATCGACAAGATTTCCCGCAAATCGGACAACCCCTCCATCACCCGTGATGTCTCCGGTGAAGGTGTGCAGCAGGCGCTACTGAAGTTGATTGAGGGCACGGTAGCCTCGGTGCCCCCACAGGGTGGGCGCAAGCATCCCCAGCAGGAGTTCCTGCAGGTCGACACCTCGAATATTCTGTTCATCTGCGGCGGTGCCTTCGCGGGCCTCGATAAGGTCATTCGCGATCGCTCCGAGAAAGGTGGCATCGGCTTCGCAGCCGAGGTCAAGAGCAAGGACGACTCCAAGAATGTCGGCGAAGTGCTGCGCGATCTCGAACCCGAGGACCTGGTGCGCTACGGGCTCATCCCCGAGTTCGTCGGTCGCCTGCCGGTGATCGCCACGCTGGAAGAGCTGGATATCGACGCGCTGGTGCAGATTCTCACCGAGCCGAAGAACTCTCTTACCAAGCAGTACAGCAAGCTGCTGGAAATGGAGGGTGTTGAGGTGGATTTCCGAGACGATGGCCTGCGGGCAATCGCTGAGCGCGCCATGGAACGCAAGACCGGCGCCCGCGGCCTGCGCTCGATTCTTGAGGCCGTGCTCCTCGACAGCATGTACAACATTCCTTCGCGGGATGATGTCAGCAAGGTTGTTATTGACGAGTCTGTCATCAAGGGCGACTCTGAGCCATTGCTGGTGTACCAGAACAGCGAACCGCCGAAGGCCGCGGCTCCTGAGGAATAAGCGGGGCAGGTCCAGCCCCGTCACCCGGTCGGAGCTCTGCGCCCTGCCGCTCTTTATTCACCGCTCTTATCCAAAGTGCCTAACCAGCGGCTTATCGGTATACGGCTGTACCGCCCTTGCAAACCGCTTTGTTAGCCCCATATCACACACATCACAGAAAGTGATGCGCCAGGGAGAAACCTATGGGATCTGAAAGTGTTGTTAGCCTGCCTCTGTTGCCGCTGCGGGACGTTGTGGTTTACCCCCACATGGTGCTGCCGCTGTTCGTGGGTCGCGAGAAGTCAATCGAGGCACTCGAGGACGCGATGGCAGCCGATAAGCAGGTGCTGCTGGTAGCCCAGCGCAATGCCTCCGAGGACAACCCCGGCGTTGATGATGTCTACCAGGTGGGCACCGTTTCCAGCATTCTGCAGTTGCTCAAGTTGCCCGACGGCACCATCAAGGTGCTGGTCGAAGGTGGCTACCGGGCCTCGATTGGCAGCGTAGACGACGGCGAGCGTTTTGCCGTTGCAGAGGTGCGGGAAATCGAGAGCGAAGAAATCCCCCGCGACGAAGCTGAAGTGCTGGTCCGCTCTACCATCTCCCAGTTTGAAAAGTATGTAAATCTCAGCAAGAAGGTACCCAGCGAGGTGCTGACCTCCTTGTCGGGAATTGATGAGCCGGGCCGTTTGGCCGACACCATCGCTGCGCACATGAGCGTGGACCTGGACCAGAAGCAGGCCATCCTCGAAATTTCCGGTATCCGCGAGCGGCTTGAGCATCTAATGGGCCTCATGGAAGCTGAAATCGACCTGTTCCAGGTGGAGAAGCGCATCCGTGGCCGCGTCAAGAAGCAGATGGAGAAGAGCCAGCGCGAGTACTATCTCAACGAGCAGATGAAGGCGATTCAGAAAGAGCTTGGTGAGCTCGACGAAGAGCCCAACGAACTCGAAGAGCTGCAGGCGCGCATCGAAGAAGCCAAGATGCCTGAGGAGGCCAAAGAGAAGACCACGGCGGAGCTCAACAAGCTCAAGATGATGTCGCCGATGTCGGCGGAAGCTTCCGTGGTGCGCAGCTATATCGACTGGATGCTCAGCGTCCCCTGGTCCAAGCGCAGCAAGGTGAAGCATGACCTCAAGCGGGCCAGCGATATTCTCGAACAGGATCACTACGGCCTGGAGGAAGTGAAGGAGCGCATCCTCGAGTACCTCGCCGTGCAGAAGCGGGTACGCAAAATCAAGGGCCCGGTGCTGTGTCTGGTAGGCCCCCCCGGCGTCGGCAAGACCTCACTAGGTGAGTCCATGGCCCGCGCCACCAACCGCAAGTTCGTGCGCATGGCACTCGGTGGCGTGCGCGACGAGGCGGAGATTCGCGGCCATCGCCGCACCTACATCGGCTCCATGCCCGGCAAGCTGCTGCAAAAGATGTCGAAAGCCGGCGTACGCAACCCGCTGTTCCTGCTCGACGAGATCGACAAGATGGGCATGGACCATCGCGGCGACCCCGCCTCGGCCATGCTGGAAGTGCTGGACCCCGAGCAGAATCACGCCTTCAATGACCACTACCTGGAGGTCGACTACGACCTCTCTGACGTGATGTTTGTCTGCACCTCCAACACCATGAACATCCCGGCCCCGTTGCTGGATCGCATGGAGGTCATCCGCATCCCGGGCTACACCGAGGACGAAAAGCTCAATATTGCCCAGCGCTACCTGATTCCCAAGCAGGTCAAGCAGAATGGCCTCAAGACCGAAGAGCTGGATTTCTCCGCACAGGCGCTGCTGGACATGATTCGCTATTACACGCGGGAAGCCGGCGTGCGAGCGCTGGAGCGCGAGATCGCCAAGGTATGCCGCAAGATGGTGAAGGCCTTCAGCCTGGCAGAGAGCGATGCCCCGGTGACCATCACGCCCGACATGCTCACCGACCTATGCGGCGTGCGCAAGTTCAACTTTGGGCGCGCTGAGGACGACAACAAGGTGGGTCAGGTCACTGGCCTTGCCTGGACCAATGTCGGCGGCGAGTTGCTGAGCATTGAGGCAGTGGCGGTGGCAGGTAAGGGCCGCCAGGTCACCACGGGCTCCCTGGGCGACGTGATGCAGGAGTCCATCAAGGCGGCCACCACTGTGGTGCGCTCGCGTTCACAGCTGCTGGGCATCCCCGCCAGCTATCACGACAAGCATGACCTGCACATCCACGTGCCCGAGGGCGCCACACCGAAAGATGGCCCCAGCGCCGGTATTGCCATGTGCACGGCCCTGGTGTCCGTGTTGACCGACATCCCGGTGCGTTCCGAAGTGGCAATGACGGGCGAGATTACGCTGCGTGGTGAAGTCCTGCCCATCGGTGGTCTCAAGGAGAAGCTACTGGCGGCGCACCGCGGTGGTATTACCACGGTAGTTATTCCCAAAGAGAATGAGCGAGACCTCAAAGAGATCCCTGAGAACATAAAATCAGACCTCGAAATTCGCGCCGTCAAGTGGATCGACGAAGTGCTGGATATCGCGCTGGAAAAGATGCCTGAACCCCTGTCAGATGAGGACTATCTGGCCGATCCAATCGGGTCGTCAGAGGCCACAGATTCCGAGGAAAACAATCGCATTAACACCCATTAAGCGATATGCTCCGTGTTGACCGGGTTGAATTACCTATATTAGAGTCCAAGGCTCGGATACCCGAGTATTTGAGCCATAACAACAAGTCCACGCATTAGAAAATGAAAGGGGATAAGTGTGAACAAAACAGAACTTATTGATGCTATCGCGGCTTCAGCAGACATACCCAAGGCCGCAGCGGGACGTGCCCTGGACGCCGTCGTAGACTCGATTACTGGTGCACTGAAGAATGGCGATTCTGTTGCACTGGTCGGCTTCGGCACCTTTGCGGTGAAAGAGCGTGCTGCGCGCACCGGCCGCAATCCGCAAACGGGCGCTGAAATCCAGATTCCCGCGGCCAAAGTGCCTGGCTTTAAGGCCGGCAAGGCACTCAAGGACGCTGTCAACAGCTAACACTGCACGACATTCAGGAAAAAGGGCGCACTTAACGGTGCGCTTTTTTTTTAAGCAGATGAAAGTAAGCAGATGAAAATTCCGCTGGCAGGAATATAATCACGCCACCGCGGCCTCAGGGCCACCGCAAACATCTCACGCTACGACGCAACACCCGGATTCCATGCTTCAGAACATACGTAAGAACCTAAAGGGCACGATTGCCACAGTTATCATCGTCCTGATGATTATCCCTTTCGCGATTACTGGCATTGACTCTCTGCTGACCGGCGGCGGGATTCAGTATATGGCCGAAGTGAACGGCGAGAGAATTAGTGCTCAGGATGTGCAACTGCAAATCAACCAGCAGAAGCGGCGCCTGTTGATGAGCATGGGCGACGACATTGATCCCAGCATGCTGGACGATCAGCTACTGGTCGGTCCCGCCCTGGAATACATGATTCAAAAATCGCTGATGATGCAGGCGGCCCGGGAATACGGCCTGGCTGTGCCGGAACAGATGCTGGTCGACTTTATCGGAGATATGGAAGTATTCAAGATCGACGGGCAGTTCAATCCGATACGCTTTCGCCAGATTGTCGCTGACCAGGGGTATACACCGGCGGGCTTCCAGCAAGCGCTGCGTGAAGACCTCACCGTGACGCAAATGCGCCTCGGCCTGGCTGGGTCTACCTTTGCAACCGGCCGGGAAGTTGAGCGGCTGGCGGGCATCGAGCAGGAGCAGCGCGACATTCGCTACATGGTGCTGCCACTGGAACAGTTTCGCAGTGATGCCGACGTGACTGACGCCGACATTGAAGCCTGGTATGCACAAAACCAGGACAGCTTCATGACCGAGGAAACGGTGACGCTCTCTTATATCGAGCTGACTCCGGAAGATTTTTTCAGACCGGTCTCCGAAGATCGCCTGCGGGAAGTGTTCGAGATTGAGCAGAGCAGCTATCAGCAGCCTGAGGAGCGCCGCGTTTCGCACATTCTGATCAGCCCGGCTGACGGTGAATCCGAGGTCGACGTGTTGGCCCGTGTTGCCACTGCTCAGGCGCGACTGGAGGCGGAGGACTTTGCCAGCGTTGCGGCGGAGCTGTCAGACGACGTCGGCAGCGCCGCCGTCGGCGGCGATCTTGGCTTTACCGACGGCAGCTTCTTCCCGGACGCTATGGAAGACGCAATTGTCGAACTGACGCTGGAGGAAGTCTCAGCGCCGGTGGAGACCGAGGCCGGTGTTCACCTGATCAAACTGACGGAACTGCGCGATGGCAAGGCGCTGAGCTTTGAGGAGGTGCGCGGCGAACTGGAGCAGCGGCTGCAGGGCGAGGAGGCCAGCCGGCTCCTGATCAAGACTGTCGAACAGCTGCGGGATCTCGCCTACAACGCTGAGAGCCTGGCAGAACCGGCCGCAGAACTGGAGCTCGCCGTCGAGCGCAGCGATGCGATAAGCCGCAACCAGTCTGAGGGGCTGTTCTCGAACCCGCGCCTGGTCGCTGCAGCTTTCAGCGACGAGGTGATTAACGAGGGCTACAACAGCGAAGTTCTGGAGATCGATACCGAGCACTTTGTTGTACTGAGGGTAGAAGAGCACAGCCTGCCCGAGCTCAAGCCGCTCGACACCGTGCGTGATGGCATTGTTGCCGATCTGCGCGATGAGATGGCGCGCGAACAGATTCGTCGCACGGCGAATGAGCTATTGGCAGAGTTGCGGGGCGGCGCCAGCATTGAGTCCCTGGCACAGGCGGGCGGCTATCAGTGGCAGGTGGAACTGGCTGCCAACCGCAGCAACCCGGCAGTGCCTGACAGCTTGCTGCGACGCGCCTTTCAGCTGCCGGCGCCAGCTGAGGGCCAAACCACTTTCGAGTACGTACAGAACGGCGAGGGTGATATCGAGCTTTTTGAGCTGGTAGAGGTGGTAGAGGGCGATGCTGGTGCCGTTGGCGAAGGCCAGCGCAGCCTGATCGAGCGCCAGCTTATTGGGGAGTATGGCCGCCAGGCGGACGAGTACTTCCAGCAACAGTTGCGTAGCAGCGCAGATATCACTCGCAGTTAAGGCCGCCGACGGCGGCTGTCGGGCAAGACCGGATTAAGACAGGAGAGGCTCCATACGGTGTACAAGGTACTGACACTCAACCAGATCTCTGTAAAAGGGCTGGATCGTTTTCCACGAGAGTCCTATGAGCTCGCCAGCGAGTTCTCTCATCCAGATGCCATTCTGCTGCGCAGCCATAAACTGCAGCCTGGCGAAATTGCGGACACCGTGGCCTGTATCGGTCGTGCTGGTGCCGGCACTAACAACATACCCGTGGACGACTGCACGCGTCGCGGTATTCCAGTGTTCAACGCCCCGGGCGCGAACGCCAATGCGGTCAAGGAACTGGTGGCTGCAGCGCTGCTGCTGGGTTCTCGCGGTATCGTGGAAGGCATCAGCTACGTCGGCAGCCTCTCCGGGATTGCCGACGAGGCCGAGCTCAACAAGATACTGGAAGCCCAGAAAAAGCAGTTCAAGGGCAGCGAGATCACCGGCAAGACGCTGGGCGTTGTGGGCCTTGGCGCCATCGGTTCCATGGTCGCGGAAATGGGCCTGACGCTGGGAATGGAGGTGTGTGGCTACGACCCAGCACTGTCCGTGGAGGCCGCCTGGCGTCTATCCAGCCAGGTCCAGAAGATGGATGCCCTGCAAAGCCTGTTCGCGCGCTCGGACTATATTTCACTGCACCTGCCGGTGCTCGACAGTACCCGCGGGCTGGTCAATGCAGAGCTGCTGTCACAGATGCAAGCCGGCAGCTGCCTGCTGAACTTTGCCCGCCAGGAGATTGTCGATGGTGACGCGGTGGTGGCGGCTCTGGACAGCGGCACCCTGCGCCGCTATATCACTGATTTCCCGGCCCCGAACCTGATCGGACGCGAGGATGTCATTCTGATGCCACATATCGGCGCCTCCACCGACGAGGCGGAGGAAAACTGTGCCATGATGGCAGCAGACCAGGTTCGCGACTTCCTGGAGCACGGCAATATCCGTAACTCCGTGAACTTCCCGACCACCCAGCTTGAGCCGGCTGGGGGCGTGCGCCTGGCGATCAGCAACGACAATGTGCCGACCATGCTGGGCAAACTGCTGTCGCTGCTGGCCGATGAGAACATCAACATTATCGATATGCTCAATAAGAGCCGCGGTGACGTCGCCTACAACCTTATCGACGTGGAGTGCATGCCCAGCGAAGATGCACTGGAAAAGATGCGTGCCGTTGAGGGCATCATCAATGTGCGGGTTATCGGTGAGGGCGAACTCTGCAAGCCTTGACGCTGACGGCTGTCGACCTTCAGCAGCAGAGCGCTGCCTGAGCTGATGACGGACGCGCCCCTCAACCGAATCAGCGAGCAGCTCGGCGCAGAAAGCGCCGGTAGCAAGAGCCCGGGCAGCCCGCCGCTGCATCTCTGGCACCCGGAGCTTTCCGGCGACATCGACATTCGGATACAACGCGATGGCAGCTGGTGGCACGAGGGTGAGCTGATTCGTCGCGCCAGCCTGGTGGCGTTGTTCGCCAGCATTTTGCGCCGCGAGGCGGATGGCGAGTACTACCTGGTCACCCCGGTGGAAAAGTGGCGCATCCAGGTGGAGGGATTTCCGCTACAGGTGGTGGATTTCGACGTCGATGAGGAAGGGCGCATTATCACCGTGATCACCAATACCGGCCGGCGCTACCTGCTGGGTCGCGATTACCCGCTGTTTCTACCCGACGCTGCTTCCCCACAGGAAGCGGGGGAGGTGCCCGCCGTGGGCCTGGATCACGGTCTCGCCGCCTGCTTCAGCCGTCCAGCCTGGTATCGTCTGGCTGAGGCTGCTGAACAGCGCAACGGCAGGACCGGCGTGGAGAGCGACGGCCTGTTTTTTCCCATCGCCAGGGACTGACGCGCCGGCCAGGTGCGGCCGGCCAGGTGCGGCCGGCGAGGCGCGGCCGGCGAACTCAAATGCGTTACATGTTCGGGTAGTTAGGGCCGCCCAGACCTTCCGGCGTGACCCAGTTAATGTTCTGGGAAGGGTCTTTGATGTCGCAGGTCTTGCAGTGCACACAGTTCTGGCCGTTGATCTGGAAGCGCGGGGTGCCACCGTCCTCGATCACCTCGTAAACGCCTGCCGGACAGTAGCGCTGGGCGGGTTCGTTGTACCTGGGCAGGTTGACCTGGATCGGTACGCTGCTGTCTGCCAGCGTGAGATGGCAGGGCTGGTCTTCCTCGTGGTTGGTATTGGAAAGGAACACGGAAGACAGTTTGTCGAAACTCAGCTCATTGTCGGGCTTGGGATACGCCGGAGCCTTGCACTGATCAGCAGGCTTCATGGTAGCGTAGTCCGGCGTGCTGTCGCGCAGGGTAAACGGCATCTTGCCGCCGAAAATATTCTGGTCCAGCCACACCAGGCCGGCACCGAGGAAGGTTCCGAATTTATGCATGAAGCCTGAGAAATTGCGCGTGGTGTAGAGCTCCTGCCAGGCCCAGGAGGCCTTGAAGTCCTCTGCAAAACCCTCGAGGTCAGCCGGAGCCGCGTCACCCTGGCCGAGGGCTTTCACCACGGTTTCAGCGGCGACCATGCCGCTCTTCATCGCCGTGTGGTTGCCCTTGATCTTTACCGAGTTCAGGGTGCCGGCATCACAGCCAATCAGCAGGCCGCCCGGGAAGTGCATCTTCGGCAGGGAGTTGAGCCCGCCCTTGGCAATAGCCCGTGCACCGTAGGCAATACGGTTGCCTCCCTTCAGGTACTTGCTGGTTTCCGGATGATGCTTCCAGCGTTGGAATTCATCGTAGGGGCTGAGGTGGGGATTGCTATAGTTCAGATCGGTGATAAGGCCCAGGTACACCTGGTTGTTCTCGGCGTGATACAGGAAAGCGCCGCCACTGGAACCGGTTTCTTTCAGGGGCCAGCCCAGGCCGTGAACCACCAGGCCTTCCTCGTGCTGGTCGGCGGGAATCTCCCAGATCTCCTTGATCCCAATGCCGTAGTGCTGCGGATCGGACTCCTTGTCCAGCTCGAAGTGTTTGATCAACTGCTTGCCGAGATGGCCGCGACAGCCTTCGGCAAACAGGGTGTAACGGGCGTGCAGTTCCATGCCCGGCATGTAGCTGTCCTTCTGCTCGCCCTCGGCGCTGATACCCATGTCGCCCGTGGCGATGCCCTTGACGCGGCCGTCTTCGTGAAAGAGCACTTCTGAGGCTGCGAAGCCCGGGTAGACCTCTACCCCCAGGCCCTCGGCCTGTTCCGCCAGCCAGCGGCAGACATTGCCCATGGAGGCGATGTAGTTGCCCTCGTTGTGGGTGGGCTTGGGTATCAGGAAGTTCGGCAGCTTGATAGCGCCGCTTTCGCTGGTGTAGAAAAAGAACTTGTCCCCCGTTACCTCGGTGTTCAGGGGTGCGCCCTGGTCCTTCCAGTCCGGGAACAGCTCATTCATGGCGCGCGGCTCTACCACGGCGCCGGACAGAATATGGGCGCCCACTTCGGATCCTTTCTCTACCACGCAAACCGTGATTTCCTGTGATTTCTCGGCGGCGAGCTGCATGATGCGGCAAGCCGCGGACAGGCCAGCCGGGCCTGCACCAACGATCACCACGTCAAATTCCATCGATTCGCGTTCCACGGAAGCTACCTCTTGATGTGTCGGTCAAATGAAGGACAGGGAGTATAGTGTTTTCGCGGCCAAATCTCTATAAAGCACCGAGATACCGCATATAAATCAAACAGATACGCAGGAAATCTCACTGCACTCTGCGGTCAATTCCCCGGTCATTTTATGCCCTTGACCTGTGTAATCGATGTGGGCATGATACCCGGCCGATACACCTACCTACCCATCAATTCACCCCTGATTTGTGGAGA
Organism: Halieaceae bacterium; assembly: GCA_028282105.1. Classification (GTDB taxonomy): domain Bacteria; phylum Pseudomonadota; class Gammaproteobacteria; order Pseudomonadales; family Halieaceae; genus JANQIO01. The sequence continues at coordinate 17,153 of JANQIO010000131.1, read as the reverse complement.
ATCCATGAAGGTTCTTGTAGCTGTAAAGCGCGTGGTTGACTACAACGTCAAAGTGCGTGCGAAAGCAGACGGGTCCGACGTTGACCTGAACAATGTCAAAATGGCCATCAACCCATTCTGTGAAATCGCTGTCGAAGAAGCGGTTCGCCTCAAGGAAGCGGGTACTGCCACCGAAGTCGTAGCCGTGTCCGTCGGCGACAAGGCCTGCCAGGAGCAGATCCGCACCGCGCTGGCACTGGGTGCCGACCGTGGCATCCAGGTCGAAACCGAAGGCGCCGTGGAGCCGCTGGTTGTGGCCAAACTGCTTAAAGGTGTTATCGAGAAAGAACAGCCGCAGCTGGTCATCCTGGGCAAGCAGTCCATTGATGGCGACAACAACCAGACCGGCCAGATGCTGGGTGCACTGACCAATATGGCGCAGGGCACGTTCGCCTCGGAAGTGGCCATCGACGGTGACAAGGTCAACGTAACGCGCGAAGTCGATGGCGGACTGCAGACAGTATCCCTGAACCTGCCGGCCATTGTTACCACCGACCTGCGCCTCAACGAGCCACGCTACGCCTCACTGCCAAATATCATGAAGGCCAAGAAAAAGCCGCTGGACGTGCACACGCCGGCCGATCTTGGTGTCGAGGTCAAAGCCCACCTGACCACCCTTAAGGTCGAGCCGCCGGCCGAGCGCCAGGCAGGCATTATGGTGGAGAGCGTCGAGCAATTGGTCGACAAACTGAAGAACGAAGCGAAGGTGATCTCATGAGCACGCTGGTACTTGCAGAACACGACAACGCCACTCTCAAGCCGGCTACCCTGAATGCGGTAGCCGCCGCTCAGGCGCTGGGCGCAGAGGTGGATATCCTGGTGGCCGGTGAAGCTTGTGGTCCGGCAGCCGAGGCCGCTGCCAGTGTGGCCGGTGTCGGCAAAGTACTGTGCGCGGATAACGCCGCCTACGGCCACCAACTCGCTGAAAACGTCAGCCTGTTGGTAGCAGATCTGGGCGCCGGCTACGACAACGTGGTGGCGCCGGCCACCACCAGCGGCAAAAACATCATGCCGCGGGTGGCAGCACTGCTGGATGTTGGCCAGATTTCCGACATTATCTCTGTCGAGTCTGCCGATACCTTCAAGCGCCCGATCTACGCAGGCAATGTGATCGCCACCGTTCAGTCTTCGGATGCCAAGAAGGTGATCACTGTTCGTACCACTGCCTTTGACGCCGTCGCCGCAGAGGGCGGCAGCGCCAGCGTGGAAGCTGTGGACACGGTCCACGACGCAGGCATTTCATCCTTCGTTGGCGAGGAAATGGCAGTGTCGGATCGCCCCGAGCTGACGTCGGCAAGCATTGTCATCTCCGGTGGGCGCGGCATGCAGAATGGCGAGAACTTTGCCCTGCTCGAGTCGGTTGCCGACAAGCTGGGGGCGGCAGTGGGTGCATCGCGCGCCGCGGTAGATGCGGGCTTTGTGCCCAATGATATGCAGGTTGGCCAGACTGGCAAGATCGTAGCGCCCGACCTGTACATCGCGGTTGGCATTTCCGGGGCTATTCAGCACCTGGCAGGCATGAAGGACTCCAAGGTCATCGTGGCCATCAACAAGGACGAGGATGCGCCGATTTTCCAGGTAGCGGACTACGGCCTGGTGGCTGACCTGTTCAACGCGGTGCCGGAGCTCGACGCCTCCCTGTAAGACTGCGAACAGCACTAAAAAGCGAAGGCCGGTGTTTACCGGCCTTTTTTTATTTCTGCTGCTCCCGCTGATCGTTACACTGGCAGGCGGAAACCCCTGGAACCTGGGGTATGGGCTTGCGGACAGTCTTCATGCTGCGACAGCTCCCCAACACACTGACAACGCTGCGCTTGCTGCTGGCCATGCCGCTGTGCTGGATGATCCTGCAGCGAGATTTTGAAGCCGTACTGTGGATTGCCGTTGTGGCTGGCGTCAGCGATGGCGTGGACGGCTGGTTGGCACGCATTCTCAACGCCACATCACGTTACGGCGCCGTCGTCGACCCGCTGGCTGACAAGGTCATGCTAAGTGGCGCCTACCCCTCGATGGCCGTGGTAGGGCTTATTCCCTGGTGGCTGGCGTTACTGGTGATCGGCAGGGATATTGTGATTGTTATCGGCGCCCTGGCATTCCATACCCTGTATGGGCGCTACGAAATGGCGCCCACCGCGCTCGGGAAATTGAGCACCTTCCTGCAGATTGTACTGGCCCTGGTGGTATTGGCGGGGCAGGTGTACCCCTTGTTGCTGCATCCAGGCGTCACCGTCTTGCTATGGATTGTCGCCGGCGTTACCGCGCTGAGTGGCTCACACTATGTCTATATCTGGGGCCGCAGGGCGCTGCAACAGAACTCGCCGATGGCTTAGCTGCTGCCTCAGTCTCTGCGCAGGTGGTCGGATATTGCAATGGGCGTGGGGTAGTTCAGCACTACGATATAGCTCGATACCACGAAGGTGAGAATTGTCGTCGCCTGTATAAGCAGCGATGCCTGATTGCTGATAAGAGCGCCTGCCGTTGCTACATAGGCTATCAATAGCGAGAACTCACTGGCCTGGCCCAGCCTGAAGCCCAGGTCCCAGGCCAGGGTGCGTTTCTCGCTCACACCCTTGAGCAGGAAACGGTAAATCACCGGCTTCAGGCCCAGCACCAGCAGCGCCAGCACGGCAGCCGGTACCAGCACAGAGCCGAGCAGGTTGATGTCGAAGCGGGCCCCGACTGAGAAGAAGAACAGCACCAGGAAAAAGTCACGCAGAGGCTTGAGGTTGACGGCGATGTACTGCGAGATAGGGCTGGTGGCTATGGTGATCCCGGCGATAAAGGCGCCAATCTCGCCCGAAAGCCCCAGCGCTGCTGCCGCTTCTGCCACTCCGAGGCACCAGCCGATTGCCAGCAGGAAGATGTACTCGTGGAAGCGGTCAAAGCGGCTGATCAGCGGCAACAGAACGTAGCGCACGGCCAGGAACGCACCGCCCAGCAGCAGCGGCAGGCTTAGAAACGACACCAGCACGGACAGCGCTGACATATCCCCGCGATCGGGATTGGCGGCCCCCAGCAGTAGCATCAGTACAATGATCGCCAGCAGATCCTGCAGCAGCAGCAGGCCGATCATCAGTTCGCCGATATGGCGATGGTGGAGGACGGTGGTAGGCAACAGCTTGATGCCGATAATGGTTGAGGAGAACATCATCGCAGCACCGACCACCAGGGCATCGAACTGGCTGAAACCAAACAGCAGCGCCACTCCGTAGCCCATCAACAGGAATAGCGCCGAAGACAGCAGAGCAACCACGGTGGACTTTCGCAGCGTTTGCCAGAGGGCCTGGGGTTGCATATCCAGGCCCAGCAGGAATAGCAGGAAGATGATACCCACATGGGCTATATCCGCCAGCAGGCGGACATCAGTCACCAGCGCCAGGCCATGAGGCCCCATGGCGGCGCCGAGCACAATGTAAGCGATGATAAGCGGCTGGCGTGTGTACAGCGCCACCGAGGCCAGGACAGCGGCCCCGGTGAATATCAGGAAAAACGAGAATGTGACCGCACTGACGTCCATAGTGCGAGTATAACGTCAGCGACGACGGAACAGGGGCTCGCTCTGCAGGACGTCGGCCTGGTAGTGATCACTGAAACCCCCGAGGCTGGCCAGTGCGGCATCGAGGTCGACGTTGCCGTCAAAGGCGTAGGCGTTCACGCCACAGCGGGCCAGGTAGGCCAACTGATCGCGAATAAAGCCGCCCACCGCGCGAATCTCACCGCTGTAGCCGCGCTGTCGCAGCTCCCGCGCGTAGGAAAAACCGCGGCCGTCGGTAAAGACAGGGAAGTGTATGGCGACCATGGGGATGGCGTGCAAATCGCCCTCGATGGCGGCCGGTTCTTCGCCGGGCTCAAGCTGCACAGCGATATCGGCAGCCGGGGCTTCGCCCGAGGCTACCGCGTTATTGTAGCTTTCGAGATCGAGCAGTCGACCCTTCCAGCTGTCTTCAATAACCGCGCCATCCTTAATGATCCTGGGCATACACGCGCTCCTTGAAGGGGTCGATACCGACGCGCCGGTAGGTATCCAGGAATTGCTCCTCGTCTGTCCTCAGCTCCACATAGGTTTCCAGAAGCTTTTCTATGACGCCGGGCATGGCATCCTGCTCGAAAGATGGCCCGAGAATCTTGCCCAGGGAGGCGTCTTTGCCCTGGTGGCCGCCGAGGCTGACCTGGTAAAACTCAGCGCCTTTCTTATCGACCCCCAGCACGCCGATATGGCCGATATGGTGGTGGCCACAGGCATTCATGCAGCCGGAAATGTTGAGATCGATGGGCCCCAGGTCATACAGGTAATCCAGGTTGTCGAAGCGCTCCTGGATGGCCTCGGCCACCGGAATAGACTTGGCGTTGGCCAGCGAGCAGTAGTCCCCACCCGGGCAGCAGATAATATCGGTCAGGTGGCCAATGTTCGGTGTGGCCAGGCCCATGGCTGACAGCTTCTCCCACACTGCGAGCAGGTCGTCCGACGCCACGTCAGCCAGCACCAGGTTTTGCTGATGGGTAGTGCGGACTTCGCCGAAAGAATAGGCGTCAGCGAGATCGGCTACCGTTTCCATCTGAGTATCGCTGACATCACCGGGCGCATAGCCGGTCGCCTTCAGGGAAATATTGACGATACGGTAGCCGTCAACGCGATGGGGCAGGGTGTTGCGCTGGTACCAACGGGCAAATACGGTGTTCTCCGAGAGCAGCGCCTGCAGGGCCGTGTTGTCTGCATCAGCAGGCAGCGTCTGGTAATCCGGCTGGGTAAAGTAGCTCTTGGCGCGTTCGATTTCAGCGTCGGTGAGCGTCGTGGGCCCGTCCTTCAGCGCCTGCCACTCCTGTTCTACCCGTTCGCGGAAGGCATCAACACCCATGGCTTTGACCAGAATCTTGATGCGAGCCTTGTACTTGTTGTCGCGCCGCCCCAGCTGGTTGTAGACCCGCAGGATTGACTCCAGGTAACTCAGTAGGTGCTTCTTCTCCAGCCACTCACAGATCACCTGCCCAATCACCGGTGTGCGGCCGAGTCCGCCCCCCGCCAGGACTTTGAAACCCAGTTCGCCGGAGGCATTGGGCACCAGTTCCAGGCCGATATCGTGAGCGTGGATGGCGGCACGATCGGTTTCACTGGCACATACCGCGATCTTGAACTTGCGCGGCAGGAAGGCAAATTCCGGGTGAAAAGTGCTCCACTGGCGGATAATCTCGCACCAGGGGCGGGGATCTTCCAATTCGTCAGGCGCGACGCCAGCGAACTGGTCGGTGGTGGTGTTGCGAATGCAGTTGCCGCTGGTTTGAACGGCGTGCATTTCCACGCTCGCCAGTTCGGCGAGGATGTCCGGCACGTCTTCGAGGAGCGGCCAATTGAGCTGCATATTCTGGCGGGTCGAGATATGCCCGTAGCCCTTGTCATAGTCGCGGGAAATCTGCGCCAGCTTGCGCAGTTGCCGGGTAGACAGCATGCCGTAGGGGACAGCGATACGCAGCATGGGAGCCAGCCGCTGTACGTACAGGCCGTTCTGGAGTCGCAGGGGCAGGAACTCCGCATCGGAAATTTCACCGGCGAGGTAGCGCCGGGTCTGGTCCCGATACTGCTCGACGCGATCATCTATGATGCGCTGGTCTATCTGGTCGTAAACGTACATGGCATTACCGCTTGAGTGGACGCGCTACCATAGCAAAATTCGGCGAAGCGCTGAACGGATGAATCTGCATAAGCTTATGTGGAATCCGGAGTTCTGCTGTTATAATCCGCGCCCGTTCAGACCTGCACTTTATGACATCACGGGGGAAACCATGAACGAGCAGAGAGATTCCGGGGACGCGCGCGCCGACGCTATTGCCACCACGGCCATCGTGGCCATTGTTATTGCCACCGTCGTGTACTGGCTTTCCGGGATGCCCTCCTGAGAGTCGAAGGGCGTCCAGATTTGATTCTGATTTGTGATACTGAGTTGTGATTCTGAGTTGTGAGAACAAGCAGGACACGCCCATAGCGCGTCCAGCGCCTGGCCAGCACGCACCGTGCTGGCCCGCTGCTACCTTCCGCTGAGTACCGTGGTCACTACCAGGTACAGAACACCAATAAACAACGCCGTGAAGATAATCCCCGCCGCGATGAAAGGTCCGAAGCTGCCCTGCTTAAAGTCGCGCTCACGGTTGCGGCTGCTCTGGACCCCAAAGGCGGCGGCCAGAACGCTGCCGATGACCTGCAGGGGGTTGAGTCGTTTTTCCGGCGCCGCCGGCTGTTCCTGATCGACGTCTTCCATCGCGCATCCTACAGATAGTCAAGGTTTGGGCGCAGCCAGCGCTCGATGTCTTCTACAGCCACCTGTTTGCGCTGCGCCAGGTCTTCCACCTGGTCCCGGGCAATCTGCCCGACGGCAAAATAGCGCGCATCCGGGTGCGAGAAGTAGAAACCGCTGACCGAGGCCGTTGGTGTCATAGCGAAGTGCTCGGTGAGCTCAACACCGGTGCTTGCTGTGGCGTCCAGCAGCCTGAACAGCGTGTCTTTCTCAGTGTGATCGGGGCAGGCCGGATAGCCCGGCGCCGGGCGAATGCCACGGTATTTCTCCCTGATCAGTTCCTCATTGCTCAAGGACTCCTGTTCAGCGTAGCCCCAGTATTCCCTGCGCACACGCAGGTGCAGGTGCTCGGCGAAGGCCTCCGCCAGGCGGTCTGCCAGGGCCTTTAGCAGAATGCTGTTGTAGTCGTCATGGGCGGCATCGAACTCTGCAACTTTTTCGTCCAGTCCGATGCCTGTGGTCACCACGAACCCACCCACATAGTCGTTGACGCCACAGCTCTCGGGCGCGACATAGTCGGCCAGGCTCAGGTTGGGTTTGCCGTTGACCATCTTGGTCTGTTGCCGCAGGTGGTGCAGGGTGGCCAGGCGCTCCTGACGGTCTTCGTTGGCATACACAGCGATGTCGTCACTGCCCACCTTGCTGGCTGGCCAGAAACCGAAGGCGGCGCGCGCCGTCAGCCATTTCTCATCGATGATACGTTGCAGCATGGCCTGGGCGTCGGCGAATAACTGGGTCGCGGTTTCGCCTACGACGTCGTCCTCGAGAATGGCCGGGTACTTGCCCGCCAGCTCCCAGGTGATAAAAAACGGGGTCCAGTCGATGGCATCTACCAGGGCTTCCAGCGGGTAGTCATCCAGGGTGCGCACGCCGGTAAAGGTCGGCACCGGGGGCTGGTAAGCGTCCCAGGCGGGCGCAAAGGCGCGGGCCTGGGCGTCGGCAAAGGCCAGGCGTTCGGCCTTGGGTCGGCGGTTGGCCATGCGCTCCCGGACCTTGATGTACTCATCCCGGCGCTCACCGACGAAGTCGTCTTTGGTCTCGCTGACCAACTGGGTCGCAACGGATACGCTGCGCGAGGCATCCGGCACGTATACCGTCAGGTCGTTCTGATAGCTGGGCTCTATCTTCACTGCCGTGTGCGCCTTGGAGGTGGTGGCGCCACCAATCATCAGCGGTACGGTAAAGCCCTGGCGCTGCATCTCGCTGGCGACGTGTACCATTTCGTCGAGCGAGGGTGTGATCAGGCCACTGAGGCCGATAATGTCGACCTGCTCGTCATTGGCGACCCTGAGGATATCCTCGCAGGGCACCATGACGCCCATATCGATCACCTCAAAGTTATTGCACTGCAGGACAACACCGACGATGTTCTTGCCAATATCGTGAACATCGCCCTTTACGGTGGCCATGAGAATCTTGCCGTTGCTCTTGCTGTCCTCTGATTTCTCGGCCTCAATGAAGGGCTGCAGATAGGCCACTGCCTGCTTCATCACGCGGGCGCTTTTCACCACCTGGGGCAGAAACATCTTACCCTCGCCGAACAGGTCACCGACCACGTTCATGCCGTCCATCAGCGGCCCTTCGATCACCTGAATCGGCCTGTCGAAGGCCTGCCGCGCCTGCTCGGCATCTTCCTCAATGTAGCTGTTGATACCCTTTACCAGCGCGTGCTCCAGGCGCTTGGCCACCGGTGCTTCGCGCCAGGCGAGGTCTTCTTCTCGGGCCTGTTGGCCACCGCTGCCGCGGAAGCGCTCGGCCAGCTCCAGCAGGCGTTCAGTGGAGTCCTCACGGCGGTTGAGTACCACGTCCTCGACCGCATTCCGCAGGTCTTCAGGCAGGTCATCGTAAACCGCGAGCTGACCCGCGTTGACAATGCCCATGCTGAGGCCGGCGCGAATGGCGTGGTAGAGGAATACCGAGTGGATCGCCTCTCGAACCGGGTTGTTACCCCGGAAGGAGAAGGACACGTTGCTGACGCCGCCGGATACCATGGCGCCGGGCAACTGGTCACGGATGTAGCTGGTGGCTTGGATAAAATCCACGGCGTAGTTGTTGTGCTCTTCGATACCCGTGGCAATGGCAAAGATATTGGGGTCGAAGACAATGTCCTGGGGCGGGAAGCCCACCTGGTCCACCAGGATGTCGTAGGAGCGCTTGCAGATCTCCGCCTTGCGCTCCAGGCTGTCTGCCTGTCCCTCTTCATCAAAGGCCATTACCACTACTGCGGCGCCATAGCGTAAGCACAGCTCGGCCTTCTCAATGAAGTCTGCTTCACCCTCCTTGAGTGAAATGGAGTTCACCACAGGTTTACCCTGGATGCAGCGCAGACCGGCCTCGATCACCTCCCATTTCGAAGAGTCGACCATGATCGGCACCCGTGAGATATCGGGTTCAGAGGCCACCAGGTTGAGGAAGGTCACCATGGCGTTCTCGGCATCCAGCATGCCCTCGTCCATGTTGATGTCGATGACCTGGGCGCCGTTCTCCACCTGGTCCCGGGCGACCTCCAGGGCGGTATCGTAGTCTTCCTCGAGAATCAGTCGTTTGAAGCGCGCAGAGCCCGTCACGTTGCAGCGCTCGCCGACATTGACGAACAGTGAATCGGAGGTGATGTTGAACGGTTCCAGGCCGCTGAGGCGGCACGAGGGTTCAGGCTGCGGAGGCGTGCGTGGCGTCACGTCGGCGACGGCCTCGGCGATGGCGCGAATGTGGTCGGGGCCGGTACCGCAGCATCCACCCACCAGATTGAGGAAGCCACGCTGGGCGAATTCCCGCAGCTCTGCAGCGAGATCCTCGGGCGTTTCATCGTACTCCCCAAAAGCATTGGGGAGACCGGCATTGAAGTGGCCGCTGAAGAAGCAGTCTGCCGCATTGGCCAGTTCCTCGGCAAAGGGCCTGACTTCGCTGAAGCGGCGACCGCAGTTGGTACCGACGATCAGCGGTTTGGCATGGGCAATCGCATTCCAGAAGGCTTCCGGATTCTGGCCAGAGAGATTGCGCCCGCTCATATCCGGGTAGGTGACAGAGATCATAACCGGCACTTCACGGCCCAGCGCGGCAAACACGGACTTGATCGCAAATACCGCCGCCTTGGCGTTGAGGGTATCGAAGATCGTCTCTACCAGCAGGATATCCGACCCGCCTTCAATCAGTGACCTGGCGGCAACCGTATAGTCCTGTACCAGTTCCTGATAGCTGATATTGCGTGCGCCGGGGTCGTTGACGTCGGGTGAGATAGAGGCGGTTCGCGGGGTAGGCCCAAGGACGCCGGCAACGAATCGGGGCTTTGTCGGGTCTTTTGCGGTCACCGCATCGGCGGCTTCGCGGGCGACACGGGCGGCCGCCAGATTCAGTTCCTCGACGATAGCACCGAGGCCGTAATCATCCTGCGCAACAGCGGTGCTGTTGAAGCTGTTGGTCTCAACAATGTCGGCGCCGGCATCAAGGTATGCAGTGTGGATATCCCTTATGATGTCCGGCTGGGTCAGGCAGAGCAGGTCGTTGTTGCCTTTCAGGTCCGTCGGATGATCCGCGAAGCGTTCCCCGCGATAGTCGGCCTCCTGCAGACCATGGTCCTGAATCATGGTGCCCATTGCACCATCGATGATCAGAATTCGGCGGGAGAGGGCGTCTTCAAGGGTGCTGCTCACAGCGGTCAATCCATAGGAGTTGCAGAAGGCGCGCAGTCTAGCAGAGCGATATATCTATATCAAAATATTTTGATATAGATTCACAGGATTCGCTCTCGTATTGCGCAGCCCCCTTGTTTATAATACCCGACTGAATTACTAGGTTAACTGTCACTTCCGTTAGACACTCCGGAAAGTGCGAGGACTGAGACTCTATGGTCACCATCACTGAATCTGCCCAGGAATACCTTGCCGAGCTGCTCTCGAAGCAGGAAGACGCGCTGGGTGTTCGTGTGTTCATCAACCAGCCGGGAACCCCGCGCGCAGAAACCTGTATCGCGTACTGTCGGGAAGGCGATGTCCAGCCGGATGACGAAGAGAAAAAATTCGACAGTTTCAGTGCCTGGTTTGAGGGTCGCAGCCTGCCTTATCTGGAAGACGCGCTGGTTGACTACGCCAAGGATCGCATGGGCGGTCAACTGACTATCAAGGCGCCCAATTCCAAGATGCCCCGGGTGGACGATGACAGCCCACTTGAGGACCGCATCAACTACGTACTCTACAACGAGGTGAATCCAGCCCTGGCCGCCCACGGCGGCGAGGTGTCACTGGTGGAGGTGACCGAAGACCAGTTCGCGGTCCTGCAGTTTGGCGGGGGCTGCCAGGGATGTGGGATGGTCGATGCGACCCTCAAGGGCGGTGTCGAAAAGACCCTGCTGGAGCAGCTTCCCCAACTGGCCGGGGTCAAGGACATTACCGATCATACGGATCGCTCTAACGCGTACTATTGATAAGACCGCTCAGCATCGCGCCTCAGAGGGCTTTCGAGGCGCTACGTCACCTGCATAGCCAGTACTGATGATTACCGTGCCTCAAAGAACCTTCGCGGCGCTACGTCGCCTTCTTAGGCAGGTATGCTGATTATTGCGCCTCAGAGGGGTTTCGAGGCGCGATGTCACCGAAGTAGCCAGTACCGCTGATTCCCGTGCCTTAGAGCGCACTTTACCTGGAGGGCAGGACGTCCTTCAGCTTTTCGCGCATGTCGCGGATGGCGGCTTCGGTGGTGGCCCAGTCGATGCAGCCGTCGGTGACCGAGACGCCGTACTGGAGCTGGGAGAGGTCGTCGGGGATGGGCTGGTTGCCGGCGCCGATATTGCTCTCCACCATCAGGCCGACAATCGAGCGATTGCCCTCCAGCACCTGGTTGGCGACGTTATCCATCACCAGGGGCTGCAACTCAGGCTGTTTGTTGGAGTTGGCGTGTGAGCAGTCCACCATGATGCTGGGAGTGACACCGGCACTCTCCAGCTCGTCTTCACACAGTTTTACATGTACGGAGTCGTAGTTGGGGCCGCCGCTACCGCCGCGCAGCACCACGTGGCCGTAGGCGTTGCCCGTGGTTTTGATCACCGCAACTTCGCCCGCCGGGTTGATGCCCAGGAAGCGGTGCGGCTTGGATACAGACTTCAGGGCGTTGATGGCCACCTGCAGGCCGCCGTCGGTGCCATTTTTGAAGCCGACCGCCGATGACAGGCCGCTGGCCATCTCCCGGTGGGTCTGGGACTCGGTGGTGCGGGCGCCGATGGCCGACCAGCTAATGCAATCTGCCAGGTACTGGGGCGAGATCGGATCCAGGGCCTCCGTCGACGTGGGCAAGCCCAGTTCAAGAATGTCGAGCATCAACTTACGGCCTATGTGCAGGCCATCCTCAATCTTGAAAGAGTCATTCATATACGGGTCGTTGATCAGGCCCTTCCAGCCTACGGTGGTGCGCGGCTTTTCGAAGTAGACCCGCATCACCAGGTACAGTGTGTCGGCGACTTCTTCCGCCAGCGCCTGCAGCCGCCTGGCATAGTCCATGGCAGCTTCCACATCGTGGATAGAGCAGGGGCCAATCACCACAAACATGCGATGGTCCTTGCGATCGAGAATGTCGCGGATCACCTGCCGGCTCTCTGCCAGCATATCGGACGCGCGCTCGGACAGTGGCAGTTCCCGCTTGAGCGCGGCTGGCGTGGTGAGGACTTCGTAGGCCTCGACATTGACGTTATCTACTTTTACCTGGCTCATACCTGTATCCAATACGCGTTGGCGGCCCGACGGCCGACCCGGAAGGCGGCGCTATTCTATAGAAAACCCGCGGGTTAGAATACCGGTGCACAGCAGGGCGCACGTGGATTCCAATAACCGCTCCAACTACAACTTCTACCCGGTAGATACGCTGGTCGACCAGCTGTCCGCTGGCATTCCCATACTCACTCCCAATCTCCGGCTGGCGCGGCGTATTCGACTAGGCTGGGGCCGTTGGCTGGCCGCCCAGGGCAAGACGGCCTGGGAGACCCCGCGGGTGATGTCTCTCGATCACTGGTGGCAGGAAGCGTATCGACAGCGCTGCCTGGCCGGGGACGAACTACCGGTGCTGATAAGCGCGCAGCAGGAGAGGGCGCTGTGGCTGGACTGCGTCGCCGGCTCGGACAGCGTCGTGCTCCTGCGGCCCGGGGTGGCCGCAGAGCTGGCGGCCGATGCCTACCGAAATCTGCAGCTCTGGGGCATCGAATGGCGCAGGGGCGCTAGCCGCCAACAGTTCCAGTTCAGCGAAGACAGTGCCGTGTTCGTGGAGTGGGCGGTGGCGTTTGAGTCGCATCTCGAGCGCCTGGGTCTGGCAACCCTGCCGGCCCTGGTTCCGCTGCTGGCCGAGCGTTGCCCGGTGAGCGAGCTGGTGCTGGCGGAGTTTGACGACATCGCGCCCAGCTATCTCACTGCTCTGAAAGTGCAGGCCGGCGAGCTCCGTTATCATCAGCAGGGTGAGGGCCAGGCGGATTGCCAGTTACAGCCCTGTGACTCGCACCGGGGCGAGCTGGAGGCGGCCGCGCGCTGGGTGCATGAGAAACATCGTGAAGATCCGTCGCTGCGCCTGGCGATCCTGTTGCCGCGTCTACAACAGGAGCGCACCGAGATCGAGCGCCTGCTGCACCGAGAGTTTGGCAGCGATCCGCGTCAACCTGACACCCTGCCGGTGAACTTCTCGGCCGGTGTGCCACTGTCCCAGTGCGGGCCGGTGAGGGCGGCGCTGGCGCTACTGGCGCTGCCGGCCAGAGAACAGCAGTTGGCCGAACTCGGGCGAGTGGTTTGCAGCCGCTATCGTGACGACGGGGCTATGCACGGCGAGCAGCGGGCCTGGCTGCAACTCTGTCGCGCCGCCCGCGAGCCCGTTTCTGCCGCGCAAATCCGACACGCGCTCGGTCGCTTTGAGAACCAGGATGAGCCGCCATCGCTGCTCCTCAAGGTGCTGCTTGAAGTCGGGCAGTCGCGAAGCCTGCGTGCCAAGCGGCAGATGGAGCAATGGCCCGAGTACTTCGCCGCGCTATTGACGTCGCTGGGCTGGCCGGGTGCGGGGCCGCTGGACTCCCTGGAATACCAGCAGGTCGAGCAGTTCCACCAGGCCCTGGCATCGCTGTCAGAACTGGCGCCGCTGCAGGCGAGTGTCGATTACCCCTCGGCCCTGGCGGCGCTTGAACAGATTTGCCAGGGCAGTGTATTCCAGGCGCAAAGCCCCGATGCACCGATACAGGTGCTGGGTACCCTGGAAGCGGCCGGCCTGCAGTTTGACGCGCTGTGGATCTGCAATATGGCCGCCGGTGAGTGGCCCCAGGCGGCTCGCCCCAATCCTTTTATCCCCCTGTCTATTCAGCGCACCGCAGGCATGCCTCACGCTGACGCCCAGCGTGAGCTGGCCTATGCCGAGCGCCTGATCGGCCACTTGCAGCGCTCCACCGGCACGCTGATCGCCAGCTACGCCAACCGCGAAGACGAGGTGCCAGTAGCACCCAGTGCCCTGGTGGCTGGCTTCACAGAACTCTCCGCCCGGCAGGCCCAGCGCTGGCCCGACTATTGGCAGCGCAGTGACACCCCGCAGCTGGAAGTGATCGACAGCGGCCCCGCACCGGCGGTCAGTGCGTTTGAGGCGGCAGGCATTACCGGCGGCAGTGCGATTCTCGGCAACCAGGCCCAGTGCCCATTCCGCGCGTTTGCCCGCCATCGCCTGGGCGCGGAGCCACTGCCTGACCCGCAGGTGGCGCTCAGTGCCGCAGAGCGCGGCGCGATTCTCCACGATGCCCTGTACCGGCTGTGGGGCGAGCTCGGTACGCAGCAGGCGCTCAAGACTCTGGACCTGCCCGGTCGGCGTTTGCTGGCCGAACGCAGTGCGAGCGAGGCGGTCGAGAGTTTCCGTGACAGCCAGGGAAGGCGTGAAAGCCCGGGACTGCTAGCGCTGGAGCAGCAACGCCTGACGGAGTTACTAACCCGCTGGCTTGCAGTGGAAGTGGAGCGCATGGACTTCATCGTCAGTGACCGCGAGCTTCGCCAGGACATTGAGCTGGCCGGCCTGACCGTGACCCTGCGGGTGGATCGCATAGATCTGCTGCCGAACGGCAAACGCTTGCTGATTGACTACAAGAGCGGCGACGCCCGCACTCGACAGTGGTTGGGGCAACGTCCGGAGGAACCGCAACTACCCCTCTACACGCGCCTGTTCCCCACGGACCAGGTGGAAGGCGTCGGCTTCGCGGTGCTACGCCATAGTGATACTGAGTACCGGGGCCTGGCGCGTAGCGCCCAGGGTAGTGGTATTGAAGATGATATCGCCGCGGCAACGGGCAAGACCGATGCCGAGCAGGCTGATTGGGATGCCCTGCAGCTACACTGGGACGCCACCATCGACCAACTCGCCGGGGAATTTGTCGGCGGCCATGCGACTGTCTCACCGCTGGACCGCAACCGGAGCTGCAGCTATTGCGGTCTGGAGGCACTGTGCCGGATCAGCTGAGAACTGCGCCGCCCCGCATTGCGGACGCCGATCAACGCGCTGAGGGTCTCGACCCGCTGCGTTCTTTCTGCGTCACTGCGCCGGCGGGGTCGGGCAAGACGGAGCTGCTGATCCAGCGCTTTCTGACCTTGCTGTGCCGGGTGGAGCAGCCCCAGGAGGTGCTGGCAATCACCTTTACGCGCAAGGCCGCGGCGGAGATGCGCAGCCGCCTGGGAGACGCGCTGGCGGCGGCAGCCGAGCGACCGGAGCCAGGCGACGAGCACGCTGCCCATACCTGGCGGCTAGCCCGCGACGTGCTGGCGGCTGATGTCCGACACAGCTGGCAGCTGCGCCGCAATCCATCGCAGCTCAATATCCGCACCATCGACGGCTTCTGCGGCGCCCTCACGCGGCAGATGCCGGTGCTGTCGCGATTCGGCGGCCCTATCGCCGCTGTTGACGATGCCTATCCATACTATCGCGAAGCCACGCGGCTGTTGCTGGATCGCCTGGACGATGGCGGCAGGCTGGCCGAAGATCTCGGCGCCCTGTTGCTGCACTTTGACAATAACTGGGCACGGCTTGAAGACTTGCTGGTGGGCATGTTGGCCTGCAGGGATCAGTGGCTGGTGTATCTGGGGACCGGCCTCGATGGCGACAGTGCCCAGGCGGCCGCTGAACATAGCATCGCGGTGCTGTGCGAAGACAGCCTGTCATCGCTGGCGGCGGCAATGGAGCCCTGGCGCGACGCCATCCTGCCACTGTGGCAATACAGCATCGATCAGCAGGGGGCACCAGCCATCACCGACTGGCCCGGAGCGACGTCCGGCGACGTGTCGACCTGGCAATCCCTGGCCAGACTGCTGCTGACGGCTGGAAATCAGTGGCGTAAGTCATTGACCAGGCGCGAGGGCTTTCCCACCGGCAAGGGAGAAGCTGCCGACAACAAGGCGGCCATGCTGACGCTGCTGGAGTCACTGCGCGGCGACGACCGCCTGCTGGAGTTGCTGGTGCGCGCCCGCTACCTGCCGGCGGCCACGCCCGGCGACATGCACTGGGAGCGGGTACTGGCCTGTACCCGGTTGTTGCCCCAGCTCGCGGCTCAGCTCAGCGTGGTGTTTCAGCTACACGGCGTGGTAGATCACACACAGGTGTCCCTGGCTGCGCTTGACGCCCTGGGTCCGGACGAGGCACCCACCGAGTTGGCGCTGAAACTGGACTACCAGCTGCAGCACATATTAGTCGACGAGTTCCAGGATACCGCGGTCAACCAGTTCGAACTGGTCCGGCGGCTCACCCGCGGCTGGGCGGAGCACAACGCGGCCAATCCCGATGCCACGCGCACCCTGTTTATTGTCGGCGACGGTATGCAGTCCATCTACGGCTTCCGGGATGCGGATGTGGGCCTGTTCATCAAGGCCAAGCAGCAGGGCTTTGACGCACTGGCCCTGGAGTCCTTGACCCTGACAACCAACTTCCGCAGTCAGGCGGGGCTGGTCGACTGGGTCAACCGCTGCTTCGACACGGCGTTCCCGGAGCAGGATGATATTCAACGCGGTGAAATCGCATTCTCTGCAGCCAGCCCGTTTCGTGAGCCCCTGGACGGGGCCGCAGCGTCGCTGGTCGCGTTCAGCAGCGCCGCGGCCGAGGCGCACTGGATCGGCGGGCAGATTGAGACCTGTCTCGCGCACCCCGATGCCGGCGATATAGCCGTGCTGGTACGCCGCAAGGCGGATCTGCTGGCATTGGTGCCAGAGCTCAAACGTCGGCGCTTGAGCTGGCAGGCCCAGGAGATCGATGCGCTCGGTGATTCAATGGTGGTACGGGACCTCAGTAACCTGTGCCGGGCGCTTCACAACCCCAACGACCGGGTCGCCTGGCTGGCACTGCTGCGAGCGCCCTGGTGTGGTCTGGGACATGCCGACTTGCTGCAGGTGGCCAATGAGGTGGCCGATGAAAATCTGCCAACAGGACTTCTGCAACACAGTCGCTGGGACCGACTCAGTAGCGACGGCGCGCGACGTATGCGCTGGATGAGTGAGGCGCTGCAGGCGGCGCTTGCGCAGCGAGAGCGCCTGTCGCTGCGGGACTGGATTGAAATGGTCTGGTTGCGCCTGCGAGGTCCTGACTGTGTTGAGGATGTCGGGGAACTGGAAGATGCAGACGCCTTTCTGACCATGCTGGAGCAGCTTGAACGCAACGGAGAGACCTACACCCCGGCGTTGCTGGAGCAACATATCGCGCGCCTGTTTGCCCGCAACAGCGACGGCGAGGGGCGGCTACAACTGATGACCCTGCACAAGGCCAAAGGCCTTGAGTTCGACCGGGTATTCATTCCCAACCTGGCGCATTCCGCCCGCGGTGAGCGCCGGGATTTGCTGCAGGTGGCCAATG
>JANQIO010000098.1 GCA_028282105.1 Halieaceae bacterium | reverse complement strand
CGCGGGCACAACGCCAGCCTGCGCTCACTGGTACGTACGGTCATCAAGCGCGTTAACGCCGCCATCGAGGCCGGCGACGCCGAGCAGGCCAAGGCCGCCTACGGCGAAGCCATGCCGGTTATTGATCGCATGGCCGACAAGGGCATCATTCACAAGAACAAGGCTGCCCGTCACAAGAGCCGCCTGAATGAGCAGATCAAGGGTCTCTCCGCCTGAGCGCAGACAGACTCGCTGACAGAGCAATACAAAGGCAGTAAAAGAAAGCCGGCTGAAGCCGGCTTTTTTTATGCCTGGTAGTTCTGCATTTCTCCCGCGGTTGTTCAGCCGATGTGGGCGCAATGGCGGCCATCACCAGGGTGGCCGACCCTACTGTGGAGGCGCCTCGAGAAAGCCATCGGCAAACCGGATCGCGGCTTCCGGCTTGCCAGCGATGTTCTCGACCTCCGCCGTCGCCGCATCCCGATCGAGGCCATCCAGGCGCACCCTGCCGATCATCCACACCGCCGCCGCGCGCGAGGCAGAACCGCAGTGCAGATAGACCGGCTGCTGGCCGGCACTACTCATCGCATCGAGCACTCCCTGGATGGTGGCGGGAGAAAACTGCTTGCTACTGAGCGGCAGTTCCAGATAACGAAGACCCGCCGCCTCCGCCGCCTGGCGACTGGCGCCGTGGTCCACGTCGGTCTCATCGCCAAAGCGCAGGCTGATCACCGTAGCGTACCCCGCTGACCGAAGCGCAGACATGGCGGTCGGCTTGGTCGAGCCGCCAAAACCCACCCGGGCCCCGGCAAATGTCTCGGTGGCGCGCAGCTCGGAGTAGTTTTGGACTCCTTGCATCTCAGGTTTCTCGACAGTGACGGGAGTGGGAGTCGTTGCGCAGGCTGACACCAGTATGGCCAGCAGGTAGCCGCACATCCCGGACCGAACACATCGCCCTACCTGCTGGTTCATACTGCCTCGCCGGTAACTAGAGTCTCAACACCTTTTCACCGCGGGCAATACCGGCCACGCCGCTGCGCACGACTTCAAGAATGGAGGCATCGCCCATCGCCTCGACAAAGGAGTCGAGCTTGTCCGCCGTCCCGGACAGCATGATGGTGTACACCGAGGGCCCCACGTCGACAATCTGGCCGCGGAAGATATCGGTGCAGCGCTTGATCTCGGCGCGCTGGGCGCCGGTGGCGCGGACCTTGATCAGCATCAGGTCGCGCTCGATATGCGCGCCCTCCGTCAGGTCGACCAGCTTCACCACATCTACCAGCTTGTTGAGCTGCTTGGTGATCTGTTCGATCTTGCGATCATCTCCCACGGTGGTCACGGTGAGCCGCGACAGGGTCGCATCCTCCGTCGGCGCCACATTGAGGGTTTCAATGTTGTAGCCCCGCTGCGAGAACAGGCCCACCACCCGCGACAGGGCGCCGGGTTCGTTTTCCAGCAGTACCGAAATGATTCGTCTCATCAGGTGCGCTCCGTCTTGCTGAGCCACATATCGGCCATGGAGCCGTTGGGGGCCACGTGCATCGGGTAGACGTGCTCCGCCGGGTCGACCATCACATCCACAAATACCAGCCGGTCTTTGAGGGCAAAGGCCTCGTCCATTTTTTCATCCAACTCGGAGAGGTCTTCGATGTGGATACCGACGTGGCCGTAGGCCTCCACCAGCTTGGTGAAGTCCGGCAGGGAATTGGCGTAGGCCGACTCCGAGTGCCGGCCCTCGTACTGCATGTCCTGCCACTGCTTGACCATGCCGAGGTAGCCATTGTGCAAATTGATGATTTTCACCGGGATGCCGTACTGGCTGCAGGTAGACAGCTCCTGGATGTTCATCTGGATGCTGCCCTCGCCGGTGACACAGGCTACATCCGCATCCGGGAACGCGAGCTTTACCCCCATAGCTGAGGGCAGGCCGAAGCCCATGGTGCCGAGGCCGCCGGAGTTGATCCAGCGTCGCGGCTTGTCGAACTTGTAGTACTGGGCCGCGAACATCTGGTGCTGGCCCACGTCGGAGGTGACATAGGCCTCACCGCCGGTGGCCCGGTACAGGGACTCGATCACCTGCTGGGGCTTGATCGGCCCACCGGTTTCATAGCGCGGTGCGGTCCACAGGCCATGGGCCGCGCGCCACTGATCGATCTGCTGCCACCAGCGCTCCAGCGCCAGGGTATCCGGCAATTCCGGCATCTCCTCCCGCTGCTGGGCAATCAGCGACATCATCTCCTTGAGTACGCCATCCACCGGGCCGACGATGGGTACATGGGCCTGCACCGTCTTGGAAATGCTGGTTGGGTCGATATCGATGTGGATGATCTTGGCGCCGGGGCAGAACTTGTCCACGGTGTTGGTCACGCGGTCATCCAGCCGGGCGCCCACCGCCAGGATCACATCGGCATTGTGCATGGCCATATTGGCTTCGTAAAAGCCGTGCATGCCCAGCATCCCCAGGAACTGGCGATCAGAAGCCGGGTAGGCGCCCAGGCCCATCAAGGTGTTGGTAACCGGGTAGTTGAGCATTTGCGCCAGCTCGGTGAGCAGATCACTGCTGTTGCCCAAGATGACGCCGCCGCCGCTGTAGATTACCGGTCGCTTGGCGCCCAGCAGCAGCTTCACGGCTTTCTTGATCTGCCCGGAGTGACCGCGATTGGCGGGGTTGTAGGAGCGCATCTTGATCGCTTCCGGATACTCGTAAGGGTACTTCTCATCCGGCTTGGTAAGGTCCTTGGGAATATCCACCACCACCGGGCCCGGGCGACCGGAGGAGGCTATATGAAACGCCTTCTTGATGATGGCGGGAATCTCTTCCGCCTCCTGCACCAGGAAACTGTGCTTAACGATCGGCCGGGAAATACCCACCATGTCGGTTTCCTGGAAGGCGTCCTCACCGATCAGGTGCGACTGCACCTGGCCGGACAGCACCACCATGGGTATGGAATCCATATAGGCCGTGGCGATTCCGGTGATGGCATTGGTGGCGCCCGGACCAGAGGTCACCAGCACCACGCCCGGCTTGCCGGTGGCGCGGGCGTAGCCGTCCGCCGCGTGGGTGGCCGCCTGTTCGTGGCGCACCAGGATGTGGGGGATGCTCGATTCCTTGAACAGAGCGTCGTAGATATGCAGCACGGCACCACCGGGGTAGCCGAAGATAAAATCGACGCCCTCGTCCTGCAGTGCCCGGGCGATCATCTCGCCGCCGGAGAGTAATTCCACCGTTTCGTCCTCAATCTGCCTCGCGCACATGTCCGGCACGAGGTTCGCAGAGCCAGTACGGCCATGCGGGTTACACGAAGTAGCGTTCATCACGTGACCGCTACACGAGGCGACCATCTCTTACAGCAGGCGCTGCATACAGCGTAAGCTGTCGACACCGGCTGGCCGGTTCGAAGGCTTCGCAAGGGAGATATTCAGGGGATTGCCGCATACGGAATGTCCGGCACACGAGCCCGCTGTTGGTCGCCCTGCGAGGTAGCGCAGATGGTGGCCACGACAGTGCCAATACGGCGCCTGTCGCTATCGGGTTCCCGGGGTGTCGACGCAGACCGGTAGCAGTCTCGGGCGTCAATAAGGGCTGGCAGCACCATACGTGCGGCCGCCATTCCCACACCGGGAGAGCGCATTCTTCGCGCTAAACGGACCTGTGTCAATATCTGAAAATCACAAGTTGCACCGCCTCCGCTCATGGGGTACTTTCGAGGCAAATCAATGCATGGAGAGACGCTCTTGCGCGGAGCTTTCCTTACAATTCAAGGCCTTAGCACCATGGGCAGGGGCGTTAGAAACGCCGGCCTGCTGGCGGCTCTGCTGCTCGGAACGCTGCTTGCGCCCGCCTCCCTGGCGGAGAAGGGCTATTACAAGTGGATTGATGAGCGCGGCAACCCGCACCACAGCGATCGGCCACCGCCCGCCGGCGTGGAGTACGAGTTTGTTTCTACCGAATCCGGCCTGGTCCGGCGTGTCAGCGCTGAAGAGAACACGGACAACCCGCCCGGCTGGGAAACCTCAGCGCCGGTGGGCAGCGAAACCCCCAACGCCGCCGAACAGCAGGCGGCTGTTGAGAAGGATCCGGCGATTTGCGACCAGGCCCGTGCCAACCTGGACACCCTGGGCTCACTGGCCCGCATTCGTATCCGCGATGACGACGGCATCCGCTACCTCACCGAGGAAGAGAAAGAGGTGCAGCGCAAGAAGGCGCAGGACCTGATTGCTGTGCATTGCGGTTCTTAGACTTTTTATAAAACCGCGCTTTTTATAAAACCGCTCCTGCTTCGCGCCACTAAGATTGCTTAGAGGCGCTACATGACCTGACGAATTCTAAATCGTCCCCAGGTTGGCTCCTCGCAGAGGCATGAGAGGCGCTGCGTGACCTACCGAATTCTAAATCGGCTCCAGGTCGGATCATCGAAGAAGCATCAGAGGCGCTAAGTGCGCTAACGAATTCTAAATCGCCCCCCGGTCGGCGCCTCGAAGAGGCATGAAAGGCGCTACGTTAGCTAACGCATTCTAAATCGTCCCCAGGTCGGTACCTCGAAGAGGTATGGGAGACGTTATGTCACTCTCTGGATTCTGAACCGCTCAAGTTGGGCGCCTGCTGCCTGGGCAACAGGCGCCCTTCTCGGCTTGTAGAGTCAGCTGCGGGTGGCGATGACGGCGAGGGTTTCGGGGTCGCCGGGGAGGGCTGCCCCGGCCAGGGAGTCGCTGATCTGCTCGACCTGAAATCCTGCGGTGTGCAGTTCTGCGGCAAGACTGGCCGCGGTGAAATACTGCATCCAGTTATAGATCTCGAATGCTGCATCCGGCTCGACAATCAGGTAGCGGCTCAGCGATACCATGTGCTCCTCGTAGCGCCACACGCGCTCCAGGCCGAGATAGTCTTCGTCGGACCAGAATCCACCCATCAGGCCGGCTTCCATGCTAATACCCTCCTGCACGCCGGCAAAAGCACCGGCGCCGGGCACATCCAGCACCAATTTGCCGCCGGGTTCCAGCATGCTGTGAAGGCGTTCCAACACGCGGCTGCGCTGCTCACTGGTCAGGGCGGCGTAGTCGTAATAGATCAGGGTGACGATATCAAAGCCCGCGGGCAGCGCATCCTCGCAGTAGTCCGCGAGGACGTAGCGAATGTCATGGCCGCTCTGCCCGGCAAGCCGGCGTGCGTACTCCAGCGAACCCGCCGACACATCGATACCAGTGACGGCAGCGCCCAAACCGGCAAAACGGTTCGCATAGAGTCCGGGGCCGCAGCCCAGGTCGCAGAGTCGCTTGCCCTTGAACGCAAGGCGCTGATCGAGCCAGTGGACAATGGCATCGATCTGCTGCTCGGGCCGGGAGGACAAGTGAGTATTGGGATCCAGGTGGAACTCAAGCATGCGCCTGGCCAGCGCGGGCCGGGTCCACAGCTCGGTCGCGGTGATTCGGGAATACAGCGGCGGGCGGCGGCTGAAGTCCGACAATTCTGTAAACATAGCAATTCCTCTGGAGCGCTAAGGCTCCGATACTGGGAGAAGGGTCATTAAGAGAACCCGCACAGTGTCTGCGCGGGCTCGAACGGATTGGGAATTGCTAGTTCATCATGGCGCGTAGTGTCCGCCCCTCGCGGGGCGGATGTCAACGCGTCAGGCAGCCTGATCGGTGCTGAACACGGCCGCGTTGCCCGACAGCCCGGCGTGTATCGTGGAGCCGGGCGGGAACTTGCCGGCCAACAGGTCCTGCGCCAGCGGGTTCTCCAACTGCTGCTGGATCGCGCGCTTCAGGGGGCGGGCACCGTAGACCGGGTCGAAACCCACTTCCACCAGTTTGTCCAGCAGGGCATCGTCGATGTCCAGGGTCAGCTCGCGCTCCTGAAGGCGGGCGCGCAGGCCGGCCAGTTGGATATGGGCGATACCGCGAATCTGCTCCTGGGCCAGTGGATGGAAAACGACGGTTTCATCGATTCGGTTGATAAACTCCGGTCGAAAGTGTGTCCCTACCACACCCATCACCGCCGTTTTCATGGCCTCGTAGTTTTCCTCCCCCGCCATTTCCTGAATCAGGTCAGAGCCCAGGTTGGAGGTCATCACTACCACGGTGTTGCGGAAGTCCACGGTGCGGCCCTGGCCGTCCGTCAGGCGGCCGTCTTCCAGCACCTGCAGCAGGATATTGAACACATCCGGGTGGGCTTTCTCTACTTCGTCCAGCAGCAGCAGCGAATAGGGCCGACGGCGCACAGCTTCGGTCAGGTAGCCACCCTCCTCGTAGCCCACATAGCCCGGCGGCGCGCCGATAAGCCGCGCAACCGAGTGCTTCTCCATAAACTCCGACATGTCGATGCGCACCATGGCCTGTTCGGAATCAAACAGGAACTCCGCCAGGGACTTGCACAGCTCGGTCTTGCCAACGCCGGTGGGGCCCAGGAACAGGAAGGAACCGTTGGGACGGTTGGGATCTGACAGGCCGGCGCGGGAGCGGCGCACGGCATTGGCCACCGCCACCACGGCCTCGTCCTGACCCACCACCCGTTGGTGCAGGGCCTCTTCCATGCGCAGCAGCTTTTCGCGGTCGCCCTCTAACATCTTGGCCACCGGAATACCGGTCCAGCGCGACACCACTTCCGCCACTTCCTCTTCCGTCACCTTGTTGCGCAGCAGGGTCTTCTCCACGTCGCCGGCCTTGCTGGCTTGCTCCAACTGCTTCTCGAGCTCCGGAATCTTGCCGTACTGCAGCTCAGACATCAGCGTCAGGTCGCCGCCGCGGCGGGCCGCCTCCAGTTCGAGCCGCGCCTGCTCCAGATCACTCTTGATCTGGGCTTCGCCCTGTACGGTGGCCTTTTCGGCCTTCCAGATCTCTTCCAGGTCGGCGTATTCGCGCTCCACCTGGGCGATGTCTTCCTCAAGCATCTCCAACTGCTTAAGCGCTGCCTCGCTGGACTCTTTCTTGACCGCTTCGCGCTCGATCTTGAGCTGGATAAGCCGACGTTCCAGGCGATCCATCGATTCGGGCTTGGAGTCAATTTCCATGCGGATGCGGCTGGCCGCTTCATCCACCAGGTCAATCGCCTTATCCGGCAGCTTGCGGTCGGTGATGTAGCGCTGCGACAGCTTGGCGGCGGAAATAATGGCGCTGTCGGTGATATCCACCCCGTGGTGCACCTCGTAGCGTTCCTTCAGGCCGCGCAGGATGGCGATGGTGTCTTCCTCGTTCGGCTCATCCACCAGCACCTTCTGGAAGCGGCGCTCCAGTGCCGCGTCCTTCTCCACGTACTGGCGGTACTCGTCGAGGGTGGTGGCGCCCACGCAGTGCAGCTCGCCGCGGGCCAGGGCCGGCTTGAGCATATTGCCGGCATCCATGGAGCCCTCTGCCTTGCCGGCACCGACCATGGTGTGCAGCTCGTCTATAAACAGCACAATGCGGCCTTCCTGTTTGCTCAGCTCGTTGAGCACGGCCTTAAGGCGTTCCTCAAACTCGCCGCGGAACTTGGCGCCGGCCAGCAGGGAGCCCAGGTCCAGCGACAGGATACGCTTGTCACGCAGACTCTCCGGCACTTCACCATTCACCACCCGTTGGGCCAGACCCTCGATGATGGCGGTTTTACCGACGCCGGGCTCGCCGATCAGCACCGGGTTGTTCTTGGTGCGACGCTGCAACACCTGGATGCAGCGGCGAATCTCGTCGTCACGGCCAATCACCGGGTCGAGCTTGCCTTCCTCGGCCCGGGCGGTGAGATCCACCGTGTACTTGTCCAGGGCCTGGCGCGACTCCTCCGCCGCCGGGTCATTCACGGTATCCCCGCCGCGCAGGGTGTCGATGGCCGCATTCAACGCCGCTTCGTTGGCGCCGGCAGACTTCAGCAATTCGCCACCTTTGCCACCGGCCGACAGCATGGCCAGGAGCACCAGCTCGCTGGAGATATAGGCATCCCCGCGCTGCTGGGACAGCTTATCCGCCTGGTTCAGCACCCGCCCGGCATCGGTGCTCAGGTGCACATCGCCGGCGCCGCCGGTTACACGCGGCAGGCTCTCCAGGGCCTGCTCCGCTGCTGTCTCCAGCGCCGCGACATTAACTCCGGCCTTGGACAGCAGCGGCCTGGCAACCCCGCCCTGCTGTTGCAGCAGCGCCGTCAGCAGGTGCACTGGTTCGATAAAGTTGTGGTCCCGCCCGACTGCCAGCGACTGGGCGTCGGCCAGCGCCAGTTGCAGCGGGTTGGTCAGTTTGTCCATTCGCATTGCTCGAAACCTCTGCGCTGCCGTGGCAGCGACTCAATCACTCATTTACCCCGTAAATGGGGACAAATAGCCCTGTTTCAAGTATGTGATTGCATCCGGCCCGGCACTATCGCCAGCCCTGACACCATGCGCCCGGCGGCCGCGCCGTCTCGGCGCCAGGAGTGGAAATGCCGGCTGTCGGTATAGGTACAGTGCTGGCCACCCCACACCCCGAGTACCCCACAGGTATCCAGGCGAATGCGGGCCAGCGCCGGCAGGTCGGCGAGGTATTTTTCGCCGCTGGGCAGAAAGCAGGCGTCCACAACGTCCGCCTGGCCGCTAGTCGTTGCCGCGAGGAAGGCCGCGCGCAGCTCACCCCCGACTTCGTAACAGGACTGGCTGATCGCCGGCCCTATCCAGGCCATGACATCCTCTGCCGGCGACGCCATGGTCACCAGCGCCGCCTCCAGAATGCCAGCCACCAGTCCGCGCCAGCCCGCATGCACCGCGGCCACCTCGGTGCCGGCCCGGTTGCACAACAGCACCGGCAGACAGTCGGCGGTTTCTACCCGGCAGACGATTTCCGGCTGCCGGGTGAAGACCGCGTCTGCCTCGACGCCGTCTGCCAGGCCATCTGCGGCCACCACCACCTGGCCGTGAACCTGCTTCACGCGCGGTGCAGGGAATCCCTCGAGCGCAGGGGGACGTGCGCGATCACCGCTGTCGCGGGTGGTAGAGAAGGCCACGACCTGGGCGGGTGCCGGCCAATCGGGTGTTATCAGTGTCACAGCGGATCGCAGCGCCGTAGGCAGTCGAGCAGCGCCTCCATATCCTCGGGAAGCCCAGATTCCCATTCCAGCTCCTCGCCACTGGCTGGATGCTCAAGCCCGAGGCGCTGGGCGTGCAGGGCCTGGCGCGGAAAGCTGCGCAGGGCCTCCACCAACTCGGCCTCCGCACCACGGGGCAGTTTTGGCCGGCCGCCGTACTGCGGGTCTCCGACCAGCGGATAGTGGATATGTGCCATATGCACCCGTATCTGGTGAGTTCGGCCGGTTTCAAGCCTGACCTTTACCAGGGTGTGGTGGGCAAATCGCTCTGTTACCCGGTAGTGGGTCACCGCCG
This sequence comes from Halieaceae bacterium, assembly GCA_028282105.1. Classification (GTDB taxonomy): domain Bacteria; phylum Pseudomonadota; class Gammaproteobacteria; order Pseudomonadales; family Halieaceae; genus JANQIO01. Next base: position 26,157 of record JANQIO010000098.1, on the reverse strand, counting down.
GCTTGCCGCCGTGGCTGACTACCGCCATCTTTTTGCGCTGCCGGGGGTGGCGGCCGATAGCGGCATCCACGGTGCCGCCGCCCGTCATGGCGCCGATGGTCACCGCAGCGTACTCGCGACTGACAGAGCGGGATTGCAACTGCTCCACCAGGCTGGTGTGGGCCCTCAGTGAACGGGCGACCACCATCAGGCCCGAGGTTTCCTTGTCGAGACGATGAACAATGCCGGCCCGCGGCAGTTTCTCCAGCTCCGGGTAGCGGTGAAGCAGCGCATTAACCAGGGTCCCGCTGGCATGGCCCGCCGCCGGGTGCACCACCAGGCCGGCGGGCTTGTTCAGCACCAGGATATCCGCATCTTCGTACTGCAGGTCGAGAGCAATCGCCTCGCCCTGCCAGCCGACTTCCTGCTCCAATTCCGCGTCCAGGGTGACCCGGGCCCCCACCGAGACCTTGTCGCGAGGCTTGAAAGTGGCGCCGTCCACCAGCAGTTCGCCGCTGCGTATCCAGGCCTGCAGCCGGGAGCGGGAAAAGTCGGGGAACAGCTCCGCCGCCACCTGGTCTAAACGTTTGCCATGCTGCTCCGGGCTGACAACCGCTTCCTGCTCGATGTGCTCCAGCATGGCGAATAGAAGCCTTCCTGTGGTTAAATACGCGCCTTGAAAATACCGCGAACACCCATGTTAGCTTTTTATAGGACCGCTAGCGATCAACCTGCTGTTTATAGGACCGCTAGCGATCAACCCGCTGCCGGCCATCGAGGTGCGTACTCCACGCTCGGTGCTTCTGATCAGGCGGTCGTAGAACACGACACTTGCCAACAGGAAAGTACGTGGGCAAGAAACGCTCCTTTATCCAGGACCGCTAGCGATCAACCCGCTGCCGGCCATCGAGGTGCATATTTCGCGCTCGGTGCTTCTGATCAGGCGGTCGTAGAACACGATACTTGCCAACAGGAAATTACGTGGGCAAGAAACGCTGATTTCTACAGGACCGCCAGCGATCAACCTTCTGCCGGCCATCGAGGTGCGTATTTCGCGCTCGGTGCTTCTGATCAGACGGTCGTGGAACACGATGCTGCCCGGCACTGAAGGGCCATCCCGCCTGCTGCTGGCGGACTACCGGCGGAGCATAGCCTCGTTGGCGGCGACGTTGCTGTTGGCGCTGCTTCTGGCGGGGTGTTCGAACAACGACGAGCTGGATCTGCCGCCCGGGGCGAACTCTTCCGAGTACGAACTGTACCAGGAAGCGCAGCGTTACCTGCGCAACAAGAATTTTGACCTGGCCGTGCAGGCGCTGCAGTTGCTGGAGTCCCGCTTTCCCTTTGGCCGCTACGCTGAGCAGGCCCAGTTGGAACTGATTTACGCCCACTATTCCAACTTCGAGCACGAAGCCAGCATCGAAGCCGCCGACCGCTTTATTCGCCTGCACCCGCAGCACCCCAACGTCGACTACGCCTTCTACATGAAGGGTCTGGCCGCCTACTCTCAGGATATCGGCCTGTTTGATCGCTGGCTGCCGCGGGATATCACCAAACGCGATACCTCCTACGCCCAGGAGGCATTTGCGGAGTTTTCCCAGCTATTGGCGCGCTACCCGGACAGCCCCTATGCACCGGATGCCCGCGCCCGCATGGTCCATCTTCGCAACCTGCTGGCTCGCTCGGAAATCAATGTGGCGAACTACTACTTCCGCCGCGGCGCCTATGTAGCTGCGATAAACCGGGGCCGCTATGTGGTGGAGAACTTCCCGCAGACGCCCGCAGTGGCCGATGGCCTGGCCGTGATGGTGCAGGGCTATATCCTGCTGGGACTGGATGAACTGGCCCAGGACTCACTGGACGTGCTGGTCCTGAACTACCCGAACCACCCCTCGGTGGATGAAGACGGTAACTTCATCTCAAGCTATACCGCCCAGGGTGTCGACCGCTCCTGGTTGAACCGGGCGAGCTTTGGGCTGATCGACCGTAGTGCGCCGCCGGAGTTTGATAATCGGCCCAAAGAGGGGTCTCTCTAGAAGACCGCTCGAGAGCGATGCCTCTGGCCACACCGAGGCGCTGGATCACCAGCGACGCGATGCCTCTGGTCACACCGAGGCGCTGGATCACCAGCGACGCGATGCCTCTGGCCACACCGAGGCGCTAGATCACCAGCGACGCGATGCCTCAGGTCACACCGAGGCGCTGGATCACCAGCGACGCGATGCCTCTGGTCACACCGAGGCGCTGGATCACCAGCGACGCGATGCCTTCGGCCACACCGAGGCGCTCTGGATCACCAACGACGCGATGCCTCTGGCCACTCCGAGGCGCTAGGTCACCAGCGACGCGATGCCTCCGGGTACTATGAGGCGTCGACTAGTGGCCGATTTTCCAGCCGGAGGTGATGGGGTAGCGGCGGGCGCGGCCGAAGCCGCGGCGGGTGATGCGCACGCCGATAGGGGCCTGCCGGCGCTTGTATTCGTTGAGGTCTACCAGCCGCACGGCGCGCTCTACGTCGGCGCGCCCCAGGCCCTGGGCGATGATGTCCTCCGCGCTCATGTCGTCCTCGATATAGAGTTCGAGTATGCGGTCCAGTACCTCGTAGTCCGGCAGGCTGTCCTGGTCCTTCTGGTCCGGGCGCAGTTCCGCAGAGGGTGGACGGGTGATAACTCGCTCCGGGATCACCGGGTTGTGGCGGTTGCGGTGCTCTGCCAGCGCGTACACCAGTGTTTTGGGCACGTCTTTGAGCACGTCGAAGCCGCCCGCCATATCACCGTACAGTGTAGAGTAGCCCACCGCCATCTCACTCTTGTTCCCGGTGGTCAGCACCAGTGAACCCTTCTTGTTGGAGATGGACATCAGCAGCACACCCCGGCAGCGGGCCTGCATGTTTTCTTCGGTAGTATCCACCGCCAGGCCTTCAAACTCCTCTGCCAGGCTGGCCAGGAAGGCCTCGTAGATCGGCTCGATGGATATGACCTTGTGAGCCACCCCAAGGCGGGCACTCTGCTCGGCGGCGTCTTCCACGCTCATCTGGGCGGTGTAGCGAAACGGCATCATCACCGCTTCCACCCGCGCGGGCCCGAGGGCATCCGCCGCCACCGCCAGGGTCAGGGCCGAATCGATGCCGCCGGAGAGTCCCAGCACCACCCCCGGGAAACCGTTCTTGTTCACGTAATCACGCACTCCGACCACCAGGGCCTGGTAAACCGCTTCCAGCGGATCCAGCAGCGCAGTGATCTCTGCCGGCTCAATCTCACAGCGACCGGCTTCGAAGCTCACGCACAGGTGTTCCCGGGAATCGAGATAGGCCGGCGCCCTGGCACGCAGTTCGCCCTCGGCGCTGACAGCAAATGAGCCACCATCAAACACCAGCTCGTCCTGGCCACCCACCTGGTTCACGTACACCACTGGCAGGGCATTGTCCCGGGCGCGACCTGCCACCAGCGCCTCTCGCTCCTGCTGCTTGCCGCGGTGGAAGGGGGAAGAGTTGAGATTCAGCAGCAGGGCCGCGCCCGCCGCCCTGGCCTGGGCGATAGGCTCCGGCTCCCAGATATCCTCACAGACACTGAGACCCACCGGCACGCCGTGAATGTCGACGACGCAGGCCTCCGTGCCCGTCTCAAAATAGCGCTTCTCATCAAACACCTGGTAATTGGGCAGGCATTGCTTGGCGTATTCAGCGATCACCTCGCCGCCATGGATAACGCCCGCCATGTTGAACAGCTTGCCATTCCGGCGGCGTGGATAGCCCAGCACCACGTAGGCATGGTCCACGCCGGCGCAGACTGCGTCCAACGCTGCGTTTACCCGCCCTTCGATACTGGGGCGCAGCAACAAATCCTCGGGCGGGTAACCGCACAGGGTCAGCTCGGGGAACACCAGCACCGGCCGCTGCTGTTCCGCCTCGGTCTGTCGCACCAGGGCCAGAACCTGCTCGACGTTGCCGTCGAAGTCCCCGACCAGGGTGTTGATCTGGGCCATGATGATGTCGAACGCGGGCATGTTTCGGGGTCCTGTGCTGGGGCCGCATATTGTCTTGCAAAGCGCCTTCCTAAGCAAAGACGGGAGCGAGTAAACTAGCCGGCAACGCGCAGCGGAAATCTCTTAATGTCGCAGCGGCCGGCCATACTGCACCGCCCTTCCCCACCACTTCAGGAACAGCAGAACGTCTCCCTGTTCCGCATCTACGTGGCCTATCGCTCGATTCTTTCGATCGTCCTGCTGCTGAGCCCGCTCAGCTCGGAAACCCGGCGGCTGCTCGGGGGCCTCAACCCCGAGGTCTACCTGATTGTGGCCATTGTGTTCCTGGCCACCAACCTGGTGCTGCTGGCATTGATGCAGACGCGCCTGATTCACAACCGGGCCACGCTGTTCAGCGTGTTCTTCATCGACATCCTGGTGATTTCGGTGCTGTCGGATACCAGCGGCGGCATGTCCAGCGGCCTGCCTATTCTGCTGCTGGCTACCGCGGCGGCCAGCGCCGTGGTCATCGACCTGGCCAGCATTGCCACCCTGATCGCGGCACTCAGCGTTATCGCCATTCTTGCCGACACCCTGCGGCTGATCAACGAAGAGGTGTTGCCCTTCGACAGCCTGCTGCCGGCGGGACTGCTCAGTGCCCTGGTGTTTGCGGTTTCCCTGCTGATTCAGATGGTGGCAAGGCGCGTCGGCAGGGCCGAGGCACTGGCGCGGGCGCGCACCGACGACCTGTACAACCTGCAGCGCCTCAATGAGCAGATCGTACGCAACCTGCAAACCGGCATCCTGCTGGTATACGCAGATGGCAGCGTGCGGGTAATGAACCAGGCGGCGGCTCGGCTGCTGGACCCGGAGCGGCCGATGGCGTTGGAGCAGGGCCGGCGCCTCGCCGACTACCACCCCTTGCTGGCCCAGCAGTTTTCCCTCTGGCAGGAGAGTGGCACCCATGACGCCAAGCCCCTGCACATCGCCGACGATGCACCGCAGGTGCTGGCCAGCTTTAGCCCGCTGGAGGACTCCGGTGACGGCTACGCCCTGGTGTTTCTGGAGGACTACACGGCCGTTACCCAGCAGGCGCAGTCCCTCAAGCTGACCTCCCTGGGACGGCTTACCGCCAGCATTGCCCACGAAATTCGCAATCCGCTGGGCGCTGTCAGCCACGCTGCGCAACTGCTGGGTGAGTCAGAACAGCTCGCGGCCAACGACCAGGAGCTGGCAGGTATCATCCAGCACCATGCCAAACGCATGAACAGCGTGATAGAAAACGTCCTGCAAATCAGCCGGCGCCAGCCCCCCAACCCCCAGCGTTTGGCCCTCAAGGGCTGGCTGCAGAGCTTTCTTGAACAGTACCGGCAAACCCAGGCGGGCGCCGTCGACGTTGAACTGGCGCTGCCGGAAGACTGGCTGGAAATCACCTTCGACCCCGCGCATCTGGAGCGGGTGCTGGGCAACCTGCTGGACAACGGCCTGCGGCATAGTCAGTCAGTGAACGGCAGCGGCCGCGTCAGTATTCGTGTGGAAAAAGTGCCACAGGCCCAGCGCTGCGTGGTCGACGTTGTCGATTCAGGCCCGGGCGTGGCAGAGTCGGAACGCGCAAAATTGTTCGAGCCATTTTATACTACGGTCGATAAGGGCACGGGGCTTGGGCTGTACCTCAGCAAGGAACTGTGCGAAATCAATAACGCGACTCTCACTTATCGGCCTACCGCCACCGGGGAAAGCTGCTTTCGCCTCACGGTATCGCGGCTGGTCTGAACAGGGCTTATGAGCACCAAGACCGTACTGATTGTTGATGATGAGCCTGATATCCGCCAGTTGCTGGATATCACCCTGAGCCGTATGGGACTGGAAACCCGCACCGCGGCCGACCTGTCAGAAGCGCGCGCTGCGCTGGACCTGGGCGACACCGATCTGTGCCTGACGGACATGAAACTGCCCGACGGCAATGGCATCAGCCTGGTGGAACACATCCAGCAACACTACAGCGATACCCCGGTAGCCATGATCACCGCCCACGGCAGTGTGGAGACCGCAATCACCGCCCTGAAAGCCGGCGCTTTCGACTTTATCAGCAAGCCTATAGAACTGGAGCGCCTGCGCAGCCTGGTGGTAAACGCACTCAAGCTGGAGCCCGGCGGCCAGGCCGCGGAGGCACAGGACACCACGCTGATCGGCGAAACCCCCGAGATCGCCGACCTGCGCGCCCAGGTCAACAAGCTGGCGCGCAGCCAGGCCCCGGTGTATATCAGCGGCGAATCCGGCAGCGGCAAGGAAATCGTTGCCCGGCTGATTCACTCCCGCGGCCCGCGCTCCAGCGGCCCCTTTATCCCCGTCAACTGCGGCGCGATACCACCGGAGCTGATGGAGAGCGAACTGTTCGGCCACACCAAGGGCAGCTTTACCGGCGCCACCGATGACAAGACCGGGCTGTTCCAGGCCGCCCGCGGCGGCACCCTGTTTCTGGACGAGGTGGCCGACCTGCCCATGGCCATGCAGGTCAAGCTGCTGCGCGCAATCCAGGAAAAAGCGGTGCGACCGATCGGCGCCGCCGCGGAAGTCGCCACCGATGTGCGGGTGCTGAGCGCCACCCACAAAGACCTGGCCAGGGAGGTTGCAGAGAACCGCTTTCGCAGCGACCTCTACTACCGGATCAACGTGATCGGTCTGCATGTGCCCAGCCTGCGTGAACGCCGCGAGGATATTCCGCTACTGGCCAACTTCCTGTTGCAGCGCCTGGCGAATACCGCGGAGCAAGTGACGCACAGGCTCACCGATGCCGCCATGACCGCGCTGACAAACTATGGCTTCCCCGGCAACGTGCGCGAGCTGGAAAACATTCTCGAGCGCGCCTGCACGCTCTGCAACGGCGAACTCATCGAGGTGGAGGACCTGCGCCTGTCCCAGGGGGTAGAGCTGGAACCTGTGCAGGAGTCCGCCAGCCATGCGGGGCCACCGCCGGTGGAGGCGGCCTTTGGCAACCTCGACGACTATCTCGAGAACATAGAGCGCGAGGTACTGACCCGGGCCCTTGAGCAATCCCGCTGGAATAAAACCGCCGCCGCCAAGCTGCTGGGAATAAGCTTCCGCTCACTGCGTTACCGCCTCAAGAAGCTGGAACTGGACGATTGAGCGCTTCGGTAGCCACGCAGCTGCCGGCATCGACACCCACAACTCTATACTGACTGCTCCCCCCGGGCTTGCAACCAGGCGCCGGGGTTTCACCGCCCATTCGCCAGGGAAGGCCACGTGGGACGCTGTATTCGAGAGAGAGCTAAACGCAGGCGGCCGGTGCGCGCCTGCCCAGCCGCAACCGCCAGCAGGGGCTATACCCTGCTGGACCTGCTGTTGGCTACCACAGTTGCGGGGTTGCTGCTGCAGGCCAGCTTCGGGCTGGGTGCATTGATTGGCCGGGAAAGGCAGACGCTGTCGGTGCTGGAGTTACAGCGCCTGGTGCAATTTACCCGCGGTCAGGCAGTCAACCTGCAGCAGGAGGTCACGCTCTGTGCGCTGGATACGCGCCGGGCCTGCGACAGGCGCTGGGACGGCCGCGATATTGCGGTATTCGCCGACCGGGACCGCGACCGGCGGCTTGACCCCGGTGAGGCCCTGTTCCTTGACCACTGGCCAACGGATCGCGGCCGGCTGGCCTGGCGCGCCTCACTGGGCAGGGACTTCCTGACCTTTTCAGCCATGGGCAGTACCCACCAGAACGGCAGCTTTGTGCTTTGCTTTGACAGGCAGGATGAGCGCGCGGATGTGGTGCTCACCCTGAACCGGGGCGGCAGGCCTTACCTCAATAAAACCCGGGGGCGCTCATGCCCCCGGTAATCGGCCTGGATGGTGCAATAGCTTTCTGTATAGCTATCTGTACAGCGCTCAGGAGCCCGTCAGCGACCCCGGCGCCGAGGGCGCCTCGAAGGCGCGCATCAACTCGCCGTCCTCTCGCACCTCGATCACCCAGTAGCGGCCCACCTGGCTGGCATAAAGCCGGTAGTAATACTCGTCATCGCGGCGCAGCTGACGCAGGACGTCGGTGATGTAAGCACCGGGCTTGGCTGCCCTGGCTGTCGCCAGCACCCGTTCCGGTACCTCGTTCACGGACACCACAACTTCATTGGGTTCGCTGGCACCCTGGTCTTCGACAGTATCCTGGGCCCACGAGATCGCGGGCGCCAGGAACAGGGCCAGCAGCATGGTCTGAATTCTGTTCATGTCACACTCCTCCGCCGACGCCGGGCCGGCTTAATCAGTACTCCAGGTGTTCTCGCTGGCTTCAAAGCCGTCGTCGTCCTTGTCCCAAAAGCGCTGACCCAGTTCATTAATGCTCAGCGCGCCGTCACCGTCCTGGGCGCCGACAGGATCGGCCTCCAGGGTAAACTCGGTGGCGGTGGCTTCCTCGATCGTGAGGTTATACAAGGCGGTGCCCTCAATCGGGCACTGGTCCGGGTGCAGCGTCGAAGCCGGTGGCCCGGTGTCGTCACCGCCATCGGCAGCACCCTGGTAGGTGTAGTTCACCGCCCGGTGCTTCTCCATCGCCTGGGCAAAACCCAGCATCACGCCCATGCAGTCGGAACGGCGGCTGCGCGTCACCTGGCTGTTGTAGCCCGGCAAGGCGATCGACATCAGGATGCCCAGAACCACCAGGGCGATGAGTATCTCGATGAGCGTAAAGCCCTTGTCACGCTTGGCTGCCATGTGTTTTCTCCCCTGCATCATGTTGATAAGCGACCGCTATCACTCCCTGCGCCAGAAAGTCTTGTACACGCGGTCCTCAGTCAGCAGCTCTGAAGGCGGCTGCTCCGGACCTACATACATATCACATCCGGCACCGGTACAGATAATCACCGGCTCATCAATGATGCTGGTGGTCTTCAGCTCCGCACCACGGTCGGCCTCAGTCAAACCGTCGACATCATCCCAGTTGTTGATCGGGGCGCCGTCGAGCAGGTTGATCTGGTAAACCCGCGTGACACCGGCAGCCGGGATACAGCGGCTGGTCTCCTGGGTCGGGTTGGGCTCATAGGTGGTGAACGTGACCGCGTTGTTGAAAATCAGCGGCGTACTGAGGATCTTCTCACCCACGTTCGGCGTGTTGAAGTAGAAACCCTGCGCCGCTTCCAGCAGCTCGACTGCACCGTCCACACCCTCGCCGACATCGTTGTCCGTTGCGTCGTAGAGATTGTCGTGGGTCAGCTTCACGTAAGTCTGCGGAACGGTGTACACGTCATCCTGCAGGACCATGTAGAAGCGGTCCTCGTTCATGGTAGACAGCGGGTGGGCCTGCCATCCGGAGCCAATCGTCACCGCCAGCTTTTGCTGGCCGTTCTTGATAACCAGCGCCACGTCCGGGCTGTGATAGAAGCGCCGGTTGTTGGCCGCGTTGTTCTCGGTGCTGCCAGCACCCAGGTCGGCAATCACACCGCCGGTAATCAGGTCGTCAATCTCGGCACCGTTCTTGATGTCGAAGCGCCATACCTGACCACCCGCATCACCGACAAAGATCATGTTGTCCGTGCCCGAGCTGGTGATATCGACTACCGCCAGATCCGACGGGAACGAATACAGCATGTCGTCGAAATCTTCGGTGTAGTTGTTGCCGTTACCACCGCTCCAGATCAGCTCACCGGTGAGGGCGTCGACGATATAGAGGGCTCGGCCCTGATCGTCGGTGACGCGGGTTTGCGCATCGTCCTGGTCGGCATCGTAGCCGCCGGTGAAGTAGATGACATCCCGCTCGGCGCCGCCGATGTCGATGGTGCCGCGCACCGGGCGCGACCAGCTCTGACCCAGCTCGCCGAAGCTACCGGTGCCACCCTTGATCACCCACATAATTTCCGGGTTGTCGCGGTCGGTCACGTCCATGGCGTAGTAGTTGCGACCGCCACGGCGCTGGCCGACGTAAAGGCGCACAAACTCTCCGTCGCCCGCAATCTCGCCATTGCCGTTAGCGTCATTTACCCAGGCGGTAACGCTACCGTCGATGCCGTAGGAATGCGGCTGGTTGGTGCTGGACTCCCGCAGGATGTTCTGGTTCGCCAGCAGGTCTTCGGGAATGAAGGCGAACTGCTCCGCCCCGGTAGCCGCATCCACTGCGTGCAGGAAACCGGAGTTGCTGCCGAAGTACACCGTGATGTCCGGTTCGGTTTCAGAACCGCCATAGGTCACGGCAACAGGCTTGGAGTGCAGCGGGTCGCCGACGATGTAACGGTTTTCATTGGTAACACCGTTACCGTCTTCGTCATCGACGTCTTTGCCCATTACCCACTCGATGTGCTCCGCAAAATCGCCGTTGGACATCTGGCCGGCGTCGAACATGGCCTTGGTAAGGTTGCCATTCTCCGGCGACACCCGGTTCACCGTATTGCTCAGCCTGGTGCTGGTAGACCCGTCGTAATAGGTGTAGATCTTGCGCGCATCGTAGTTCGGCGTTTCACCGTTGGCGCCACTCACCTCCACTTCGGCGCCGTCGGTTACACCACCCCAGGCGCTAACGGCGTTGTCGCTGAAGAAGCCGGTAGCCGAGTTGATGGCGGGCTCACCCTCCGTGGACGAGTAGTCCAGGATGGTGTTGTCATCACCGCCCAGGCGGTACTTCTTCAGGTTACCCGGCCAGTTCGGCGTTTCTTCCGGACGGAACACCGCGAAGTAGATTTCGCTGCGGTGATTCAGTCGGTTGAACTGGTTGATCGCCGCCACCGGCGCCACGAAGGTGCTGTTCACCTTCAGCACGTCGGTGAGGATGTCCTGAATCTCCGCGACCAGGTCAGAAGCCTGGTTGGCTTCCTTGTACTGGCCGCCACCGGCCTCGGCCACATCCTTCAGCCACTGGCTGGAGAAGTTAAAGCCGATGGTATGGGTGCGAACGATCTGTTCCTCTTTCAGGTCCGACTGGTCCTGGGTGTAGAGGTAGTTCACCAGCTCCTTCACACATTCCTCGGAGTCCCTGACACTGGTGTCACAGCTCTGGTTGCCGACGAAGTTCTTGATCTTCTGCTCGGAGTGCGGCCGGTTGGCCTGGCCGTCCGTCAGCAGGATGATGTGGCTTTCCTTCTGGCACCAGTCAACGATCGGCGAGCTATAGGTCGGGTCGTTGCCGCCCACGGAGCCCAAGGTCTCGTTCTTACAATTGCTGGCGCCCAGGTCGTCGGCTGAACATCCATTGGGGTAGTTGTTGCTATAGGTGCCATCCACCATGGAGCCGTTCACGGACACGCGGGTGTAGCTGTGAGGGCCACCGTCATTGGGGCCACCGCGACGGCGACCGTAGTCGACTTTGCCACCGGTGTAGTAAAGAGCCGCCTCGTACAGAGTATCCTGCACCGGCGTATAACCCCGCGTATTGAGCTGGTCGACCTCTTCGAGAATCTCTTCACGCACCAGGCGCACGTCCGCCGCCTGGGTACCGTCGTCCTGGAAGTTGATCACCAGGCGCGGCGCGTAGACCGGGTCGTAGTTGCTGGAAATTGCACGCCGTGTGGTGCCACTGCTGCGGTAAACACGGAACGCCATGGCGTTGCCGCTGGACCAGCCGCCGCGATCGACAATGCTCTGCACATGACTGGCAATATCCACCGTGGGCACCCATTCCCATTCTTCCCAGTCAGCGGTGATATTCCAATCGATGGCCCCGCTCCAGTTGCGACTGTCTACAGTACCGTTACTGTTAGAGAATTCATCGGCATCGTCGGCCTGTTCGTGCTCGACCTTGATGGTGGTGTTGCCCGAGTAGTTCCACCAGGAAGAGAACTCGATGTAGGCCGACTGGATCTTGGCGCCCCGCGGGATGTTGATGCCGGGGAAGCGCAGACCGGTCTTACGGCTGTTCTGGAAGTCCAGATCGTCGGAGTTCACCCAGACGTTGCTGCCCTCTTCCTCGACATCATCAGAGGTGTCGGTAATCTGCATGCTGATCCTGGAATTGGCACAGGAATTGCCGGGCACAATAGTTGCCGAGTCGTAAGAAATCCGCAGCTGCGGTTCGAGACCATTGCCCGCATCCTTTGCCCAGGCGGTCCGCAAGCCCTTGCCGTACAACATCATGGCCATGGCGTTGCCGCCACACCAGTCCGGCTGGTTGACGATCTCCTGAACCACGCTGGCAATGTCCGGCGACGTCACAATCGCGTCGTTCGATTCCCAGGGCGGAATATCCTCCCACAGCACCCCTGCGGAGGTGAAGCTACGGGTAGCGATCTTGGCCGCGTCGCTGTAGGGCACCGGCGTGGGGCTGCGCTCACCCAGGATCACCAGGTCCGTGCGCTCATTGGAATTAGTAGACGCGACCACAAAGTCGATGTAGGCGCCGGTAATCTTCACACCGCGGGGCACATCGACATTGCTGAAGCGAAGGCCAGTGAGGGTGTCTTTCTCAGTGGGCGGCTCGTCTACCCAGTACTCCACGGTAAGCTGCGGCGCGAAGCCACCCGACTTGTTGTAGGACTCCATCACGTGGGTAGCCACCGCCGTGGAACCGGCGCGGCGCTCAAAAATGAACGTCATATCAGAGATATTGTCGCCGTTGCCGCGCCAGTCCGGGTGCTCGACGATGTCCTGCACGATGCCGGTAAGGCTGGGCGTGACGACGAATTCTGCACCGGCCGGGTCCGAAAGATCCCACTGCACAGCGGTTGCGGTGCGATCGCGGGAGGTAATCGAGCCCGCGGTATTGTCCTGGAATGCCTCGGATTCACCGTATTCACCGGTAATAGTGATCTCCGCCGTACCACCGGTACTGGACTCATCCACCCGGAAGGTAATGTAGGCATTGGTGATAGTGGCGCCGTCGGGCACCGTGGTGCCGTCAAAGCGCAGGCCGATAGTCTGGCGGCGACCGCTGTTACCGTTCTCGTGGGTAAACTCGAGGTCACTACTACTGATGTACATGCCGTCCCCGGAGGTAATCCAGGTCTGCTCCTCGGCGTCGTTGTTGCTGGAGGAGATCTGCTCCTCGTAACGCTCGGCCTCGCCGATCTGGGTCCGGGTCATGGGCAGGCGATCGGCATCGATGATCATGGTGCCCTCAATAACGTCCAGCACGTCTTCGATGTCTTCATAGCTGGCACTGCCAATCACCTGCTGGGCATCGTCGTCGCCGTCGACGACGGAAGCCTTGGTATTGACGATGCCAGTGACCTCATTGACGTTGCGATCCAGGTTGTCGATCTGGTAAATCACCGGACCACCCGGATTGGAGAAGCGCATCAGGCCAACGTTAACGTTGTTGAGGCTGTTGAGGAGGAGGTGCAGTGCGTCCTGCACGTTCTGCATGCGGGTCTTGCCGGTTCCACTCACGGTATTGCTCATGGAGCCGGAGGTATCCACGATCAGCAGCAGGTTGGGGGCGACGCCGCCCTCTGCGTTACTGCCGAAGAAGATCTCCGTGTCATCCGCCCATACCGGGGCCACGGCCACCAGGCCTGACAGGAAGGCCGCGGCGAAGCGCCGCCCCTCCCGGGCCAGGCGCGGTGCCAGTGTTTCGCTCCAGTGTTGGCCTACCGTGGCCAGAATAGTCGATTTTGCCTGTTTCATAGCAGAATCCTCCGAGTATCCCCGACACTCAGTTCGCTTTGGGTTGTAATATGTAGAAACCTTGGGTGTGCTGGCTCTGCACGTTGGTGTTGGTGCGCCCTGCGGTGGCAGCGATGGTGTAGTAGATCGTTGCCATGGAGGAACCACTGTCCCCCTTCTTCGCGCTGAATCCCGGCGTAATAAAGTCGCCCAGGTATGCCACCTCCACGGAGCCGCTCAGCTTCGCGTCATCAAAACTGAAATCCTTGGTGGGCCAGGCCGCATTGCTAAGCCCGGCCACAAAGGCATCACTAATCAGGGGCTCGTCGTCCAGCGCCCGCTCAATACTGGTCTCGGCCGTCTGGAAGGTCAGTTCCTTGAGCTCACGGGCGGTGGCCATCTTGGCCTCCAGACTGCTGGTTTCCATGGTAGAGAAGCCCACAAAAGTGGTCACCAACAGCATGATCAGGGCGACGATCAGTACCGCGCCGCGCTGATTCTGTGTTCTTTTCAGTTGCCGTCTCATCACTGTCTCAACTCTCGCTTGTCGCTCTACCGCTAGTTCTTCAGCAGAACCGTGGTCTGGAACACCCGGCGCAGGGTCCGGTCACCGTTGTGCGTATAGGTGGTGCCGGTGCTGGCGATCTCCTGATCCAGCACCTGGTAGGCGCGCGTGTCCGGCGCATCCAGCACCTGCTCATAGCTCTGCATCAGCAGCGCCACCTGGATACTGACAATCTCAGCGGTGGCGATGTCCAGGCTGCCGTTATTGGCCGGCACGTAGCGCAACTGCCCACCGCCCACATCTTCCCCGTAGAGAATCTGCATGTACTCAACGCCTTCGACCATCTCCAGCGCGGTGCCATTGGTGAGGCGGAACAGCGCGTTCACCGGGATATTGGCCGGCGTACGGCGGCGGCCGGTATCGGCCACAAACCAGACCTTCTCAAAGGTCTGCATCAGCTCGGTGCCCATGGGAAAACCCGGGCCCAGGCTATCGGTGGTGTTGCCCCCCAGGCCATACTCGAAGGTCGTGGCGCTGCCGTCGCAGGCGGGTGTATTGGTGACCCGGAACAGCACGGCGTTGGAGCAGGAGGCAATAATCACTGTCTCGGTCTGCGAAATGCATTCCAGGTTGCTGCTGACTGGCACAGAGGTGGCGGCGGAGCCGACATCGGCCTGGGTGGTCACGTTCAGCGGCCGGCCGTGCGCCAGGTAGACCACATCGCTGCCGACCCGGGCATTGGCGCCCACCGTCGCATTGAGTGCGGCGGGCAAGGTCGGCTCGAAACCTGCGCTCAGCCGCTCGAAACCGTCCAGCGGTGTCCAGGTAACGCCGGTGGCGATGGGGGTAAGAAAGCCATTACGGCTGCCGCAGCCAATGTAGTAGGCATCGCGCAGGTCAGAGACCAGCAAATCCAGGGCGATACGACCGTTCTCCTGCAGGCGCGCTAGCGAGGTCTCGATCTGCGAGGAATCCTTGTTCGCCAGGAAAACATTGACGACGCCCAGTATCAGAAAGGCGCCCAGGGCCATGGCGACCATCAGTTCCACCAGGGTCATACCCGCTTGTCGGCTCATGGTTTTCATCTGCTCGCGCCTCAAAACAGGTCCGCCGTGTAAGTCACGCTGCGGGTGACCGTTTCCCGGGTGAGGTTGCCCTCGGTGTCGTAGTCCCGGTCATCCCAGGAGACCGTCACCGTAAAGGTGTTGCCAGCGCCGCGCGCCACCGTGCCAGAGCCGTTGAGCAGGACGGGGCGGTAGTCCGCTACTCCCTCGATGTTGACAAAGTGCTGCACCCACTCGCGGGTGTCTTCCAGGCCCATCTGCGCAGGTGTGCAACCGACGTCGCCGCCCTTGCAACCCGGGGACGCCGGGATGGTGCCGGCGTTGTCGGTATTGATGTTGTCGTAAACGGAGGTGTTGCGATAACCCTGAGTGTTGGCGCGCATGCGATCCATCATGTCCTGGGCCAGGTAAGTGGCCTGGGACCGCATATAGGCGCTCTGGTTGGTCTGGAAACTCACCATCTGCATGGCGGCAATGCCCAGCAGGCCCACCGTCAGTACCAGAGTCGCAATCAGCACCTCGATCAGGGTAAAGCCCTGCTCGCGGCCCGCGCGCTGCAAACGCTTGCTCAGGGACATGAGGTCACCTCCGACCCATCGTCGATATTGAGGAAGCCGCTGGCGTCTTCATCCACTGCCAGGCGGGCCTGGCCGGAGAGGTTCAACACCAGGGCCATGGCGTCGGCGGGAACACCGTCGCAAATCACGATGGTGCCGCTGGCGTCGGCGAAGCCGTCCTCGTTGAAGGAAATCACACCCGCCGCCGGGAAGTTGCGCGTGCGGATGGTCATGGACCCGCTGGCCTCCTGGCCGACCCGCAGCAGCGGCTCGTCCGCGTGGCGGTCGCCGTCGTCCGCGGTGCCACCACCGGTGCCATCATCCAGGAAGATGATCCAGCCCTGCTCCCAGGCGTTACTGTTGCAGGTGTCCTGGTCGCTGCTGCCACACACGGCCACGGTGCTGGCCTGACTCACCGCCTCACTGCGGGCGGTGGACAACATCCCGTAGGTATCGCCAACGGCCGCCTGCTGGCGGTTGCGATTGATAGTGTTGATGAACGACGGCCCCACCAGCGTACTGAGCAGCGCAATCACCAGCATGGTGATGAGCAGCTCCAGCAGCGTATAGCCGGCAATGCGGCGCCGCGCACAGGCACTGCGCGTGCTGGCTTGGCTGATCTGCTGTCTGTCTGCGGCGTTCGACAAGGGTTTTCCCCTATCGTGAAATTAGCGGACACAATAGCAATTCAGGACCGCCTGCAAGCCCAATCGGCGACAAACGGCCCTATCGGGGGATAAACGGCAGGAAAAATACGAAAAATGTGACGAACTACCGGGTCTGAGACCCGGTCAATTGCAGGCTCAATCCACTTCGCTGGCCGGAATCCTGAGTTCCCGGGGCATGGAAAAGGTGATGTTTTCAGGCGTCCCGGCCAGTTCCACCGGTGCGCTGGCGCCCAGCTGTTCCAGCGCGCTGATCACTTGCTGGACCAGGATTTCCGGTGCTGAAGCGCCGGCGGTCACACCGATACGGCGCTTGCCCGCCAGCCAGGCGGGGTCTATGGCGTCGGCATTGTCGATCAGGTAACCGTCGGCCCCCATGCGCTGAGCGAGTTCGCGCAGGCGATTGGAATTGGAGCTGTTGGGGGAGCCCACCACCAGCACCAGGTCACAGTCCTCCGCCAGATCCTTCACGGCGTCCTGGCGGTTCTGGGTGGCGTAACAGATATCGTCCTTGCGCGGGCCGTGAATGGAGGGAAAACGTTCCCGCAACACTTCGATTACCCGGGCGGTGTCGTCCATGGACAGGGTGGTCTGGGTGACATAGCAGAGCCGCTGGGGATCGCGCACTTCCAGGGCCGCGGCCTGCGCCTCGTCTTCCACCAGGTAGATTTCGCCGCCGTTGGAGGTGTCGTACTGGCCCATGGTGCCCTCGACCTCCGGGTGACCACGGTGCCCGATCAGCACGCACTCCCGGCCCTCACGAGCGTAGCGCACCACCTCCATGTGGACCTTGGTTACCAGCGGGCAGGTGGCGTCAAACACCTTGAGCCCGCGCCGCGCCGCCTCGTTGCGCACGGCCTGGGAAACGCCGTGGGCGCTGAAGATCACCGTATTGTCATCGGGGATCTCGTCCAGTTCATCCACGAATATTGCCCCGCGCTGCCGCAGCCCGTCGACCACAAACTTGTTGTGCACCACCTCGTGGCGTACGTAGATGGGCGCCCCAAACACATCCAGGGCGCGGTCGACTATAGCAATGGCGCGATCCACCCCGGCGCAAAAGCCGCGCGGGTTGGCAAGCAGTATCTCGGGATTGCTGGTGTCAGTCATGGCATCCTCAGTCTCATGCCCGGCTCAGGCCCTAGTGTAGCTCGGCGGCTTCCACCCGGTGAATGAGCACGTCAAATAGAATGGTACGCCCCGCCAGCGGGTGATTGAAGTCCACTGTCACGTCTTCATCATCGACCGCGACCACCAAACCCGGCACTTCGCCGCCGGCCGCGTCCGCGAAGTAGAACAACAGGCCGATTTCCGGGTCGCCATCCTCGTCAAAGTGCTCCCGGGGGACCTGCTGGACATTGCTGTCATTAGGCATGCCGAAGGCGTCTTCTGGTTCCACGCTGAAAATCTGCCGGTCCCCGGGGGACATGCCGAACAGCAGGCGCTCAAATCCTGGCAGCAGGCTGCCGTCGCCCACCACAAAGTCCACCGGGTCAGTGCTGAAGTTGGAGTCTATTTCGGAACCGTCTTCCAGGCTCAGAGCAAAGTTGAGATACACCCGGGTACCTTCGCTGACGGTCACGTTGGCCTGTTCCATCTGATTGCGGGAGCTCCATGCCCAGGCTTACAGTCATGCCCTGGGCTAAAGTTAGTCGAAAAGCCGGCTGTGCGGCTAGCAAACACTTACTCCGAAGGGGGGTTTTCCGCCCTGGGCTGGAGTATGGCGTCCAGTATCATCAGCACGGCCCCGACAGTCACAGCACTGTCTGCGACATTGAAGGTTGGGAAGTACCAATCCTGGTAGTGCACCGATATAAAGTCGACCACATGGCCGAACTGCAGGCGATCCCAGAGATTGCCCAGGGCGCCACCGAGAATCAGGCTGAGGCTAGCCGCCAGCAGCCTGTCCGCGGGTCTCAGGCGGGTCAGCCAGACCGCAATAACCAGGCTCGCGACCAGCGCCACCGCGCTGAAAAACCAACGCTGCCAGCCCCCGGCGTCGCTGAGAAAGCTGAACGCTGCGCCCTCATTGTACTGCAAGGTCAGGTTCAGCACCGGCAGCAAGACCACCGGCTGGGCATAGTCCAGGTGTTCCAACACCAGCGCCTTGCTCCATTGGTCCAGCAGGACCACGACCAGCGCCAGTGCGAACCAGCCCCTGTGAACACCGAGCAGCGGCTGTCTCGGCTCAGGCAAAGCGGCGTTGCTCCCCCTCGCCATCGACGTTGATCACACAACGGCCGCACAGCGTGGGATGTGCGCTATAGCTGCCGACATCTGCGCGCCGATGCCAGCAGCGCTCGCATTTTTCATGCTTGCTCGGTACTACCTTGAGGCTCAGGCCGTCAATGTCGCTACCCGCCGCGTCAGCAGGCGCATCGGCCAGCGGAGCGACTTCCGCTCCGGAGGTGATCAGCACAAAACGCAACTCTTCACCCAGCCTGGCCACAGTCTCAGTCAGGCTGTCGTCACAGTACAGCACCACTTCCGCATCGAGGCTGCCGCGCAGCTCGCCCTGGCTGCGCAGGTTTTCCAGCTCGCGATTCACCGCGTTGCGGACTTCGATCAGCTGTTGCCAGTAGGCGTCGTCGAGCTCCGCTCCGGGCGCCGGTGTGAAAGCCTCGAACCACTCCACCAGGAACACCGAGGAAGCACGTTCGCCGGGCAGGTTTTCCCAGATTTCCTCGGCGGTGAAGCTGAGGATGGGGGCGATCCAGCGTACCAGCGCCTCGGCCACCTGGTAAAGGGCAGTCTGGGCTGAGCGCCGGGCCAGGCTGTCTGCCTGGGTGGTGTACTGGCGGTCCTTGATGATATCCAGGTAGAAGCCGCCCAGGTCGGTCACACAGAAGTTGTGCAGCTTCTGGTAAATGATATGGAACTGGTAGGCCTCATAGGCCTCGATAATTTCCTTCTGCAACTCGGCGGCACGGCCAATGACCCAGGCATCCAGGGCCAACAGGCGCTCGGCCTCGACGCTGTCGCGTCCGGGCTCGAAACCGGTCAGGTTGGAGAGCAGGAAGCGCGCAGTGTTGCGGATGCGCCGGTAGGAATCCGAGGTGCGCTTGATGATCTCGTCAGACCAGGCCAACTCTCCCCGGTAGTCAGTAGCGGCCACCCACAGCCGAACAATGTCAGCGCCCAGCTCATTCAAGGCCTTGCGGGCCGGGACCACATTGCCCAGCGACTTGGACATCTTGCGACCCTCGCCGTCCACGGTGAAGCCATGAGTCAGCAGTGCCTTGTAAGGTGCCTGCCCGGTGGAGGCGATGCCGGTCAGCAGGGATGACTGGAACCAGCCCCGGTGCTGGTCAGAGCCTTCCAGGTACAGGTCAGCAGGGAATTGCATGCCGTCGCGATGGCGCAGCACGCAGGCATGGGTGACGCCGGAATCAAACCACACGTCCATGGTATCGGCGGCTTTCTCGTAGTGCTCCGCCTCATTCCCCAGCAGGTCCTCGGGCTGAAGTTCGAACCAGGCGTCGATACCGCCCTGCTCTACCCGCTGCGCTACCTGCTCAATCAGTGCCGGGGTATCCGGGTGCAGCTCACCGGTCTCACGGTGTACGAACAGGGGAATCGGTGAGCCCCAGGTGCGCTGCCGGGAGATGCACCAGTCGGGGCGACCTTCCAGCATCGATGTCAGCCGCGAACGCCCCCAGTCGGGCATGAAACTGACATCGTCGATGGCTGCCATGGCAGCCTCCTGCAGGCCTGCCTGGCTCATGCTGATGAACCACTGGGGCGTCGCCCGAAAGATCACCGGGGTCTTGTGGCGCCAGCAGTGGGGGTAGGAGTGGGCGTACTTTTCCGCGTGCAGCAGGGCGCCGCGTTCTTCCAGCAGGGCAACAATCGCGTCGTTGGCCTTGTTGATATGCTGGCCGCCAAAGATCTCGGTATCTGGAAGGTATACGCCATTGCCGCCCACCGGGTTGAGCACATCGAGGCCGTACTTCTGGCCCACGACATAGTCGTCGAGGCCGTGCCCGGGGGCCGTGTGCACGGCACCGGTACCCGCCTCCGTCGTGACGTGCTCACCGAGGATAACCGGCACCTGGCGTTCGTAGAACGGGTGCTGCAGCAACTGGCCTTCAAGGGCGGCGCCGGCTACTGTGCCCGCCAGCTGGTAATCGCCCCAGCCGATGCGAGCGCACACCGAATCCACCAGCTCGCTGGCGACAACCAGCCCGCGCCCGCCGTGCACCACCAGGCTGTACTCCAGCTCCGGGTGCAGGCTCACGGCCAGGCTGGCAGGCAGCGTCCAGGGCGTGGTGGTCCAGATGGGAATCGCGATCTCCACAGCGGTGTCGCCAAACAGTGACTGAGCCGCGGCCTGATCCACCGCCACATAGGCCACATCGATGGCCGGCGAGGTCTTGTCCTGGTACTCCACCTCAGCCTCGGCCAGGGCAGAGCCGCAGTCCAGGCACCAGTGCACCGGCTTGGCGCCCTTCACCAGGTGACCGTTATCGATAATCTCCGCCAGGGTGCGCAGAATATTGGCCTCGAAGCTGTAGTTCATGGTGAGGTAGGGCTCATCCCACTCACCCAGCACACCCATGCGCACGAAGTCCTCGCGCTGCCCGTCCACCTGGGAGCCGGCATAGCTGCGGCAGCGATCGCGGAACTCATGAGCGCTGACCTTGACGCCAGGCTTGCCCACCTTCTTCTCGACATTGAGCTCGATCGGCAGGCCGTGACAGTCCCAGCCGGGAATATAAGGCGCGTCAAAGCCCATCAGGGTGCGCGATTTAACGACGATGTCCTTGAGAATCTTGTTGGCAGCGTGACCCACATGCAGCTCACCGTTGGCGTAGGGCGGGCCATCGTGAAGAATAAAACTGGGCTTGCCGGCAGAAGCTTTGCGAATCTGGCCGTAGAGGTCCCGCTCTTTCCACTGCGCCAGGCGCTGGGGCTCGCGCTGCACCAGGCTGGCCTTCATCGGGAAGTCCGTTTGCGGCAGGTTCAGTGTGCTCTTGTAGTCACTCATAGCTGGAAAAACTGGCGCCCCTCGGCGATGTCCTTATATATCTGTGTCTTCAGTGCGTCGAGGGATTCGAATTTCATCTCGTCGCGGATCTTTCCCCGGAAGGTCACTGTTAACCTCCGTCCATACAATTCGCCCTGGAAGTCCAGCAGGTTGACCTCCAGGTTGGCTTGAAACTGCTCGCCGATAGTGGGCCGCACGCCGACATTGGCAACGCCGGGCTGCAGGCCCGCCGTCGCGCCAGCCACTTCCACCACGTAAACCCCGGATAGCGGCGCCTGCAGGCGGTGCAATTCCAGGTTGGCGGTGGGGACGCCCAGGGTGCGGCCACGCTGGTCGCCGTACACCACTTTGCCCGACATCGAGTAGGGCCGCCCCAGCATTCGCTCCGCCAGTTCGAAGTCCGCCTCCGCCAGCGCCTGGCGAATGCGGGTACTGCTGACTCGCTCACCCGCCAGGTCCAGGGTTTCGGTGGGCATGGCATCGAAGCCGTGCAAGCGGCCCTGGGCCTGCATCAACTCAAAGCCACCTTCGCGGTCCTTACCGAAGCGCAGGTCATCCCCCATCACCACGTAGCGCACGCCCAGGCCGTCGACAAACACCCGCTGTACAAACGCCTGCGCCGGCATGGTTCGCAGGTCCTCATCGAAGCGAACCCGCAGCACCCGGTCGATACCCAGCTCCGCAAACACCTCGAGCTTTTCCCGAAAACTCATCAGGCGCGGTGGCGCCTCGCGCGGTGCCAGGTACTCCCGCGGCAACGGCTCAAACACCACCACCGCCGACGGCAACTCGAGCGCGCGCGCCTTTTCCAGCACGTGCCGTAGCACGGCCTGGTGGCCGTGATGAACGCCGTCGAATGCACCGATGGTTGCTACACATCCACGGTGCCGGGGCCGCAGGTTATGAAGACCGCGAATCAGCTCCATGGAGTTGGGGGATCGTGCCAGGTCAAGGCGGGCCATTATAGCCAAATCACCCGGCTTTTTGCGTATAAAAATCCGCCAGTCGCGTGCCCAGCAGCAGATGGCTGGCGATGTAGGTCGCGAGCCCGGCCGCCACCAGGGTGGCAAGCTCGATGGCCCGCTGCCACCAGGCCCAGTCGGCCCAGGCCCCGGGACCCGGCAGCAGCCACCACAGCACCAGCGCCATCGCCAGCGTGGTGCCCAGCAGGCGCAACAGAAACAGTCCCCAGCCCGGCTGAAAGCTGACCACGTCGATGCGCTTGAGGCCCCGCAGCAACAGGCCGGCGTTGAGCCAGGCGGACAGGCTGGTCGCCAGCGCCAGACCGACGTGGCCCAGGTTGAAATAGAAATACAGCGGCGCAGCCAGGGCAACATTCAGGAGCATGTTCGCCACCATGGCGATAATGCCGATGCGCACCGGCGTCTTCATATCCTGGCGGGCGTAGAACCCCGGCGCCAGCACCTTGACCAGCATAAAGGCCAGCAGGCCCAGGCTGTAGGCCCTGAGGCTGTAGGAAGCCATGGTCACGTCTTCAACCGACAGCTCACCGTACTGGAACAGGGTGGTAATGATCGGCCCCGCCAGCAGCACCAACGCCACCGCCGACGGCAGGGCGACAATCAGCACAGCGCGCATTGCCCAATCCAGCGTCTCAGAGTACGTGCGGGCACTGGCCGCAGCCTGCAGCTGGGAGAGGCGCGGCAGGATCACAGTGGCAATAGCAATGCCGAAGACACCCAGCGGCAGCTCGGTCAGCCGATCCGAGTAGTACAGCCAGGAGACACTGCCGGTGGGCAGGAACGACGCCAGCACGGTATCCAGCAGCAGGTTGATCTGGCTTACCGATACGCCGAACAGGGCCGGCACCATCAGGGCGCCAATCTGACGCACGCCCGGGTGTTGCGTGTCCCAGCGCGGCCGTGGCACCAGCTCCAGTTTGTACAGGAAAGGCAGTTGAAACAGCAGCTGTATCACCCCCGCCATAAACACACCCCAGGCCAGCGCATAGGCCGGGTCGGCGAACCAGGGGCTGGCAAACAGGGCGGCGCTGATCAGTGACAGGTTCAACAGCACTGGTGTGAAGGCCGGCACCGCAAAACGCCCGTAGCTATTGAGGATGGCGCCGCAGAAGCCGGTCATCGAAATCAGGAACAGATAGGGATAGGTGATGCGGATGAGTTCGACCGTCAGCTCGTACTTGGCGGGATGATTCCACCAGAACCCCGGCGCGAAAATCGCCGTGACCAGCGGGGCTGCCATCACTACCAAGCCGGTTAATACAATAAGACTGCCACCCAGTACCCCGGCCACACGGTCGACCAATGCCTTGATCGCGGCTTCGGGCCCCGCTTCCCGGTATTCCGCCAGCACCGGCACAAACGCCTGGGAGAAAGCGCCCTCGGCAAACAGCCGACGCAGGAAATTGGGCACCTTGAAGGCCACAAAAAACGCATCTGCGTTGGCCGTGGCGCCCATAAAAATCGCGATCACCACGTCGCGGGCGAGACCCAGGACTCGCGACAGCATGGTCATGGTGCTGACCACTGCGCTGGACTTCAGCAAGCCACCATCGCGCTCCGCGGCCGCGGCGCCGTCACCCACGCTCATGCGGCCAGCTCCATGCGCTGCAAGGGAATGTAGCGCCGCTCCTGGAGCCGGCTTTCATAAAGCACCAGTTCATCGAGCGACTCGGCCAGCGGGGTAACAGGTAGCAGCGCAGGCGGCGCCACCCGCTTGCGGGAGCCTTGCAGGCGCGCCAGGGTTAAATGCGGGCGATAGCTGCGCTGTTCGCTGTGAAAGCCCTCCCGCCGCAGCGCCGCAGACACCTCCGCCTGCAGTGCCATCAACGCCGGCGCCTGCTCGACGCCCAGGGCGAGCAGGCGGGGTTTCATTGGCGAGGGGAACCATTCCAGTGTCTCGAAGTTGAGGGCAATCTCCGGACAGGCGCCGGCAAGCGGCGCGACCGTGTCCACCAGCTTGCCGAGGGAGCGTTCGGCGACTTCCCCCAGGAATACCAGGGTGATGTGCCAGTTCTCCGGCGGCACCCAACGCAGGGGTAAGTCCTCCGGTAACTCCCTGGATGAGGAAAGGCGGTCGTAGAGCCCGTAAATGGCGCGCTCTGCGTGCTGCGGGGGAAAGCCGAGAAACAGGCGCATCAGGTCCAGCGCTGGCGCAGCGCGTCGCCGTGAATCCTGAGCCACTGCAGCGCGATCAGGGTGTGACCATTGTTGATCCGGTTGGCGTCCAGCATGGCCATCAGTTCGCTGCGCGACAGGCGGTGCACGAGGATGTCTTCACCCTCGTGTACACAACCGTGCACACCGTCAGCTCTGGCGCTGTCCACCCGGCCGACAAACAGCCGCACCTGCTCGGTACAGGCACCCGGGCTGGGAAAGAAAGTGACGATGGGCTCCAATGCCGTCAGGCTCAGCCCGGATTCCTCCGCAGTCTCGCGGTGGGCGACTTCCGCATCGGTTTCACCGGGTTCCACCACGCCGGCCACCAGCTCGAGCATCCAGGGGCTGGCCTGTTCGCGCATGGCGCCGGCGCGGAACTGTTCGAGCATGACCAGCTCATCAGCGACCGGGTCCCAGAGCAGCACGCCCACGGCGTCGCCCCGCTCAAACAGCTCGCGACTGAGGGGCGCGCTCCAGCCGCCGTCAAACGTGCGATGTTCCAGTGTCACCCGGTGCAGGCGATAGTGGCCGCTGTAGCCCTCCTCGTCCGCGAGCACCCGGACATCGCTGGCCGAAAACTGAAGGTCCATGGCTACTGGAAGCGGCTGCCCGTGTACCAGTTGACGTCGCGCGCGTCCCGGTCGACCTGCTCGACCACATCGAGTACCAGTGCGAACAATGCCATGCGCACCACGACGCCGTTATCGGTCTGGCGGAAGATGGCCAGGTTGGGGTTGTCGTTGAGGTCGTCGTCGAGCTCGCGGGCGCCCTCCCGGGAATCCCGCGGCAGCGGGTGCATGATCACCGTGTTGGGCTCACAGTGTTGGGTGTAAATATTCTGGTTGAGGCGAAAACGGCCGCGGTAGAGGTCCGCCTCTTCCCGCGAGCCGAAGCGCTCCTCCTGGATGCGGGTGGAATAGGCAATATCCACGTGAGCGATATGATCTTCCAGGTCTTCTGTTTCCGTCACCTTGTGATCGGCGCTGCGCATGGTTTCAACAATATCGCCGGGCATACGCAGCTCAGGCGGCGAAATCAGGTGCACCTCGAGCCCCTGGAACAGGCAGAGCAGCTTGCACAGCGAGTGCACGGTACGGCCATAGCGCAGGTCACCAATCAGGGCGATGCGCAGGCCATCGATGTCACCGCCGCGGCCGTGCATTTCGCTCTTGATGGTGTACAGGTCCAGCAACGCCTGGGTCGGGTGCTCGTTGGCGCCATCGCCGCCGTTCAACACCGGTACCCGGCTCGCGGAAGCGAACTCCGCCACCGACCCGGGCTCCGGGTGGCGCATGGCGATCACGTCACTGTAGCCGCTGATCACCCGCGCCGTGTCGTACAGGGATTCGCCCTTGGCAATCGCCGAGTCCTCAAAACCCGTGGTCTCCCGCACTTCCCCACCCAGCAGGTTGAAGGCGGAGCCGAAGCTCACCCGGGTACGGGTGCTGGGCTCGAAGAACATATTTCCCAGCACGGCCCCTTCCAACACGCGGGTAACGCGTTTGCGGCGCGCATAGGGAAGCATCTGGTCTGCCACCGCGAAGATCGTCTCTATATCTGCGCGTTCAAACTGGTTCACAGACAATATGTGCTGGCCGGCGAAGTGCATGATGGCTCCCTGGTTCTGGGCGCCATTATAAGGTCCGGAACTCGCTCCAGTAACGGCATTATTGCCGTGGTTGGGCGCTGGCTGTTTATAGCTTCTGAACACGCGCGTGCGGTGCCTGGGGTGTTTCCGGGACACGCTACAAGCATGACATCCCTGTCCCGCTCGG
>JANQIO010000088.1 GCA_028282105.1 Halieaceae bacterium | reverse complement strand
CGATGGACCGCAGAAAGGCCCGGCGTTCATCCCTGGGAACCGACTTCGCGATGTCTCCATCGCCTGATTTCCCGGGGCTCACCCCGAACCGAGGACGCGTATTATACGCATCGCATCGATCGTGGCAACACCTGTTACAAAGTTTTTTCAGGACTGTTAAAAGCAGGCCTATCTCTATGAAATATAGACCAATTCCAGGGCTCTGCACGAAGCCAGCGCCGGCCTGCTAGCGCTCGAAGAGGTGGTACTTCTTTTTACCCAGCCGAACCAGGTAGTAGCGGCCATACACCGCTCGATCGGCGGCAAAGCATGCGGCTGGGTCCATGTTGTCAGCCTCGCTAAGCGCCCTGCCGTTTACCAGCACCGCGCCGCGCGCAAGGGCGTCCTTCACTTGTTTGCCGGATCCTGCCATGCCGGCATCTGTCAGCAACTGGGTTACGGTTCCATCGCGTATGGAGTCAGGGGCCAGGGCACTACTGGGCATGCCATCCAAAGCCAACTGGGCAAGATCCGCTTCGGACAGGCTGGATGTGTCGCCGCTGAACAAGGCTTCCGTGATGCGCTCCGCCGCGGATAAGCCGGCCTCACCGTGCACCAGACGTGTCACTTCCCGCGCGAGAATGGCCTGTGCTTCGGGCCGGCCCTGGCGCTCGCGATCAGCGACTTCAATGTCTGCAATATCAGCGACATCCAGGAACGTAAAGAAGCGCAGGAACCGGTAGACATCAGCGTCCGCCGTGTTGATCCAGAACTGATAGAAGGCATACGGGGAAGTGCGCGCCGGGTCCAGCCAGATGGTGCCGCTCTCTGTCTTGCCAAACTTGGTACCGTCTGCCTTTGTCACCAGCGGCATGGTGAGCCCGTATACCTGTTCACCGTGCAGTCGCCGGGTCAGGTCGATGCCGCCTGTGATGTTGCCCCACTGGTCAGAACCACCGATCTGCAGGGTGCAGCCATGACGGCGGTTCAGCTCGGCAAAATCGTAGGACTGCAGAATCATATAGGTGAACTCGGTGAAGCTGATGCCGCTGCCTTCCCGTTCTATGCGCTGCTTCACCGACTCTTTCTGGATCATGGCGTTTACCGAGAAGTGCTTGCCGATGTCACGCAGGAAGTCGAGCACGCTCTTGTCAGCCGTCCAATCGAGATTGTTTACCACCAGTGCAGCATTGTCGCCGCAATCAAAATCGATAAACGCCTCGACCTGGGAGCGGATCTTGTCCACCCAGCCTGCCACCACATCAGGAGTATTCAGCTGGCGCTCCTGGGCCTTGAAGCTGGGATCACCCACCAGACCGGTAGCCCCGCCCACCAGCGCGATCGGCTTGTGGCCGGCCAGTTGAAAGCGGCGCAGCATCAGCAGCGGCACCAGGGAACCGATATGCAAGCTGTCTGCTGTAGGATCAAAACCGCAATACAGCGTGCGGCGGCCACCGGCGAGATGCTCCGTTAGCTCGGCTTCACTGGTGAGCTGGAAAATCAGCTCACGCGCTGTCAGGTCCTCGAGAATTGGGGTCCCCATCACACATCGTTCCCTAAGGGCTGGATATTTGGCGGAAATTTGTCCAAAAAAGGAAAGCGCGAACCATACCCGAACCCCTGCCAATTGCAAGGTTCGGGAGGCGGGCATGGGGCCGCAGGCCGCATGATTGCTGGCCAGCGCTCATATTGCCCAATCTTTTGAAAAAACTAGTTTTTGTTATACTCGGGAATATAAGAACCCCCAGTAAGATCGATGACCAGGGAGAACCAACAGACAGGCGCCACGCGCCCGCCTGAACACCCCAGCTTTCCGCGCCGGCACCTGTTCGTGGCGGCATGCTGTGGTATTGCCCTCACTCTGCTCCTGGCCCTGGTTCCCAGCGATGACGTATCGGCGAGCCGACAGCTGGTGCCGGTGACCCTGCCGCTGCAGGCAGCTCCCGACATTCCCGAGGAGCCCGAGCCACCGATCCTCGAGCAGTGGGTCAATCTCACCGTCAATCCGGGTGATAACCTCTCCCTGCTTTTTGGCCGGGCAGGCCTCACGGATGCCGACGTCTACCACATCGTGCGCCGGGCGCCGGAAGGAAAATCCCTGGCCCGGCTTTACCCGGGCGAGCAGTTCGGCTTTTTGCTGGATGACGAAGGGCACCTGGCCGCGCTGAAACGTATCAAGACACCCCTGGAAACTCTGCTACTGCGTCGCGAAGGGGACAGCTATATCGTCGAGCAGCAGATTCGCGAACCGGAAGTACACCGCAGCTACGCCTCCGCCCGCATTGACTCCTCCCTGTTTCTGGCCGGTCAGCAGGCAGGACTACCCCAGACCGTTATTATGGAGCTGGCGAACATCTTTGGCGGCGTTATCGACTTCGTTCTGGACCCACGCAAGGGTGACGTATTTCACCTGGTTTACGAAGAGCTCTACATCGATGGCGAGAAGTACAAGACTGGCAACATCCTTGCCGCTGAGTTCATCAACAAGGGTAGGAGCTATACCGCCTACCGCTATATAGATGAGACCAATCGTTCCGGCTATTTCTCAGCGGACGGTGTCAGCATGCGGCGCCAGTTCATGCTGGCGCCGGTAGACTTCACACGTATCAGTAGCAACTTCAACCCGCGCCGCCTGCACCCAATCTACAAGACTCACCGGCCACATCGTGGCACCGACTACGCGGCACCGCGCGGCACCCCGGTGTTTGCCGCCGGCGATGGCCGCGTCACGGAAGCGGGCTATACCAAGGCCAACGGCAACTACGTGGTCATTCAGCACGGCCAGGCCTACACCACCAAGTACCTGCATCTACACAAGCGCCGGGTGCGCAAGGGCGACCGGGTTGCCCAGAACCAGGTGATCGGCACCGTAGGCTCCACGGGCGCCGCCACCGGGCCGCATTTGCACTATGAATTTCTGGTCAACGGTGTGCACCGCAACCCGCGCACCATTCACAAGAAGCTCCCCAAGGGCAAGAGTCTCACCGAGCAGGAGATGCCGCGCTTCCTGGCGCAGACCCAGGGTTTCCAGCTGCAGTTGGCCTCTATCCGGCAGCAGCAGCTTGCTCTCAACCAGACCGAGCCCAATCGCTGATCGACCGTGCCCGACGACCTGTTTGTCGGCCTGATGTCTGGCACCAGTATGGATGCCATAGACGCCGTCGTTGTGCGTCTGGCTGACGCCCGCTTCGAGCTGCTGGCCTGCCATGAACAAGCCATACCCAGCAGTCTGCGTACCCGCATCCACGAGCTATCGTACCCTGGCGAGAACGAAGTCACCCGGCTGGGCGTGCTGGACCGCGAGTTGGGCGTCTGTTTTGCCGAAGCCACCAGGACGCTGCTGCTGCAGGCGGGCATACCAGCGGAGCAGGTGACCGCTGTCGGCAGCCACGGCCAAACCGTACGGCATCATCCACCCACCGCGGCGGAGTCGGTTACAAGTGCGTTTACCCTGCAAATAGGCGACCCCAATACCATCGCCGAGTTGACAGGGATCACCACGGTGGCAGATTTCCGCCGGCGCGATATTGCCGCGGGTGGTGAAGGGGCGCCGCTGGTCCCGGCGTTTCACAACTTCCTGTTTGCGGATCCGACCCGGCGCCGCGCTGTGGTCAATATCGGCGGCATCGCCAATGTGTCTCTGCTTGCGGAGGGGGAAGTCAGCGGGTTCGATACCGGGCCGGGCAATACGCTGCTGGACCAATGGGTTTATCGCCACCGCGGCGAGCACTACGATCCACTGGGCGCCTGGGGGGCGGAGGGCGAAGCGGACACCGCACTCCTGGAGGCGCTGACACAACACCCTTACCTGACACTCCCACCACCCAAGAGCACCGGCAAGGAGAGTTTCAACCTGTCGTGGCTGGACAGCGTACTGGAAGGCCACAGCGAGGTGTCGCCCCAGGACGTACAGGCCACGCTCGCAGAGTTCACAGCAGCGTCAATCGCTGATGGCCTGGCTGACTGTGAGCCTGATGAAGTCTTCGTTTGTGGCGGCGGCGCCTCGAACACCGACCTGATGCGGAGG
The DNA here is from genome assembly GCA_028282105.1 of Halieaceae bacterium. Lineage (GTDB taxonomy): Bacteria > Pseudomonadota > Gammaproteobacteria > Pseudomonadales > Halieaceae > JANQIO01. The sequence continues at coordinate 34,102 of JANQIO010000088.1, read as the reverse complement.
CTCTACCGACGGCTGTCGCCGACCGCCCTCGGAACGACTGCGGAGTTGGGGTGCGACCCCGCCTGGGTGGAGGCCGCTGCCTTTGCCTGGCTGGCCTGGCGCACCCTGGAGGGGCTGCCCGGAAACGTGCCGTCGGTGACGGGTGCGGAAGGGCCGAGAGTGCTCGGCGCCGTCTATCCCGGGAGTTGATTTCGTCCAGCAGGAAACGGCTGCAGAGACCGGGGCCCTGGCGGGGATTGCTATCTGCGGGAATTGCTAAATGGAGAACGAAGCACCGCAGCCGCAGGTCGTAGCGGCATTGGGGTTGTTAATGATAAAGCGCGCGCCCTCGAAGCCCTCGGTGTAGTCAACTTCCGCGCCCACCAGATACTGGTAGCTCATCGGATCGACCAGGACAGTGACACCATTGCGCTCCACCGCTGTATCGTCCTCAGCCATCTCTTCGTCAAAGCTGAAGCCGTACTGGAAGCCGGAACAGCCGCCACCAGTGATGTATACCCGCAGCTTCAGCCCGGGATTATCTTCTTCGGTGATCAGCTCACGCACCTTGTCGACCGCCCGATTGGTCAGCTGCAGGGTGCCGGGAACAAAGGTTTCGGTTGCGCTCATAATGCCTTTACCTCAAGGGCTGCCATTATGTAATAACCGAGTATTTTGATCAACTTTTGATCGGGGTCACCTGTTGGGGTGCGACAGCAGCGGCATCCTGGCTCTCATCGGGCTTGGTCGGCGCCGGTCCGCTCTTCGCCTTCTTGCTGGCATCAGAGGTATGGGTCAGGCTGCCATTCACTTCCGCGCCGATGGCCATCTCCACCAGGGCGTAGTGAACATTGCCCTGCACGCGCGCCTTGGACGCCAACTCCAGGTGCTTGCTGGAATACACATCGCCGGTAACCGCGCCATTGACGATGACCGAGGGAGCGCGAATCTCACCTTCGACCAGACCTTTGTCGACCACCCGCACCACCGCGTCCTTGCCTTCCACTGCAACAATATTGCCGCGAACAATACCCTCGATGTCCAGGTTGCCACTGAACTTGATATCGCCAACGATCTCCGTGTCGGCGGATACCAGAGTGGTCGAATTCGAGGAGCTGAATGTGCTCTTGCCGTCTTTACCGCCTAACATCGCTAATCTTCTCCTGTACCGACCACGGAAACTCTCTCTGGACGCTGGCGCGCCGGGGCTTGCTGGAACGCGCGGCTGCGCTTACGGCACGCGGCGTAAACCCTGCTGGCAGCGCGAGTTCCCCATCTATAGCTTGAAAGTACTTGAAGCGCAATCGAATTTCCGGGTCCGGCACCTGTTCTGAGAGCTCTGACAAGTTATAGGCGATTTCCTCACCGGCCTGGTCACCCAGCACCAGGATTTTCAGGGTCCCGGTGAGCAGATCGTGTTTGCGTGAACTCTGCTGAACCAGGATGCGGAACTGGTAGCGGTCCCGATGCTGGCCGGGCTTGAGATCAATACTGTGCACACTCAGGCCTTCGGACTGCTCCCCGGGCGCCATCAAACTGCGATAGAAATGCACGCCTTTTTCCAGCTCGGCGATCGCCTCCTGTTGCTCAGCCAGCTCAGTCCTTACCAGCTCCAGCGCGCCCCGGTCGATCTCTCGGCGGGTTTCCGCGTCGCTTTTCCACTGGCGCAGGGTTTCCAGTTGCCTGGCCTGTGCAACGATCTGCTCCCGCAGGCCCCGGTTCTCCCAGGCGCTTTCCAGGCCCAGGTAGAGATTGCCATAGCCACCTAGCAGTACACCGGCAATAAACAGGCCTGAACCCGCCAGGGCTAGCCGGAGCTTGCGCCGACGTCGTTGCCGGGGATCATCCTGGATGACTACGGAGCGGCTGGTCACGGCAGCAGGGCGATACCGTCCAGACCAGCGGTTTCCGCCAGGCCGAACATGATGTTCATGGCCTGCACGGCCTGGCCGGAGGCGCCCTTGACGAGATTGTCCTCGACCACCGTCACTACAACCGTATCGCGCCCCAGGGGACGGGTCACCGCAAGACGGCAGTGGTTGGCACCCCGCACCGAGCGAGTCTGTGGTTGCTGGCCCGCAGGCAACACATCCACGAAGGGCTCATCCTGGTAGTGCTCCTCATACAGCGCCTGCACATCGACGTCCGCGGTGAGTCGCGCATACAAGGTTGCCAGGATGCCACGCACGATTGGCAGCAGATGGGGTACGAAGGTCAGCTCCACCGGCTGGCCTGCCATGGCTGTCAATCCCTGCTCGATTTCCGGCAGGTGGCGATGCCCGGCAACGCCGTAGGCCTTGAAGTTGTCAGATGCCTCGGAGAGCAGATTATCGACTTTCGCCTGGCGGCCCGCGCCACTCACCCCCGATGCCGCATTGGCCACCAGGCTCGCCGTGTCGACTACGCCAGCGGCCAGCAGCGGGTAAAAGCCCAACTGCACCGATGTCGGATAGCAACCCGGGCAGGCGACCAACTGCGCGCCGACAATATCCTCGCGATACATCTCCGGCAGGCCGTAGACCGCCCGCGAGATGACCTGCGGGCAGGCATGGGCTTCGCCGTACCAGTGGGACCAGACGTCGGCATCGCGCAGCCGGAAGTCCGCGGATAGATCGATCACCCGCGCGCCCGCGTCCAGCAGGGCTGGCACCGAGTTCATCGCGACGTTGTGTGGGGTTGCATAAAACACCACATCGCAGGCTGCCAGGGTCGCATCGTCCGGTTCAGAAAAGCTGAGGTCGCAGTGCCCGCGCAGGTTGGGAAACAGCTCATCGACGCGGCGACCGGCCTCCGCACGGGAGGTGATGACTTCGAGCGCCACGTCCGGGTGCCCGATCAACAGGCGCAACAGTTCCACGCCCGTGTACCCGGTGCCGCCGACAATTGCTGCCTTGATCACTGTTCTACCCTGCCTGTGTCCCTGCGCACGGGATTCCTGTCACCGCGCGGAATTCACGGATAATATAGGATTTTTTCGCCCACCGGCGCGGTAATATTGCCCGCCGGGATAGCACACCCATGCAGCCAGGCCAATACTTCCAGAATCTTTCCGACTATCGCGCGCTGCTGCCCTACTCACTGCTGGGCCTGGCAGCGGGGCTGCTGTCAGCCGCTGCGGTATTGCTATTTGAGTGGGCGATACAGGGCATTGGCACGCTGTGGCTGGGCGCGGCATCTCCGGATGGTTTCGAGGGCTTGCCTGCCTGGCAGCGTTTTTCCATCCCTGTCGGCGTCGCGGCTTTTCTGGGTGTACTGTTCAGCACGCTGAAGCCCGAGGACCGGGAAACCGGGATCGTACATGTGCTGTCTCGCATGCACAGCCACTATGGCCAATTGCCGCTGCGCAATGCCCTGGTGCAATTTTTCGGTGGCGCCCTGGCCTTGGCCGGCGGCCATTCCGGCGGCCGTGAAGGCCCGGGAGTGCAACTGGGCGCCGCCATCAGTAGCTGGCTGTCACTCTGGCTGCAGCTTCCCAACAACAGCCAGCGTGTGCTGATCGCCTGTGGCACCGCGGGCAGCATTGCCGCCGCCTTCAATACCCCCCTGGCGGGGGTGGTGTTCGCGATGGAGGTGATCGTGGCGGAGTACACCGTGGTCGGTTTCACCCCGGTGCTGGTCGCCGCTATCAGTGCCACCACGCTAAGCCAGGCCCTGGGTGGGGGATTCACCGGTTTCCCGATTCCCGAGGTGGGAATTGGTTCGCTGCTGGAACTGCCGTTGATTCTGCTGATTGGCATCGCGGCTGGGGTATTGGCAGGCAGCTTCGCCTGGGTACTCAAGCTGTGTCTGCGGGCCGGCAGGTATCCACCGCTGGTCCGCTTCCTCGCGGCCGGGCTGCTGACCGGCACACTGGGCCTGCTGGTCCCAGAGGTGTTGGGCCTCGGCTATGACAGCCTGGAGCTGGCGATGCAGGGCAACATGGCGCCATTGACCCTGGGCATGTTGCTGGGGGCAAAGCTGCTGGCGACTGCCGCTACCATTGGCTTCGGACTGCCAGTCGGCGTGATCGGCCCGAGCCTGATTATGGGAAGCTGCGTGGGAGGCCTGATCGGCTTTGCCGGGGTGATGGTGTTTCCGGAATACGGCTCCGACCTCTCCATGTATACGCTGATCGGCATGGGCGCCGGCATGGCGGCGATGTTGAACGCCCCGCTGGCGGCACTGCTGGCCGTGGTCGAGCTCACCGGTAACGTGTCCGTGGTGTTTCCAAGCATGCTGGCCATTGTCGCTGCGACGCTGACAACTACCGTGGGGCTGCGGGCGCGCTCCGCTCATCGGACCGTGCTCAGATACCTGCAGCGGGTAATCCCGGAAGACCCAATCAGCCAGTTACTGCACCAGACCAATGTGCTGACTGCCATGGACCGCAAACTGCGGGTGCTGGATCACTGTACCAGTCGCGACGACTACCCGGCAGACGCAGCGCCCAACTGGTGCCTGTTGAAGCGCGAGGAGGAGTACCTGTTTCTGGTGCGTGGCGTGGAAGTTGGCCATGCGCTGGACGGCGATGAGCCCGCCGTACCGATCGACCTGATGGAACAGGACCTGCGACGCTGGGCGATCACCACCGTCTCACCGCGTGCAACCCTGCGCGAAGCGCTGGATGCCATGCGCCGGGATGACGCCGAGGCGGCTATCGTTATGGATGCGCGAGTACCCGGTGACCTGGGCATACGCGGGGTGCTGACTCGCGATATTATTGACCAGTTCTACCTGATGCGGCTGTAGCCGACACCCTTTCACACAGGAACACGCATGATCTATCTCTGGCTCAAGGCCCTGCACATCATCTTCGTGGTCTGCTGGTTTGCCGGTATCTTCTACCTGCCCCGCATCATGGTCTACTACGCCAGCAGCGAACACCCGGAAACTCGCCGCCAGCTCGCCGTTATGTCGCGCAAGCTGTACCGGTTTGTGACACCCCTGGCCGCCATTGCGATCGTCATGGGCCTGGCGCTGATAGCACTGAACCTTTCGTACTATCTGTCAGCCGGCTGGCTGTGGGTAAAGCTACTGGCGGTGCTGTGCCTGGTTATCTACCATTTCTACTGTGGACGCCTGGTCAAGGCCATCAATGCCGACACGGATGAGCACAGCCACGTCTACTTTCGCGTCTTCAACGAGGTGCCCGTCCTGTTCCTGTTCCTGATCGTCATCCTGGCCGTTCTCAAGCCCTTCTGACGTGGCCCGTCGCATGAACAAATCCACGCCGGCCGTTATGTGTGTCGCCGAGCTGGACCCCAGCGGCGGAGGCGGCATCGCCGCAGACATCGAGACCATGTGCAGCCTGGCCTGCCACTGCACACCGATCATGACCGCTATCACCATCCAGGATACCCAGGACGTCAAGGACTCGGCCATCGTCGACAGCCTGCTGCTGATCGAACAGATGCGAGCGGTTCTCGAGGACATCGACGTCGCCGCCATCAAACTGCATCAGCTGGCGACCGTTGCCCACATCGAGGGTATTCACACCGTGCTTAAGGACTACCCGGCGCGGCCAACGGTGCTGGACCCGGCGCTCTGGTCGCTGCCGGTGGAGCCCGACTACGGCGACGCGCTCTGCGCCCTGCTGCTGCCGCTGACCACACTGCTGATCGTGACCGAAGAGGAGGCGCTTGAACTGGCCGGCAGCGCCGACAACGTCACTGCCTGTGCGCATGAGTTGCTGGACATGGGGTGTGAGGCGGTGCTGATATCCTCGGAGCCGGGTCTCTATGAGAGCCATGTCAGCCGTCTGTACGGGCGTTCAGGCCTGCAGCAAAGCTTCGAATGGGAGCACCTGCCCAACAACTTTGCCGGTGCGGGCAGCACCTTTGCCGCCGCCATCACCGCCTACATGGCCCACGGCCTGCCTATCCAGTCCGCGGTGCGCCAGGCCCAGGAGTACACCTGGCGGGCACTCTCCAACGCCCGTCGCATCGGCATGGGCAAACTGGTACCGGGTCGCATCCGCACCCGGGACGCCTGATCGCAGGAAGCAGTGGCGAGGGGCGAGAAGAGTCGCAATAATGGTCGCCCATTTCCCAAGAAGAGCATCATGAGCAGATCAGAGCAGCTTTTTGAGCAGGCGGCTGAGGTCATCCCCGGTGGCGTGAATTCCCCGGTGCGCGCCTTCAAGGCCGTCTCCGGCACACCCTTCTTTGTGGACCGCAGCGAGGGCGCCTACCTGGTCGACGCCGACGGCAAGCGCTACATCGACTACGTGCTGTCCTGGGGGCCCATGTTGATGGGCCACAACCATCCCGCGGTCCGTGAGGCCGTCTGCCGGCAAGCGGAAAAAGGCCTCAGCTATGGCACTCCCACCGAGCTGGAGATTCAGCTCGCCAGGCGCGTCTGCGACATCTACCCCGGCATGGACATGGTGCGCATGGTCAGCTCCGGGACAGAGGCGACCATGAGCGCCATCCGCCTGGCCCGCGGCTTTACCGGCCGCGACAAGATCGTGAAGTTTGAAGGCTGCTACCACGGCCATTCGGACTCGCTGCTGGTCAAGGCCGGCTCCGGCGCGCTGACCTTCGGTGTGCCCAGTTCCCCGGGCGTGCCGGCGGAACTGGCCGAGCATACCGTGACGCTGACCTACAACGATGCCGACCAGGTTCGCGCCGCTTTCGCCGAGGCGGGTGGTGACATCGCCTGCATTATCGTCGAGCCCGTGGTGGGGAATATGAACTGCATCCCGCCGCAGGCCGGGTTCCTGGAAACGCTGCGTACGGTATGCGATGAGCACGGCGCGGTGCTGATCTTCGACGAGGTGATGACCGGATTCCGCTTTGGCCTGGCAGGCGCGCAGGGTTTTTACAGCGTACAACCAGACCTGACCACTCTGGGGAAGGTCATCGGCGGCGGCATGCCCGTCGGCGCCTTCGGCGGTCGTGCCGAGATCATGCAGGAGATTGCACCGCTGGGGCCGGTGTACCAGGCCGGCACCCTGTCCGGCAACCCGGTGGCCATGGCGGCAGGAATAGCCACCCTGGAGGTGATATCAGCGCCCGGTTTCTACGAGCCCCTGTTCGCCTACACCTCCGCCCTGTGCGAAGGCCTGGAGTCGGCCGCCGCGGAGGCGGGTGTGGCCTTTACCACCAATCACGCCGGCACCATGTTTGGCGGCTTTTTCACGGACCGTGAATCGGTGAGCAACTATGCAGAGGTGATGGCCTGCGACACCGAGGCCTTTTCGCGCTTCTTCCACGCGATGCTTGATCACGGAGTGTACCTGGCGCCAGCCTCTTACGAGGCCGGCTTCGTGTCCTCCGCCCACGGTGACAGTGAACTGAATGCCACACTGGAGGCTGCTCACAAGGCGTTTGCTACCCTGTAGGTTGATTTAGAGCCAGGGCATAAGGAGAACAGCATGGCTTTCAGTGTTTCCCGCGGCAGCTTCCCCACTACCCGCATGCGCCGACTGCGCGCCAGGGAGGCCACCCGCGAACTGGTGCGTGAGAGCCGCCTGTCGCCGGCAGACCTGATTTATCCCGTGTTTGTCCTGGAGGGAAGTGGCGAGCGCGAGTCCGTGCCCTCGATGCCCGGCATCGAGCGCCTCAGTATCGACCTGCTGATCGACGAAGCGCGCCGGCTGGCATCACTGGGCATACCGGCGATTGCGCTGTTCCCGGTGGTCGAGACCGACGGGAAAACCCTGGATGCGGCCGAGGCCTTCAATCCCGATGGCCTGGTGCAGCGCGCGGTGAAGTCACTCAAGGATGCCATACCAGAACTGGCCATCATCACCGATGTCGCCCTGGATCCCTACACCAGCCATGGCCAGGACGGCATTGTCGACGAGTCCGGCTATGTGCTCAACGACATCACCTCGGAGACCCTGGTGCGCCAGGCCCTGTCCCACGCCCACGCCGGGGTTGATATTGTGGCGCCGTCGGACATGATGGATGGGCGCATTGGCGCGATTCGTCGCGCGCTGGAAGAGCAGGGCCACGTCAACACCCTGATCTTTTCTTACGCCGCCAAGTACGCCTCTTCCTACTACGGCCCCTTCCGCGACGCGGTCGGCTCTTCCGGGAACATCAAGGGCGGCAACAAGTTCAGCTACCAGATGGACCCAGGCAATACCGACGAAGCCCTGCACGAGGTCGCCCTGGACCTGGCCGAGGGCGCCGATATGGTGATGGTGAAACCCGGGCAGCCCTACCTGGACATCGTCCGCAGGGTCAAAGAGACCTTTCAGGTCCCCACCTTTGCCTACCAGGTCAGCGGCGAATATGCGATGCACCAGGCGGCATTCAGCGAAGGCTGGCTGCCCCGGGAGGCGGTCATTCTGGAGTCACTGCTGGGCTTCAAGCGCGCCGGCTGTGACGGCATCCTCACCTACTTCGCCCCCGCGGCTGCGGAGCTGTTGCAGGGCAGTTAGCCCAATGACTGGTATGCGTTTCCTGTTGTTTGCCCTGCTGCTGCCAGCCCTGCCGGCAGCCGCGGAGTGCGAGTGTCTGTGGCAAGGTGCGTTTATAGACGTGCAGGGGCAAACCGATCTGGTGATCTCCGGCGAGGTGGTAGCGGCCAGCGGCAATTCCATCGACATGCGCGTACAGCGCAGGCTGCGCGGTGAGCTCTACGTTGAAACGGTGCGGGTCTGGCTGGATACCGGCGACCTGTGTCGCGCCGGGCAAGAGAATTTCCCACTGCAGAGCACCTGGGTCATGGCCCTGGACCGCATCGATGAAATCCCGCCGGGCGGCTTCAACCCCAACACTCCCAATGTGAGCTTTGGTCGTGTCGGCGACTACAGCCTGTCGCGCTGCGGTGGCTACTGGCTGCGGCAGGCGGAAAACATGGTGAGCGGAAACCTGACTGGCGGCCCGCGCTGGGAGATGGAGCCAAAGATGTCCCCGATCCTGCTGGAACTGGTGGCGGGCTACGTGGACGGCAGCATCGATGCCAAGACCCTGGACGAGGCCGGTCGCGTGGACCCGGCTCTTCAGGAGCTGATTATCAACACGCGCCTGTTCCTGCAGCAGGGCCAGTAGTGGCCTAACCCCGCGCTGGCAGCAACGCCAACAGCTCGTCCAGCATCATTAACGACAGCCCCCAGATGCGCCGCCCCTCAAACATGTAACAGGGCAGCGGAATGGGCACCTTGTCCCGCTTCCAGTGCATGGTCTCCCGATTGCTGCGGTCAGCCAGGAAATCCACGGGCACCCACACCACTTCCGCCACCTCGTAGTTGGGATTGAACTCCACCTCACGGTCGAGGCGGAACAGGAACGGAGAAACCACCATGCCGCGGCGATGCAGAATCCGCGGCCGCGCGGTGATTTCCGATAGCCGGCCGATACAGGGTTCCGCAGGCCCGAGCGCGAGGCCGATTTCTTCAAAGGTCTCACGTTTGGCGACATCCAGCCCGTGGCGGTCCTGCGGCTCCATGCGACCGCCGGGGAAAGCCATGTGCCCCGACCAGGGATCACCTTTGCGCTCGGCGCGCTTGATCATGAGGATCTCGGTGGCGCCGCGATACTCTCGCACGATCATCGCCACCGCCGAGCGCAGCATCAACGCCCGCAGCATCTTCCGACGCGGACGGTGGTGCCTGACGGCGTGTTCGATCTGTTCGATGGAGAGTGTCACGGAGATTGCGGCAAGCCAGTGAGTCGCCATTAAGCCAGCCGTCCGCTACGCTGACAAGCGCCTGTCAACGGATCGTTCGCTGGCGCGTTATCAGCACTGAGCCCACTACGGCCTATGCTACGATGACTAACATTGCTGCCCTGATTTGCTTCAACTGGATAGAGCGCGAACCCACGGGACGCGGGGAACAGAGCCTGGATCGACACAGCGCCATGAACGGCTTCCTGCAAGATGTGGAGCGACGGGCATTGCGCGTCGCCGAGCTGTCGGTGGGCGACCGCGATGACGCCCTGGAACTGGTGCAGGAAGCCATGCTCGGGCTGGTCAAGCGCTATTCACTGCGGCCTGGGGATGAATGGAAGCCCCTGTTCTACAAGATCCTCCAGAGCCGCATCAACGATTTCCATCGCCGGCGGGCAGTGAGACGCCGGGTGATGGCCTTCATGCCCGGCAGCGCGGAGGCCGATTCCGACCCAGACCCGATCGGCCGGGCCAGCGCCGGCGAGCGTGAAAACCCCGCCAGTGCCTTACAGCAGGAGATTGCCAATCAGGCTATGCTGGCTGCCATCGGTGCACTGCCGACCCGCCAGCAACAGGCCTTTGTGCTGCGCGCCTGGGAGGGCATGTCCACCCGCGATACCGCAGTGGCCATGGATTGCAGCGAAGGGAGTGTCAAAACCCATTACAATCGGGCCATCAAGGCCCTACAGGACGCGCTGGCAGAGCATAGACCAAATGAACACGACTGAACGCAATCAACCCGGCGACGGCTCGACTGAGGGTGCCACTGACAGCGCCACTGACAGCGCCACTGACAGCGCCAGTGAAGCGCTGGAAAACCTGGCGCGCACCAGCCTGGACGACAGTGTGGCCCACCTCGACGCCGCCACGCTTTCCCGGCTCAATCGCGCACGCCAGCGGGCGCTGGCGGAGGTCTCCAAACCCTATAACCCCGGCCATTGGCTGTCGCTGACAGCGGCGGCCTTCGCCATCGTCGCCATCGCCGTCGCACTGCCGCTGCTGCAGAGCCGGGACGCAGGCCAGCCCCAGTCACTAAACCCTGCAGCGATGAGCAGCAACGAAGACGCTGCGCTGCTGGAGGACCTGGACCTGGTGCTGTGGATGATGGAATCCGAGGACCATGCGAGCTAAGACGCTTGTCCTCGCTCTGCTGCTGTCAGCACCCATTACAGTCCTGGCCCAGGCACCGAGCTGGAACCAACTGAGCCCGGACCAACAGCAACTACTCAGGCAGCACCAGGACCGCTGGGAAGGCTTGTCTGACAGCGACCGCAAGCGGCTGGCCAATAATGCCCAGCGCTGGTCGACCATGACACCGGAACAACGCCAGCAGGCCCGGCGGCGCTACGACGCACTCAAAGACCTGTCACCGGAACAACGCCGGGCCCTGCGGCAACGCTGGCAGGGCATGGATCCTGACCAGCGCCAGCGTCTGCGTCGGCGACTGTCAGGCATGACCCCTGAGCAACGGGAGCAGGCCCTCACCCGATTCCTCGAACGCCAGGACAGGTAGCCGCCCTTCATGTCAATGCCCGCGGATGCATTCCTGCATCTGGATTCCGTCAATTTTGCCTACCGCGCCCTGCCGGTGCTTAGAAACCTCAGCTGGACCTGGCTAGCCGGCGAGCAATGGGCCTGTGTCGGACCCAACGGAGCCGGCAAGACAAGCCTTGCCGGCCTGCTCAGCCGCCAGCTCGATTGGGGCAGCGGCGAGCTGGAGCGCGGCGACCTGCTGGCCCACGGCCACTGCAGCTATGTCTGTTTTGAGCAACAAAAGAGCCTTTGTGATCGCGACAGGCGGCTGGACGATTCGGAGTTTCGCAGCGATGCCCGCGACCCTGGCACTACGGTAGCTCAGGCCATCGGTGGCAGGGCCGGTGATGAAGACCGCGAGCGATGGATTGCACGGCTGGGTATCGGGCATATCCTCGATCGCGGACTGCGTTTCATCTCTACCGGTGAGATGCGCAAAACCTTGCTGCTGCGCGCCATCCTGCAGAACCCGGAGTTGCTGATTCTGGATAGCCCACTGGACGGTCTGGACCGGGCCAGCCAACAGGGCATGCGGGAAATTCTTGATCAGCTCCTCGAGACCCCCATGCACATTCTGCTGCTGGCGCGGAGTCTGGAGGACATCCCCGCTGGCGTGAGCCACCTGTTGGTACTGGACGAGGGCTCGGTGGTGGCAGCGGGCCCGCGCGATGAGGTCCTCGCAGACCCGACGGTGCAGTCGCTGATGAGCCCGCCTGCCCTGCGCTTTACTGAGCTGCCCGCCGCAGCCGAGCGGCCCTACCAGCTAGCCCCGAACGCACCGCGACTGGAGCTGCGCAATGTCAGTGTGAGTTACGGGGACACCCGGGTGCTCGACGGCGTGAACTGGACCCTGGGGGCCGGCCAACATTGCAACATCGCCGGGCCCAACGGCTGCGGTAAAACCACCCTGCTGAGCCTGGTGACCGGCGACAATCACAAGGCCTACGGCCAGGACATTACGCTGTTCGGCCGGCGCCGTGGCAGCGGTGAGAGCGTGTGGGATATCAAACAGAAATTCGGCCAGGTGGATACCCAGCTCCATCTCAACTACAGCCGCGGCATGGCGGTGCTGGAGGTGGTGGTCAGCGGCTTTTTCGACAGCCTGGGACTCTATGACGATTGGGGCGACAAGCAGTTGGAAGTCGCGCGAAGCTGGCTGGCTGCCCTGGGCCTGGAGACGCTGGCGCGCGCGCCCTTCGACACGCTCTCCTTTGGCATCCAGCGCATGGTGCTGCTGGCCCGCGCCATGGTGAAATCGCCAGCGATACTGATTCTCGATGAACCCTGCCTGGGGCTGGACCGGCACCACACCCGGGCCATTCTCGATGCAGTCGACCACATCGCCGATGACTGCGATACCCAGGTGGTTTACGTCAGCCACAGCGTCGGCGAGATGCCGGCCTGCATCAACCAGTGGCTGGAATTCGTCCCCGTTGTCGGCGGATTCGAGCTCAAGCTGCGAGAGCAGAGCTAGGGGCACCCGGCCAGGGGTGCCCGGCCAGGGGTGCCCGGCCAGGGGTGCCCGGCCAGGGGTGCCCGGCCAGGGGCGCCCGGTCAGGGGCGCCCGGCCAGGGGCGAGCGGGCCGCTACGGCCGCGCCAGCTCGCGCAAGTCGTCGCAGCTCCCAGTATCGCAGTACAGCAAGCCTCGTTCGGCCGCGGCCCGCGCCGCCGCCGGTTCGCCCCGCTGCTGGTGCAGCCGGGCCAACTCCAGGTAGACCAGCGCATTGCCCGGGTCCAACCGCTGGGCCCGCTGCAGCAGGGCATCAGCACGCGGCAGCTCACCGCGACGGCGGGCCTCCCGGGCCTGCTCCAGCAAACCGGTACTGGCGGTGCGCAGCCCGGGCTCCGCCGCCGCAGGCTCGACCCGGGCCGGTGTCTTTTCGACCGTGGGGGGTGCTGTTGAAGCTTCAGCCGCGGGACGCTGCGGGTCGCTGGCGCAGGCGCTGAGCAGCAGCCCCAGCAGGGCGATCAGAAGAGTTCGCGAAACCATTCAATAATCCGTTCAGGCGTGCCGGTACAGGGCCCACGCTCACTGGGTTCCGAGCCCGACACAAAAGGCAACAGTCGGGCGTTGGCGCAATTGCGACCGCTGAGCTTACCACTGGCCTCGTCGATCCAGGAATGCTCTATCCCGTCCGGTACGCGATAGGCCAACGGTTGGGTACTGGCCCGCGCCATAAAGTGAGACCAGACCCGCGCGGCACCGGTAGCGCCGGTAAGCCCGGTAGCGGCGTTATCGTCGCGTCCAATCCAGTTCACCGCCAGCAAGTCACCGGCAAAGCCTGCGAACCAGGAGTCCCGGTTATCGTTGGTGGTGCCGGTTTTACCCGCCACCGCGAATCCGGCGGGCAGCTCGCGGTAGACGATTTTCCCAGTGCCCTCCTGCACCACCTCCCGCAGCGCATAGTGCAGCAGGTGGATTGCCTGGGTAGAAGCGACCTGCTCATACGCGAGTGGGAATCGCTGCAACAGCGTGCCGTCTGCGGCCACCACATCGCGAATGGTGTGCAGCGGCAGGTTGAATCCGCCGGCAGCAATAGACTGGTAGAGCGAGGCCACGTCGATGGGCGACAGTCCGCCGGCGCCCAGCAACATGGCGGGAACATTCGGCTGCCCCCGGTCGACTCCCAGTTGCTCAAGGGTCGCGCGCACCCGCTCGGTGCCCAACTCCATACCCAAACGCGCCGTGGCCTGGTTGTAGGACTGGGACAGCGCCCGGTGCAGCAACACTGTGCCGTGAGACTGGCGGTCAAAGTTCGCCGGCGACCAGCGATTGCTGCCATCCAGATCGACACTGAACTCACCGTCATCCAGCGGCGAGGCGAGGGTCCAGCGCTCAGCCTGCTCGAGGGCCGTAAGGTAGACCACGGGCTTGATCAGGGAGCCCACCGGGCGAATGGCATCGAGAGCACGATTGAAGCCCGCGTAACGTGGCTGGCGACCTCCTATCAGGGCGCGGACTTCACCGTTGCCAAAGCTGGTGACCACCATGGCAGCCTGCAGCTCGTCCGCCGGTTCTAGGCCATCGAGCACCCTCTGGATGCTGGCTTCCGCCTGGCGCTGCAGCTGCGGATCAAAGCTGGTAAAAATCCGTAGGCCGCGCGACCCCAGGTCCTGCTCCCGGTAGTCTCGCCGCAGCTGGCGCCGCACCAGGTCGAGAAATGCCGGGAAGCTGTTCATGATTCGCGGGCGCTGGCTGAGGCCCAGGGGCATGGCCAGGGCAACCCGGTACTCCGCCTCATTGATCAGGTTCTCGCCACGCATGACTCCCAGCACCACATCGCGACGCTCGCGGGCGCGTTCCGGGTGGCGCAGCGGATTGTACAGTGAAGGGCCCTTGACCATGCCGACCAGCAGCGCCTGCTGGTGCAGCCCCAACTCTTCCAGCGGCTGGTCAAAATAGTGTCGGCTGGCCAGGCCAAAACCGTGAATGGCCCGCGGCCCGTCCTGGCCTAGATAGACCTCGTTGATATAAGCCTCAAGAATATCGTCCTTGCCTGCGTGCAGCTCAAGCAGGCCGGCCATCAGCACCTCCGTGAGCTTGCGGGTGAAGCTGCGCTCCCGGGTGAGGTAGTAGTTCTTTATCAGCTGTTGGGTGATAGTGCTGCCACCCTGCACCAGGCGTCCCGCCTGCAGGTTGGTCCAGGCGGCGCGAGCGATACCCGTCGGCGAGACACCCCAGTGCTCATAGAAGCCGCGGTCTTCCACCGCCAGCAGCGCGCGCCTGAGGCTAGGCGGGGATTCTTCCAGCTTGAGCAGCAGCCGGTCTTCCTGATGCCGCGGATAGATGCCGCCAATCTGCACCGGTTCGAGACGGTACAGGGATACGGCGCCACGGTCGTCGCGCAGACTGGCCAGGCGGCGACCGGAGAAGTCCAGCGCCAGCCGACCAGCAGCGCGCGCCTCATCGGGAAAGCGGAATTCCCGGCTGTAGAATTCGATACGTTCACCGCGGCGCCGCATCTGCCCTGGAGCTGACAATGCAGACACGGGGCGGTAGCCCAGCAGCGACAGCTCATACTCGAGCTGGTCGGCGCTCATCACCAGACCGGGGTACAGCTCGAGGGGCCGCGCGTAGACGCTGGCCGGCACTTCCCAGCGCCGGTCACTGAAGGTAGTACTGACCAGGGCGTCCAGGTAGACCAGCAGCAGGCCTAGCAGGACGGCAAGCGCCAGCAGGGCGCGCAGGATGAGGGGGCGGGTTCGGCTCTTCATGGTCGGCGGGCAGTATAAAAGTAGCGACCGATCCAGTCATTGACCATAATAGCGGCCTTTTGAATCCGGGAGACGGAGCGTGAAGCAATACAAGGTCTATGGCATCGGCAATGCGCTGGTGGATACGGAGATCCAGGTTGAAGATGCGGAGCTAGCCGCCATGGGCGTGGAGAAGGGCCTGATGACGCTGGTGGACGAGGCTCGACAGCAGCAACTGGTCAGTCAGCTGGAGGACCACCTGGTTACTGCCAGTCGCGCCAGTGGTGGCAGCGCCGCCAATACCGTGATCGCCACCACCCGCTTCGGCGGCAGCGGCTTCTATTCCTGCAAGGTCGCCAACGATGACAATGGCGATTTTTATCTCGCCGACCTGGAGGCCGCCGGTGTCGATCACAACTGGACTGAAGATCGCAGCGACGGCACCACCGGCCGCTGTCTGGTGCTGATCTCACCGGACGCCGAACGCAGCATGAACAGCTTCCTGGGCATCAGTGAAACGCTGGCAGCTTCGGAACTGGTACCGAAGGCCATCGAAGCCTCCGAATACCTGTATATGGAAGGCTATCTGGTGACCTCACCCACCGGCCGGGCGGCGGCGATCGCCGCGCGTGAGCACGCCCGCGCCCACGGCGTGGCAACGGCGCTCAGCTTTTCCGACCCGGGCATGGTGGAGTTCTTCCGCGACGGTCTCCAGGAGATGTTAGGGGAGCACGGCGTGGACCTGCTGTTCTGTAACGAAGCGGAAGCACTGAGCTGGGCTGGCTGCGAAAACATCGCCCAGGCCGCCGACGCCCTGAGGCAGGTGTCGCGCCGATTCGCCATCACTCTCGGCGCCCGCGGCGCCCTGCTTTTCGATGGCGAGCGGCTGATCGAGGTGGAAGGCACGCCCACCGAGGCCGTCGACACCAACGGCGCCGGTGATATGTTCGCTGGCGCCTTCCTCTACGCCATCACCCACGGCAGGGATTTCGAGACCGCCGGCCGCTTTGCCAGCCTCGCCGCCGCCCGGGTCGTGTCTCGCTTTGGACCGCGCCTGTCCGCCAGCGAACACGACGAGGTGTTGCGCGAGTTCTTTGGCACCGCGGAGCAGGCCGCTGACCGCGGCTAGCCGGAGCGGCTCAGAACAGCGACTGCTGTTTGCCGCAGATCTCGGCAAAGCTGGTGTCCAGGAAATGCAGGATACCGTCGGCCACCGGCGTTAACTGCCGCTCGATATAGTGCTGGTAGTCCAGCGGGGCGCGCGGGTCATCAGCGGGCTCTGCACCGGCGGTGGTGATCACATACTCCACCCAGTCACCCCGTGACGGCGGCAGGCCACCCCGGTCCCGGGTCAGTCGAGCCGCCTGCACGTGGGGCGGCACGTTGCGCTGATAGTCATCGAGTTTGCGGCGCAGCCGCTTGCGGTAAACCAGCTTGCCATCCAGCGCGCCACCCTCAACCTGTTCTGCCAACGCCAGCACATAGTCTTCGAAGTCCTCTTCGGCGAACACCCGGCGATACAACTCACTCTGGAATTCCCTGGCCAGCCTGGTCCAGTCGGTACGCACGTTCTCAAGCCCCTTGAATACCAGCTCCGTCCCGGCCTGACCTTCAACCACGCCAGCGTACCGCTTCTTGCTGCCCTTATCCGAGCCACGCATGGTGGGCATCAGAAACTTGGTGAAATGCGTCTCGAACTCGAGCTCAAGGACGCTGTCCAGCCGAAACTCTTCAGCGAGGCGCGTCCGCCACCAGCGGTTCAACTCCTGTTGCAGCCAGCGGCCGCGCTCCGCCGCGCTAACACCTTCGCGAGCGGCAACGGCGACAAACACCGAATCCGTATCGCCGTAGATTACGTGATCGCCCAGCGCCTCTATCTGGTCGCGGGTCTGCTGGATGATCTGGTGCCCGCGCCGGGTGATGGAACTGGCCAGCCGCGCGTCGAAAAAGCGGCATCCGGGTGTACCCAGCACTCCATAGAAGGAATTCATGATGATCTTAATAGCCTGTGACTGAGCCTGGTCAGCGCTGGCCTTGGCGGCATCCCTGAGCGTCCAGAGCTCCTCGATAATATCCGGCAACAGGTGCTGCTCGCGGGAGAAACGGCCGCCGATAAAACCCTCGATGGTGTCATCAATGGCGACGTCGTCGGCGGTGCCCACCGCCAGCCCCATGGGGTCGACACGAAAGGTGCGAATGATGCTCGGGTACAGGCTCTTGAAATCCAGCACCAACACGTCGCGATAGATGCCAGGCTCCGAGTCCAGCACAAAGCCACCCGGGCTGGCGATCTGCTCGCGACTGGCGTTGGGCGCCACGAAGCCGGCCCGGTGCAGGCGCGGCAGGTAGAGAAAGTCGAAGGCCGCCACCGAGCCGCCCTGCCGGTCGATGGCAAGCCCGGTCATCTGGCTGCGCGCCACGGCAAAGTCCAGCAGCCGCGTGGTCTCAAAAATATCCCATACCAGCTCGCAATCGCGCAGGTTGTACTCGGCCAGGGCATCCTTGTCGTCCAGGAACAAATCGGTGATCTGCTTGCCGCGCTGGCTGCCGTGCAGCAGCTTGCCCTCCCCCAGCAGTTCCCGGCTCACCGACTCCAGCGAGAAACTCTCGAAGCGATACGTGGCAGTGCGCAGCATGTCGACGCCGTCCAGCACCGCGCGCCCGGGAATCTGCACCGCGCGACGCTCTCCATCATCGTCCAGTTCCCGCCAGTGCCAAGGTCGCCCATCCCGTCCCAGGGGCAGTGTGCGGCCCAGCTTGTCCGCCACGCGCTGCAGGTACCAGAGGTCGAAGTTGATCACATTCCAGCCAATGATGATGTCGGGGTCGTACTCCGCCATCCAGGCGAGGAAGCGGGACAGCAGGTCGGCTTCGCTGCCGCAGCACTCCACGTAGTCCAGACTACTGTGCTCGCCGCGCATCAGTACCTTGCGCACGGGCGTGTCGCCGTCGACCGCGTAGAGCCCGATGCTGTATAGCTCCAGGCGATCAATGGCGGTTTCTATATCCAGCGACAGCATACGCAGCTGCGGTCGGTACTCGGCGCTGCGCACCTGCACCGGGCCCTGTGTGGGGTAGGCCAGCGAACCGCGCACGAAACGCTCCATAAGGTAGCGATCAGCGGGGTTGAGGTCGGCCTCCAATGGGTCAAAGCCGGCCTCCTGTAAGCGGTCGCGAGCCTGCCGTAGCTGACGTTGGCTGCGAAAGTAAAAACCCGTCACCGGCTGCATGTGGAAATCACGCAGGGGCAGTGCTTCCAGCCGTGGCGCGAAATCCCTGCCGAGCACTGATTGGGCAGCTTCCGCTTCGGCAGTAGGCAGGAAGAACAGCACCTCCTGGGCTGGCACCTGGAGTTTGCGAGCGCCCGCGTCGGTCGACAACCACAGCTCGAGCTCCACGCCCGCCTCGCTGTCGCGCCACTGGCGCGTCAGCAGGAATCCGCGGGTCGTGGCTCGCACGGGTTCAGCAGTGTGAGTATCAGTAGCCGGTTTCAAGAGCGCATCTGGTCTGGGCATGTTGGAGGAGCTTGGTTAACCTATAGCTTATTGCGTACTCCGGGCGACCACCATGAGCAAACCCACCATCAGCGACGACCCGCTCTACCTGCTACTGCGGAACGAGGACATCCGGGAGTTCAATGAGCAGCGCCAGAGGCTGGACACCAGCCGACTAAAGAGCGGTGACTATCGCGGCCGCGACCTTCGCAACATGGATGCTGCCGGCCTGGATTTCAGCGACTCCTACTTCCGCAACAGCGACCTGCGCGGTATAGACTTTCGCGATACCAATCTCGAAGGCGCCAGCCTCATCGACGCCAAGGTGTCCGGTACCTATTTCCCGGAAGCACTCAGCGCGGAAGAGATTCGCCTGTCACTGGACACTGGCACCCGCCTGCGCTATCGGCATCGGGACTAAGCGGTCGTTATAGCAGCCAGCCGGTCAGCCGTCGGATAACAGTCGGCGCAGGTCGATAATGGCGGCATTGGCCCGGCTGATATAGGAGGCCATTACCAGGGAGTGGTTGGCCACCAGGCCAAACCCCGACCCATTCAGGACTATCGGGCTCCACACCGTCTGCTGGGTGGCTTCCAACTCGCGAATAATCTGCTGCAGGCTGATACGGGCATTCTTGTCTTCCAGCACCTGGGCAAAATCTACTTCCGCCGCGCGCAGAAAGTGAATAAGCACCCAGGTAGAGCCGCGGGCGGTATAGAACACATCGTCAATTTCCAGCCAGGGCGTGCGTACCACACTGTCATCAGGCGTCGGTGTAGCCTGGGTTGCCTGGCTGTCCCCCGCCAGGTCGGTATTGATACGGCGCTGGCCAACGCTGGCGGTGAGCCGCTGAGATAGGCTGCCAAGGCGCGTCTCCACCGTGGCGAGCCAGTAGGCCAGGTTGTCGGCGCGGGCATAGAACTGGGCATCCCGCGAGGCGCTGTCCGCCAGCCGCAGGGCATAGCTTTCCATGCGGCGAATGCCGGCCCGGTACTCGCGCTCCGAGGGTGGCAGCATCCATGAGTTCGTCTTGAAGTTGAACAGCGGCTCGGCCTCGGCCAGGTCCGGGTCTTCCTTGGACTGGGACTGGGAGCGGCTGTAGGACTCGCGCATGGCCCGCGCCAGATCCCGCACCTGGATCAGCGCTCCGTACTCCCAGTTGGGCATGTTGTCGAGCCACAGGCCCGGCGGAAACAGGTCGTTGCGAATAAATCCGCCCGGCTTGTCCAGCAGGGTTTCCGCCACGGCTATCAGGGTGGTGCTGGTCACGGTGCCGGTAACGACCTGGCTCGCGTTTTCGGCGGCGAACTGCGCCGCGTTCTCCTCGACGTCAAACTCGGCGGGCGCCAGGCTCCAGTACATGCCCAGCAACAGCGTGACCAGCAGGTAGACCCCGAAAGCACCGGCAATCCCCCTCAGCCAGCCGCCGTCCGGCGCGGCCATGGACAGCTTTTCCCGCATTGCATTCCAGGATTCGCGGATTCCTTCCAACATGATCTGTGCTACCTCGCGTATGGCCGCCGATGGCCGGTGGGTCTAGTGGTGTTGATGCCCGCTGCCCGCGCCGATGGCGCGTACCTCGATACTCACGTCAATGGATTCCCCGCTGTCGAACTCAAGCGTCAGCGGCAGGGTGTCACCCTCACGTAGCGGCTGCTGCATGTCGAACATCATCAGGTGGGCACCACCGGGCGCCAGGGTAGCCGTCCCGCCCGCCGGGATGGGCAGGTCTGCCAGGCGCCGCATGCGCCATCTGCCATCCTGCTGAAGGGACTCGTGGATCTCCACCTTACCGGCCAGGGGTGTCGCTGCAGAAAGCAGCGTAACCGTGCTTTGTGCCGGGTTGCGCAAGGTCAGGTAGGCGGCCGCCGTCGGCTGGCCAGGTGGCATGGCCCGCATCCAAGCATCGCCGACATCCACCGGCCAGCAGGGCAAACTGAGAAAAACTGCGACCAGCGGCAGGAATCTGAAAAAACGCATCGATTGAATCCTCGAGTGGGGCGACACTATACCATTCCGGGCAGTGCACCGGTGCCTTCTGCGGTGAGTCGCCCTATTCGCGCCGATGAAGTGCCGGAGCGCGGGCGGCAGGTAGAGATGCTGCCAGTGCCCAACATCGGTAAAATCCGATGAAACTTCCGCGGGTAATCCTGTCCAAGGCCGTACCCACAGAGAATAGATTGATGCAACGACTGACAACGCTGTTAGTGCTTTTGTCCCTGCAGCTGCCATTTTCCACCGCCTGGGCACAGGACCTGTCCCCGCCCAGCGTCGCACTGCCTGGTGTTGAGCAGGTGCAGCCGGAGGTGGACTTCCTGCCGGTGGAAGAGGCCTACAAACTGGCCATCGAGGTGCTCGATGAGCGGTCCATCCGACTGTACTGGCAGATCGAAGATGGCTACTACCTTTACCAGAAGCGCTTCAAATTCAAGCTGGACACGGCTTCCGGGCCGGTCGAGCTGACCCCCACGTTTTCCGAGAGCGTGACCCGCGAGGACGAGTACTTCGGCATCTCCCAGGTGCACTATCATTTCGCCGATATCAACCTGGCGCTGGGCGGCCCGACCGATCGCGGCCCGACCGATCGCGGCACCCTGAAGATAAGCTCCCAGGGCTGTGCTGATGCCGGCCTGTGCTATCCCCCGCGCCGAGAGAGCTTCGAGATCGACTTTACCCAGCGCACCATCGCTGCGGCAGCGCCGAGCAACACTCGGCCCGACGCCAGCGAGAGCAACACCGCCAACCCCGCCCAGCCCCTCAGCATCAGTGGCCTCTTCTACATGCTGCTGCTGGCCTTCGTCGGCGGCAGCATACTTAACCTGATGCCCTGCGTGTTCCCGGTGCTGTCGCTGAAAGTCTTCAGCTTTGCCACCGGTAGCGAGCACAGCAAGCATGTGCACGGCTGGGTATATGCCGTTGGCGTCGTCTCCAGCTTCCTGTTGGTGGCAGCCGTGCTGATCACCCTGCAGCAGGCCGGCGCCGCCGTGGGCTGGGGCTTCCAGCTGCAGGAGCCGCGTTTTGTAGCCTTGCTGGCCTACCTGTTCTTCATCATGGGTCTCTCACTGTCCGGGCTTATTGAGTTGGGAGCGGGCTTTATGGGCATGGGCAGCCAGCTGGCGGAACGGGGCGGCTACTCAGGCTCCTTTTTTACCGGCGTCCTCGCCACTGTGGTAGCAAGCCCCTGCACTGCCCCGTTTATGGGAACCGCTCTGGGCTTCGCGGTCACCCAGCCTGCACCGGTGGCACTGGCCGTGTTTGCGGCGCTGGGCAGCGGTATGGCCGCACCCATGCTGCTGCTGAGTTACAGCAAGGCCCTGCGCGCGCGGATGCCCAAGCCCGGGGCCTGGATGGAGACCTTCAAACAACTGCTGGCGTTCCCGTTGTATGCCACGGCCATCTGGCTGCTGTGGGTCAGCGGTCGCCAGACCAGCGTGTCCACCATGGCCGTGCTGCTGGCGGGCATGCTGGCCCTGGCCCTGGGCCTGTGGCTCTGGCGCTACCGGCCCTGGGGGCGCTGGGCCGGGGCAGCCGCCCTGCTGGGCGCCCTGGCGGTGATTCCCAGCGATGCCCTGGACAGTCGCGCCGGCGCTGATCCGGGTGCAGAGTCGGCCTGGTCAGAACAACGCCTGGCATCCCTGCTGGATGCCGGCACCCCGGTGTTCGTGAATGTCACCGCGGACTGGTGCATTACCTGCATTGCCAATGAGAAAGGCACTCTCGGGGCCCACCGGGTGGAAGAGGCCATGGCCGCAATGGGCATGGAATACATGGTGGTGGACTGGACCGACTACGATGCCGATATCGCCGCCTTCCTGGCGCGCTTTGGCCGCAACGGGGTGCCGTTGTACCTGGTCTACAGTGGGCAACCGGGCAGCGAGCCCGAGGTACTGCCGCAGCTACTCACCCCCGGCATCGTCCTGGATGCCCTGGCCCGGGCCGAAACACCCAGCCTCGCAGAACGCTGACAGGCGCCTTCCCCACTCCAGAGACCACCAGAAAAGCGCGCGAACGTCCGCGAAAATGCATGTATCTGGCGTCAACTTGCCCTTTTTAACACTTTTTGGCTAGACGCCAACGCGCCTTCTATGCACAATGCCGGCTTGTACGCGCTTAGCGAGGCACATTGGCATGGCAACGATCCTGGTCCTCAATGGACCGAACCTCAACCTGCTGGGTGAGCGTGAACCGGGGATCTACGGCACAGCCAGCCTGGCAGACATCCACCAGATCCTGCAGCAACAGGCCCTGGACGCCGGCCACCACCTGCTGGCCATGCAAAGCAATGCCGAGTACGAAATGGTGGAGCGCATCCAGGATGCGCGCCATGAGGGTGTCAACTTCATCATTATCAATCCGGCAGCGTTCACCCACACCAGCGTCGCCCTGCGCGACGCGCTGCTGGCGGTCAACATACCTTTTATTGAAGTACACCTGTCGAATCCGCATGCGCGTGAGAGCTTTCGCCACCACTCCTACTTCTCCGATATCGCCGCTGGCGTGATCTGCGGCCTTGGCGCCAAGGGGTATGAGCTGGCACTGACAGCCGCCATCACACAACTAGATAACATCTGAGGATTGGCCAATGGACATCCGCAAAGTCAAAAAGCTGATCGAGCTTCTCGAAGAGTCCAATATCGATGAGATCGAGATCAAGGAAGGCGAAGAGTCGGTGCGCATAAGCCGCAACAGCGGCGCACCCGCCGCCATGCCCATGCAATACGCTGCAGCCCCAACCGCGCCGCCCCCGGCGGCCGTGCCGGCACCGGCGCCGGCAGTGGCCGAAGCGGAGCCCGGCGACAGTGGAGCCGCTGACACGGAAACGCTCAGCGGCCACGTGGTGACATCGCCCATGGTCGGCACCTTCTATCGCGCCCCGTCGCCCAGTTCTCCGTCCTTTGTCGAGGTGGGCCAACACGTCAAGGTGGGCGACGTGATCTGCATAGTGGAAGCCATGAAAATGATGAACCAGATCGAGGCCGACAAGGCCGGCACCGTCGAGGCCATCCTGGTGGAGAACGGCCAGGCAGTGGAATTCGACCAGCCGCTGGTCACCATCGTCTGACCGCGGGGACAACAGCATGCCTTTGTTGGATAAAGTCGTTATCGCCAATCGTGGTGAGATCGCATTGCGGGTGCTGCGCGCCTGTAAGGAATTGGGCATCAAGACCGTGGCCGTGCATTCCCAGGCCGACCGCGAGCTTATGCACGTCAAGCTGGCTGACGAATCGGTGTGTATCGGCCCGGCGCCGTCCACCGAAAGCTACCTGAACATACCCGCCATTATCTCCGCCGCAGAAGTGACGGATGCGGTTGGCATCCATCCCGGCTACGGTTTCCTGGCAGAGAACGCCGATTTTGCCGAGCAGGCGGAGAAGAGCGGCTTCACATTCATAGGCCCCAGCGCCGACGTTATTCGGCTGATGGGCGACAAGGTCTCGGCCATCGAGGCGATGAAGGCCTCCGGTGTGCCCACGGTACCGGGTTCCGATGGCCCGCTGGACGAAGACAGCGACCGCACCCTGGAGATTGCCCGCCGCATCGGCTACCCGGTGATCATCAAAGCCGCTGCCGGTGGCGGTGGCCGCGGCATGCGGGTGGTGCAGAGCGAGGCAGCCCTGCTCAACGCCGTATTTGTCACCCAATCCGAGGCAGCCGCCGCCTTTGGCAGCGACAAGGTCTATATCGAGAAATTCCTCGAAAACCCGCGCCACGTCGAGGTGCAGGTGCTGGCCGACAGCCACGGCAATGCCATTCATCTTGGCGACCGCGACTGCTCCCTGCAGCGGCGCCACCAGAAAGTGCTGGAGGAAGCACCGGCGCCGGGCATTCCCGATGAGGCCCGCGAAGCGGTCTACACGGCCTGCGTGAACGCCTGCAAGGAAATCGGCTACTGCGGTGCCGGCACCTTCGAGTTCCTGTACGAGGACGGCGGTTTTTACTTCATCGAGATGAACACCCGGGTGCAGGTTGAACATCCGGTCTCGGAAATGATCACCGGCATCGATATCGTCAAGGAACAAATCCGGGTAGCCAGCGGCATGCCGCTGTCTTTCGCCCAGGAGGACGTGACGTTCCACGGCCATGCTTTCGAGTGCCGCATCAACGCCGAAGACCCCCGCACCTTCATGCCCAGCCCGGGCCCGGTGAGCCATTTCCACGCCCCCGGCGGCAACGGCATCCGGGTTGACTCCCACCTGTATGGCGGCTATTCCGTTCCGCCCCACTACGATTCGCTGATTGCCAAGATCATCAGCTACGGGGAGACCCGCGAGGTCGCCCTGGCCCGCATGCGCCAGGCCCTGGAAGAGTTGGTGGTGGAAGGTATTCGCACCAATGCTGATCTGCACCGGGAACTGGTGCGCGATTCCGCCTTCGCTCGCGGCGGAGTCAGCATTCATTACCTCGAAAAGCGCCTGGCCGGCTGAGCACTGCCACCGTGGCCTGGTTTCAAGTGCGGCTCGACACCCGGGCCGAGTTGGCACCCGCTGCGGAGGACGCCCTGCTCGGCCTTGGCGCCGCCGCGGTCACCCTGCAAGACAATGCCGACCAGCCGCTGTTCGCCGGGGCAGAGCCCGGGGAAACCCTGTGGCAGGAAACGCGCGTGAGCGGGCTGTTCCCGGCCGATACCGACCTTGAGCAATTGCGCGCAGAAATGCCCGCAAGCTACCGGGCAGGTCTGCGCGCCGAGATTCTTGAAGACAAGGACTGGGAGCGGGAGTGGATGCAGCACTACCAGCCGCGCCAGTTCGCCCAGGGCCTGTGGCTCTGCCCCTCCTGGCTGACGCCGCCGGAGCCGGAAGCGATCAACATCATGCTCGACCCGGGTCTGGCATTCGGAACCGGCACCCACCCCACCACCGCCATGTGCCTGGGTGAGCTGGCGGCGCGGGTTGCACCCGGCGACCGGGTGGTGGACTTTGGCTGCGGCTCCGGCGTGCTCGGCATCGCGGCCCTGCGCCTGGGTGCCGATTCCCTGCTTGCCACTGATACCGACCCGCAGGCGCTCGCTGCCACCTGGGCTAACGCCGAGCGCAACCACATTGCCGCCGGCAGTCTCGTGGTTTGCCACCCGGACGCCTTGGGCGAGCCGGCGCCCGCGGACCTGTTGGTGGCCAATATCCTGGCCGGACCGCTGTGCGCCCTGGCCCCGGTGCTCACGGGGCTGCTGAGACCCGGCGCCACCCTGCTGTTATCGGGCGTGCTGCTGGAGCAGGTGGAGCAGCTGCGCGCCGCTTATCCGATGGCACTGGAAGTCGCCCGCGAGCAGGACGGCTGGGTGGCCCTGGCCGGAAGGCAGGCACATGACTGAACCCCAACTCACCACCTGTCCGTACTGCGAAGCCAGCTTCCATGTGTCGCCCGCCCAGCTCGAGCAGGCCGGCGGGCGGGTACGCTGCGGCAGCTGCCTGCAAATTTTCGACGGCATACGTGGCGAGGTCGACTTCATTCCGCCGACCCTGCCCGATGATGAAGGCCCTCACCCTATTCTCGAGCTGGAGGTAAAACCGATGGCGGCAGCGGAGCTGCCGGACAGCCGTCGACCTGTAGCCTGGAGCGCGTGGACTATTCTGTTGGCGCTGCTGGTGGTGCTGGCAACGCAGCTCTATCTGCCGACTCTGGAGGCTCAGCGCTCCCGCGAGGCACTGCAGTTGGCCAACCTTGTCATCCGCCCGCACCCGGATGCCCCCGGCGCACTGCGCCTGGACGCGATGATTCGCAATCGGGCGGATGAAGCCGCGCCCCTGCCATTGCTGGTGCTGGGATTTACCAATCGCCAGGGCGAGCCGCGGGCACGGCGCGCCTTCCTCCCGGCGGAGTACCTGCATAGCTCCGCCCCCCTGCGCCTGCCGCCCAACAGCGAGATCCAGGTGTCCCTGGCACTGGCTGATCCGGGCCGCGACGCGGTGAACTATGTGGCCCGCCTGGAGCCTGTGACGGCCCAGGCAAACTGATCAAAAAATCCGCAATTCCCCTTGGAGCCTCCAGGGCTTGCGAGTATCATATCGCCCCTTTTCCGCACTCCGGACACTCCGCTGAATGGTCGCCATCGGTCCTTACAAATTGGACAACAATGTCGCTCTCGCACCGATGGCCGGAGTCACGGATCTACCCTTTCGGCGTCTCTGTAAACGCCTCGGCGCCGGCCTGGTTGTCTCGGAGATGGTGACCAGCGATACCCGCCTCTGGAATACCCGCAAGTCCCGCGCGCGCCTGGTGCACAGCCACGAGTGCGAGCCGCGCTCCGTGCAAATCGCCGGCGGCGACCCGGAGATGATGGCAGACGCTGCGCGCCGCAACGTCGAGCTGGGCGCCCAGATCATCGATATCAATATGGGCTGCCCGGCCAAGAAAGTCTGCAAGAAGGCGGCTGGATCCGCACTGCTGCGCGATGAAGACCTGGTACGCGGTATTCTCGAAGCAGTCACCGCCGCGGTAGACGTACCTGTGACCCTGAAGATTCGCACTGGCTGGTCGCCGGAGCAGCGCAATGGCGTCACCGTAGCGCGCATCGCCGAGGACGCCGGCATCGCCGCTCTGGCCGTTCACGGTCGCACCCGCGCCTGCCGTTTCAACGGCGAGGCGGAGTACGACACCATCGCCGACATCTGCGCCGCAGTTGAGCTGCCGGTGTTTGCCAATGGCGATATCACCACCGCACAGCAGGCCGGCCAGGTGCTGAGGCGCACCGGTGCCGCCGGCATCATGATTGGACGCGCGGCCCAGGGCGCACCCTGGCTCTGTGGCCAGGTGGCCCATTACCTGGCGACCGGCGAGCTGCTGGCAGAGCCCGGCCGGGAAGAGAAGGCCGCAATCATGCTGGAACACCTGCGCGGCCTGCACGACTTTTATGGGGAATACATGGGCCTGCGTATCGCGCGCAAACACATAGGCTGGTACCTGCAGCAGGCATCGGGGGCTGAGGCCTTCCGCCGCCAGTTCAACCAGCTGGAAAGCGCCGCTGAGCAAGAAGCCGCGCTACATTTCTATTTTGACGACAACACGTTTGAGGAGTTGGCAGCATGAGAGTGGGGGAAACCCTGTCGGAACGGACGCCGGGCACATCACTGGACCTGCCCGCCGATAGCGGCAACGGCAAGGGCACCAGCCTGCGCCAGAGCGTGCGCCTCGCGGTACGCGCATATCTGGAAGAACTGGAAGGGCAGCTGGGCAGTGAGGTGTACCAGATGGTGCTGGCGGAAGTCGAAGCGCCGCTGCTCGAGGAAATCATGCAGTACACACGCAACAACCAGACCAAGGCATCCCAGATGCTGGGTCTCAATCGCGGTACCCTGCGCAAGAAACTCAAACAATACGGCCTGCTGACCGACAACGGCGCCTGATCCACCCGGCGGCGCTTTTCTAGACACTGGCCCAAAAACTGGACCCCTTCATGACTGACACCGATCTTGTTCCGGTTCGGCGCGCACTGATCAGCGTATCCGACAAAACCGGTATCGAGGATTTTGCCCGTGCACTGTCCGAGCAGGGCGTAGAGCTGCTCTCCACCGGCGGCACCTATCGCCTGCTGAGCGACGCCGGTATAGACGTGACCGAGATTGCCGACTACACCGGCTTTCCGGAGATGATGGATGGCCGGGTAAAAACCCTGCACCCGAAAGTACACGGCGGCATCCTGGCCCGGCGCGGTACCGATGACGCGGTGATGGCCGAGCATGGCATCGACGCTATCGACATGGTGGTCGTCAATCTCTACCCCTTCGAGCAGACCGTGGCGAAGCCCGACTGCAGCTTCGAAGACGCCGTAGAGAATATCGACATCGGCGGCCCGACCATGGTGCGCGCCGCCGCCAAGAATCACCGCTTTGTCAGCATTGTGGTTAACGCCGGTGACTATCCCTGTATCGTCGAAGAGCTGCAGGCGAACAATGGCAGCCTCAGCTATCGCACCCGTTTCGACCTGGCGGTTCGCGCCTACGAGCACACCGCATCCTACGACGGCGCCATCGCCAACCACTTTGGCAGGCTGGTGGAGGGCGGCAGCGAGGCCTTCCCACGCACTTTCTCCACCCAGTTTCATCGAGTCCAGGAAATGCGTTACGGCGAAAACCCCCACCAGGCCGCAGCCTTCTACCGGGAAGCGAACCCGGCGGAAGCCGGCATTGCGACGGCGGAGCAGCTGCAGGGCAAGGCATTGTCCTACAACAACGTGGCCGACACCGATGCCGCACTGGAATGCGTCAAGAGCTTCGACGCGCCGGCCTGTGTCATCGTCAAGCACGCCAACCCCTGCGGCGTCGCGGTAGGCACCAGCCTGCTGGAAGCCTATCAGCGCGCCTTTGCCACCGATCCGGAATCCGCCTTTGGCGGCATCATCGCCTTCAACCGGGAGCTGGATGCGGAAACCGCGGCGGCCATTATCGACAAGCAGTTCGTGGAAGTGATCATTGCGCCGGAAATCAGCGCCGACGCCCTGGCCGCCACCGCCGCCAAGGAAAACGTGCGAGTGCTGCGCTGTGGTGCCTGGCCAGGCGCCAGCCCGGCGCTGGATTACAAGCGCGTCAACGGCGGCCTGCTGGTGCAGGACCGCGACCTGGGCATGGTCGGCATTGACGACCTGAAGGTGGTGAGCCGCACGCAGCCCGATGCCGAGCAAATGCAGGACCTGCTGTTCGCCTGGAAAGTCGCCAAGTTCGTGAAATCCAATGCCATTGTCTATGCCGCTGCCGGCCAGACAATTGGCGTCGGCGCCGGCCAGATGAGCCGGGTGAACTCTGCACGCATCGCCGCTATCAAGGCCGAGCATGCAGGTCTGGAGGTCAAGGGCTCGGTGATGGCCTCCGACGCCTTTTTCCCTTTCCGGGATGGCATCGACAACGCGGCTGCCGTCGGCATCAGCGCGGTCATCCAACCCGGCGGCTCGATTCGTGATGAGGAAGTGATTGCCGCCGCGGACGAACACGGTATGGCCATGGTCTTCACCGGCATGCGCCACTTCCGTCACTGAGCGAGGAAGCCGGAGTGAACGTCCTGGTTATTGGCAACGGCGGCCGCGAACATGCCCTGGCCTGGAAGGCCGCGCAGTCGCCGCAGGTCGCCACGGTATTCGTCGCCCCTGGCAACGCCGGCACGGCGCGCGAACCCACCGTTCAAAACGTCGACCTCTCTGCGGGTGACTTCGCCGCATTGGCGGATTTCTGCACCGGGCACGGGGTGGGACTGACCATCGTCGGGCCCGAGGCGCCGCTGGTGGATGGGATCGTTGATTTCTTCACTGAGCGCGGCCTGCGCTGCTTTGGCCCCTCGGCCGCGGCGGCCCAGCTAGAGGGCTCCAAGGCCTTTACCAAGGATTTCCTGGCGCGGCACAGCATCCCCACCGCCGCCTACCAGAATTTCACCGAAGTCGAACCGGCGCTGGCCTATCTGCGAGAGCGCGGTGCACCCATCGTGGTGAAGGCCGACGGCCTGGCCGCCGGCAAGGGCGTTATCGTCGCCGAGACCCTGGCCCAGGCCGAAGAGGCCGTGCGCGATATGCTCTCCGGCAACGCCTTCGGTGAGGCCGGCTGCCGGGTGGTGATCGAGGATTTCCTGGAGGGCGAAGAAGCCAGCTTCATCGTAATGGTGGATGGCAGCAACGTACTGCCCATGGCGACCAGCCAGGATCACAAACGCATTGGCGAGGGCGACACCGGGCCCAATACCGGTGGCATGGGCGCCTATTCGCCGGCCCCGGTAGTGACCGATGCAGTCTACCAACGCATCATGGACGAGGTTATCCAACCTACCGTAGCCGGCATGGCGGCGGACGGTATGCCCTACACCGGCTTCCTGTACGCCGGCCTCATGATCTCCGGTGACGGCAGCCCGCGCGTTATCGAGTTCAACTGTCGATTCGGCGACCCGGAAACCCAGCCCATCATGATGCGTCTGCAGTCGGACCTCTGCGCTCTCTGCGAGGCCGCCCTGGATGGCCGCCTGGATGAAAGCAGCGCCGACTGGGACCCGCGCCCGAGCATGGGCGTGGTGATGGCCGCCGGGGGTTATCCCGGCAGCTACGGCAAGGGCTTTGCTATCAGCGGCCTGGATGGGGCAGACAATGCGCAAACCAAGGTGTTCCACGCCGGCACAGCGATGTCCGCCGATGACATTGTGACCAGTGGCGGCCGGGTGCTGTGCGTCACGGCGCTGGGGGATTCCATCGGCGCGGCCCGCAACGCTGCCTACGCCGGCGTCGAGCGCATCAGCTGGGAAGGCGCGGTTTACCGCGGCGACATCGGCTGGCGCGCCATCGCCCGCGAGGGCTGACACCGGCGCCGGGCGTTCCGCTACAATAGCGAGTATGGAAAGGCGCAAGCTCACACTGTTGGATCGCATAATCGACAACGCCGACCAGGTGCTGCGCACTCTGGGGGGTGAGGCCAACCAGGCGGGACGGCCTTCCCCGGCGCAGGGCACCGAGGAAGCGGAACTGAGCGAACAGCAGCGCCGCCATGCCGCTGGCCTGATGCGCGTAAACCATACCGGTGAAGTCTGTGCCCAGGCGCTTTACCAGGGCCAGGCACTCACGGCCCGGCTTGCCGATGTGCGCGACGAAATGGAACAGGCGGCGGCTGAAGAAATTGACCACCTGGTGTGGTGCGAAGAGCGACTCAAGCAGCTCGGCAGCCACACCAGCCGGCTTAACCCGGTCTGGTACGGCCTGTCGTTTACCCTGGGCGCCGCAGCCGGCCTGGCCGGCGACCGCTGGAGCCTGGGCTTTGTCGCCGCCACTGAAGACCGCGTCTGTCGTCACCTGGAAGATCACCTAGAGCGCCTGCCGGAAGATGACCAGCGCAGCCGCCGTATCGTCGAGCAAATGCTCGAAGACGAGCGTCGCCACGGGGAAGCGGCGCTGGAGGCGGGCGGTGAGGAGTTCCCGGAATCGCTCAAGCGCACCATGGCGACGGTTTCGCGGTTGATGACCGACAGCAGCTACCGGGTCTGAGTTCAGGCCTGGGTGAGTTCTTCTATCTCGTGACTGTGAGTCACTTCGACCCCTGCCGCCTCCATCATGATGCTGGCGGAGCAGTATTTCTCCGCCGACAAAGCGACTGCACGGGCCACCTGGTTTTCCTTCAGCCCGCGGCCGCTGACCACAAAGTGCAGGTGAATCCTGGTGAACACGGCAGGCACAGCATCGGCGCGCTCAGCGCTCAGCTCGGCGCGGCAGTCCGCGACATCCTGGCGCGACTTTTTCAGCATCGACATAACATCGAATGCCGAGCAACCGCCAAGCCCCATCAGCAACATTTCCATGGGCCGCGGGCCGAGGTTGCGGCCGCCGTGATCGGGCGGACCATCCATTACCACGCTGTGCCCGCTGCCGGATTCAGCCAGGAACATGGCGTTATCCACCCACTTGATCGTTGCTTCCATGGTGCGTAAGTCCTTGAGAGTTGGTTAGTATTACCGAAACCGGTATTTGTTTACTTTAGTTTTCACTAGTCTACTATTACGCCAATAAATCCTCAGGAGAATCAGGTTTGATAAAGCCGCAAATTCTCAACGCAATTCCCAATATCGAGAACTTCCTGCGCTACTGCCAGCGCCAGGATTTCAAGCCCAAGTCGCAAATCATCCGCATGGGCGAAGTCAGCAATTCCCTGTTCTTCATTCTCGATGGCTCCGTGTCGGTGATTGTCGAAGACGATGAAGACCACGACATGGTAGTGAGCTACCTGAACCCCGGGGATTTCTTTGGCGAGATGGGCCTGTTTGGCGACGATGAGGAGCCGCGCAGCGCACTGGTGCAGGCCAAGACCCAGTGTGAAGTGGCGGAAATAAGCTACGAGCGCTTCCACAAGATTCGCGCCCAATTCCCCGACATCCTGTTTGCCATCGGCAAGCAGATGTCCCAGCGTCTGCGGATCACCACCCGCAAGCTCTCAGACCTCGCGTTTGTCGACGTCTCCGGCCGTATCGCCCACACCCTGCTGGATCTCTGCCAGCAGCCCGACGCCATGACTCACCCCGAGGGTATGCAGATCAAGGTGACGCGCCAGGAACTGGGCCGCATTGTTGGCTGCTCAAGGGAAATGGCCGGCCGTGTGCTGAAGACGCTGGAAGACGACGGGCTGCTGACTGCGAGTGGCAAGACCATCGTGGTCTACGATGCGTCTCGCAGCGCCCAGGCCCGCAGTTCGCTGCAGGACTAGGTCAGCAAAAGAGCCAGGCTGCAGCGCTCGCCTGCTCAGCCCGCAAAGAACAGCTCTTCCAACCTCGCGCCGGGGTCGTCCGCGCGCATGAACGCCTCACCCACCAGGAAGGCGTTGACACCATGGGCCTGCATGGCCTGCACATCATCCCGGCAGTGAATACCGCTTTCAGTAATCACCAGCCTATCCTCCGGAATATGCGCCAACAGCTCCCAGGTTGTCTCCAGCCGGGTATCGAAGCTGTGCAGGTTGCGGTTGTTGATGCCCACCAGCGGATTGCCCAGCGGCAGGCTGCGTTCCAACTCCTCACGGTCATGCACCTCGACCAGCACATCCATCTCCAGCTCCAGTGCCGCCGCGTTCAGCTCAGCCATCTGCGCGTCATCGAGCGCGGACACAATCAGCAGGATACAGTCTGCACCCAGGGCGCGAGCCTCCAGCACCTGGTAGGGGTCGACGATAAAGTCCTTGCGGATGACCGGTAGCGCGCAGGCAGCCCGCGCCTGTTGCAGATAGGCGTCAGCCCCCTGGAAGTAATCGACGTCGGTCAGCACCGACAGGCAGCAGGCGCCACCCGCTTCATAGCTGCGGGCGATGGCGGCGGGATCGAAGTGTTCACGGATCACGCCTTTGCTCGGCGAGGCGCGCTTGGCCTCGGCAATCACGGCTGGACGCTCGCGGGCAGTATCCAGCAATGCCCCGGCAAAGCCGCGGCAGCCGTCCTGGCCGCGCGCCCTGGACTCCAGCTCCGACAGGGAGATGGCGGCGGACCGCTCAGACACCTCTTCCCACTTGCGGGCAATGATGTCCCGAAGAATCGTCGGTGTGCTCATGCGCTGGCGAACTCGGTGAACTGTTTCAGCTCCGTGATTTTCTGCAGTGCGGCGCCGCTGGCCACCGCGTCATCGGCCATCTGCACGCCGTCCGCGAGGGTGGGCGCTACACCGCTTACGTAGATCGCTGCGCCGGCGTTGAGGATGACCATATTGGCAGCATGCTCATGCTTGCCGGACAGCGCGGCCTTAATCAGTTGCACTGACTCCTCGCTGCTACCCACCACAAGACCCTCCAGGGAACCCGCCGGCCTGCCAAACTCTCCCGGGTGAATTTCATATTCACTGATGCCCCCGTCCCGCAGCTCTGCCAC